>JAJFFD010000001.1 GCA_021776805.1 Planctomycetota bacterium
CCGACGAGAACCTCCTCCCGGGAACTCGCTATGAGCTGTTCATTCGCGGCACGCACGAAGGCCTGCGAGATCTAGCGGGCAATCCCTTCCCGGCTGATCAAAGCCTCAGCTTCACCACATCTGAAGACGCCAGCACCCCATCGCTTCAGGTCTGGCCACGAAATGGTGAGAGCATCGCGCCCATCGGCGTGCATATCTCAATCCTGAGTACTGAACCACTCGACCCGGGAACCGTGGACTCGGGATCGGTCTTCGTGGAAGACGAATGGGGTAATCCAGTGTCGGGCGCCCTCAGCCTGCTCCGTTCGGATCGGCTCATCCGCTTCGTCCCCAGTTCTGGCTGGCTTGGCGGCACCAGCTACACCGTCACCATGCTCGGTGGACCCTCCGGTCTACGTGAGATCTCCGGGAACTGGCTGGCAAGCGACGAGAGCAGTAGCTTCCGGGTGCGTAGCAGCGGCGATCTCATCCCCCCCACAGTGACGGTCACGGTCAACAACCTGGCTGATGCCCGCAAACACGGACGGAGCCTGCCAGGCTACGGGTTCGAGATCTTGGTCAATGCCATCGACCCACTGGACTTCTCACTGGACATGGCAAGCACCCAGGTCGAACTGAGTGGACCTGGAGACAGTCCGGACCCTGAGACTATTTTTGCCACCGCCGAAGTCGACGGCAGCAATCTCCGTTGGATTCTGGATGCGGATCACGAACTCGAGAACGGTGAGTACACGCTTCTCGCCCGGGTCAGCGACTTGAGCGGCAATCAAGCAGTCTCGCCCCCGATGACCTTCATGGTCAAGACTCCGACCGCGGAGGCCCTGCCATTCGAGCGCACACATGTGGTTTGGGTGCGTTTCGATCTCGACCGCGACGGCAATGGCACTAGCGACTTCGAAGACGACCTGACCAGGCTTGGCCTGATTACGCCCGGCGATCCCCTGGGAACCAACGACTACATGATTCAGGTCGTCCGCGACGGGATCATGACCCAGTGCAATCAGCTCTACGAACGCAAGGCCAACGGCGGGCGACAGGGTCAGGATTCGGTAGCCATCCGCTTTACCCATCGCAAACCGCTGGGTGTAGCCCGGATGCAAATCGCCTGCGGCGGTCTCGATCCGGAGGCCGATCCAGCACGAACCTTCGGTGACGCCTCCAGTGGCATCTTGGGCCGAGCCTTCTATGACTATCGCAACGCGGACGTCAACGACCTCAACATCGGCAAGAGCCCGGGGGTCGGGGTCTTCCCAGCGGAGCTCTTCCTCTACGAAACCCGAATCCACCTGCAGGTCTACCCGAGTTTCGTAACCTCCTTCGCGAACAGGTTTCTCGCAGTCTGCCCGCAGATGGGTGGCACCTCGGCAGGCGGCCACGCCCAGGATTCGGTGGTCCTCGACCCGGACTTCGATCCCGTCACAGGGACAACCGTTCAAAACGCGCGCTACCTGGCTGTCTTCCTCGCCGCGGACGACTGGGCGACTGCAATCGGGACCATTCTCGCCCACGAAGTTGGCCATTCAGTCGGTCTGGTTGCCCCGGGGACAGGTGCTACCGCCCTGCACGGCGACGGCAGCCTACACAATTCATTCAGCTCCTCCGTCGACGTCATGGGTGCAGCGGTTGGCTATGAGGCGCTGGTCTCCCTGGACTTCCGCATGCGAGATCTGAACCTCGCCTATCTCAGGCAGAGAGTGCTCCTGAAATGATCCATCTAGGCAGAAACCTCGCTCTCGCTGCTCTGCTTGCCTCCTTCAGCCTGGCGGCCCAGGATCAGGCCAGCAGTCTTTCGCGGCTCAGCCAGCGCGCTGATCTCATTACCAGGGTTCGCGTCGTCGCCGTCGATCGAGACGATCGCGGCGAAACCCGGGTCATCCTGCAGAGCCTGGAAGATCTGAAGGGTCAAAGCCCGGATAGAATCACCCTCAGCGAGCCCGGCATGCGCGCATGTGGTCGCGCCCTCTGGGGTCTGGTGCCAGGAACCGGGCTGGTCGCTTTTCTGCAGTCAGAAGACAGCTCGGCCAAGCTCTGCGTGAGCTCGTCTCGAAGCCTGGCGACGAATGAGCCTGGCCTGCTCGAGCACCTTCGCGGATTACTGGAAAGCAATGCGCCCAACGAACGGCTTGCAGTCCTGACTGCCGGCCTGAGCTCGCCCTCAGTTCGTGTGCGTGATGATTCGGCGCTAACACTCCCCCTCCTCAGGGACCTGAACGGCCTCGATGCCAGGGGAGACCGAGCAATCCTGGCTGCCCTCCAGGAGAGTCTCGCAACTGAGGACCGACGCCTCTTCAGCCTGATTATCCTGGCGAGCCGACGCAATCTGGAGGCTGCCCTGCCCGACTTGATCGAAGCCTATGTGAGCCCAAGGCTGGCGGGCTTCGACCGTGCCTACCAGCGGATTCTGGTTGGCTTCGGAGCAGCAGCGCTCGTCGATGAGCTGCAGGCAAAGTATCGGCAGGACCGCCGGCATGCGGACAAGATCCTCCCAATCCTCGAAGCCTTGGAGCCATCACAGAGCAAGCCCTTGCTCATCGAGATGCTCGCCGATCCCCAGCGGCGAACCGCCCTTGCCGCCGGTACATGCCTGCTCTTCAGGGGCCACAGCGAGGATGTCTTGCGGGAACACATGACTGACGACGAGATCAGCACCTGCCAGCAGGTCCGCGAACAGAGAAGGCCGGTTTTTCGCACAATTCTTCGCGGCCAAAGTGCCGATGAGGTGGACAGGGATTAGGAGATGAGTGAGCAGAGCGACCAGAATGACCGCAAGCTGAGCTGCCTGCTGAGGTATTTGCGCCCAAGCCAACGTGCGGAAGTGGCCTGCGCAAGCCTGGGCATCGCAACCGTCGGCCAGTTCCTGGCAAGGGACAAGGCAGACTTTGTGGCCCTACCAAACTGCGGAGAGCGTAGCTATCAGACTCTCGCCACTAAGGTTGAGCAGTTCATGAGCGCCACCCCTCCGGTGGCAAACATGTCGGACCCGGGAGATCTCGAACGGCCGATCAATGGCATCGTTAGCAATTCCCGGGCCTTACGCGCCTTCGTCAGACTGGGAATCACCACCGTTGGCACCTTCCTTGCCACACCCAAGAGCGAGCTGCTGGCAGTTCAAGGTTTCGGCGAACGAACCTACTCAGATGTGGTGCAAAAGATTCGGGCTCTAATCGGAAGCAATCCGAGCCATCTGCTGCCCACTTCACTGCTGAGCTTTCGCGTCTATGACCTCGGTTTGGACGAGCAACTCCACAACACTCTGAGCAGACTGGGCATCGTCCATGTCGGTGACGTTCTCAGATTGACCGAAACCTTCATGGTCAACGAACCCGGCATCGGCGACGAGGGGATGCGGAGCATCCGTCTCGCCCTCGATCGGATGCTGCAAGTGGGCATTGCGCAGGTCGCCGGCTACGGCACGGTAGACATGGATACCTTCAGTGGCTTCCTGGGGCAGATTCTCACCATCCTGGACCAGGGGCAGCGGGAGATCTTGAAGTACCGCGTCGGCCTCGGATGCCAGGCGCAAACCGTACGGCAACTCGCCAGTCGCTGGAAGATCAGTGAAGAGCAGGTAGAGGTTCGCGAGACCACCTTACGTCGCAACCTCGAGAAGCGTCTGCCAGCTCACATGATGGAGTTGCGCCGCGCAACGGAAGCCGAACTCAAGGCCTTCGAGGGCATCATTACCGGCGACCGTTTGGCCCCAGGTACGATCCTTCACCTGGCCGCGAAGGAGTCACGAGATTCGAAACTCCCTCTGCGCCTGGCAGCCTTTCTGTTCCAGGAGGAATTCCATCTCACAGGTGAGTTCCTCTCGGGCGTCGCACCCAAGCTTCTGCAGAATCTGAAGAAGCGACTACGCCGCTGCACAGAGGATCGACATCTGCCTGTTTCGGTCGAGACTCTCGAGTCAGATGTCCGCGACCTGATCGATCCGGTCCCCCGCGAACTGCTTCTGTACTTACTCCGTGATCACTTGCAACTCTCGGTTCAGATTGACCCGAAACTCGGTGAACTCATCAATCGCAAGCAGGGCTCGGTTGCAGACCGACTGCAGTCCATCATCGAAGACCTGGGCACAGCACTCAGCCTGGAGGACCTCCTATTCCACTTCCGTGATCGTTTTCAGGCCGGCCAAAAGGACCGCCTCCTGGATGAGCTACGAAAGGATCGCCGCTTCCTCCAACTCGACCTTGAGATCTGGAGTCTACGGGAACGGCATTTGGACGAACTTGAACTTCTGCGTGTGGAAGCAGAACGCATCAGCAAGGAAATCGTCTCGTCTGGCGAGCGCAAGGATGTCTTTGAGCTGAGTGACACCGGATCGGGACCGGCTCGCGCGTCCTATCTCTTGAACGATCACTTGCGACGTGATCCAGCCCTGCGTTACCTGGGACGGGGACACTTCGTGCCACGCAACACTGAGCATTCCACACTGGTCCAGGGACTGGTTACCGCCCTTCGCAAGGCTATGGGTGAGATCCCCTTCTCACGCTTCCTCCAAAACCAAAATGAAGGCCGGAGACGGTTGATCTCTGCCCTCATGAACCGCAACCGCCTCTTTGTCTCGCCTGTACCAGACCGGGTCGATCTACTTGAGAACTATCCATTCAACCAAGATCGTCTGCGCAGACTCCTTCAGGCAACCGATGGATGCCTCGAAGAGAATCACGGCTACAGCCAACTCAAGGGCGTGAAGATGGCGGTGGAAGAAGCCGGACTGGGCGGCGACTGGCTCAGCGACCATTTACTCATGGATCTCCTCGCCAGGCATGGAAGATACGAGTTCCTCCCCGGAGACATGGTTGCCCAAGCCAGCCTCGGTCTGATGGGTTGGATCCAGCAGCGCGCGCGCGAGGCCCTCCGCCTCTACCGAAACCCGATGACGGCGGATGAAGTCCTCTCGGAGCGCCCGGACCTGGCTGAATTCCGCACTTCCCTGGTCAAACTACTCGAGCAGGACCCGCTGGTTCAGACCTCGGACGGGCTACACTTCACGGTGATCTAAGTCCTCAAGACTCCCATGCGAGGGGCGACTGGGAGCAAGGATGGCTGCAGGCCGGCATCCACACTCCCATGAGAATGCGTGGGAGGATAGCCTCTTCATGGGTCCCTCCCGTCAATCATGCCAGTCATCCGCGAAACACGTTTCCTCAGAGTCAAGCTCGACATGGTCGGGCGCTGCCAACTGCGTTGCTTCATGTGCCACTTCGCGCACCCGGACTTCGTGGAAAGCAAAGTGCAGATGGGCAACGAATTGCTGGAGAAAGTAGCTGCCGACCTATTCCCCCGTGCCCACGATGTCGTCCTATCCTCGAGCGCAGAACCACTCATGGCGCCGGATCTTCCGCGGGCCTTGGAATTGTGCCGGCAGTATGGCGTGCCTAACTTTCACTTCTCGACGAACGGCATCTCACTGACTGAGAAGATCGTCGACAAGATCATTGCCGTGCAGATGCCTCTGCTGACGATTTCTTTCGATGCTGCCAAGAAGGAGACTTTTGAGGCCATTCGAAGCCCCGCCAAGTTCGAGAGAGTTCTCAGTCGCTTCGATTTGATTCGCGAACGGCGCGAGGCCGCTGGATCCCGCTATCCGGAAGTTTCAGCCACCGCGGTCCTGATGCGGAAGAACATCCAAGAGATGCCCGATCTGATTCGCCTCATGCACGAGAAGGGTGTCAAGTACATGAACTTCGTGCACATGGCGGTGATCGACGGCATGGATCTGGAACGAGAATCCCTCCTCAATGAGCCAGCACTGTGCAACAACACCATGCGCGAAGCGCAGAAGGTTGCCGACGAATTGGGCGTCAAGGTCGTCATGCCCATTCCACTCGATGAAAAGAGTGTCCAATCCTCGAAAGAGGTCCCGATGTCGGATGAAGGCGGTGGCAACGCACTGGTTGGCCCAACCGAGGGCAACAGGATCTCCGTAGACGATTACCTCAATCACAAGAACCGAGAGTTCCTGCTCAAGGCCAAACAGAAGAATCACCACAACCGCCCATGCTATTTCCCCTGGTACTACATCCACGTAAACCCGGATGGCACGGTCTTCCCTTGCGGCTCATGGTGGGAGCACACGGTCTTTGGTGACTTCAAAACACAGGACTTTCGCGAAATCTGGACAGGCAAACCATTCAAGGAACTTCGCCGGCAGCTCCACCACATGGAATTGCGCGAGACCTGCGCAAACTGTGCGGTCTCTAATATGGGGCGACCGGACGTAAAGGCATCTTTCGCGAAGCGGGCCCGGGTGCGAAAGAAGGCTCGCAGCTAAACCAAGGCGACCGAGCTATCAGCTGGTACCGGCTCCCGATTGAGAGCGAGTCCCACGACTCCCTCGTGAACGCGAGCCAAGCATCGCAATCGGCAAGAATACCAGCCCTGCAACAAAGCCTCCGATATGCGCGAACCAGGCAATCGGCTCACCAGGGCCAAGCCCGAGCAGCTTCATGACTGGTCTGAATTGCAACGCGAACCAACCCAGAACCAAGATCGGCGCCGCGATTTCAACGAAGATGGGCACTACGAATACTGGAATCAGCAGCAAGATGCGGCTCTGCCAAAACAAGCACATGTATGCAGACATAGTGCCAGCAATGCCACCGGAGGCGCCGATTGTCACCACCCACTGCAGAGTTCCAAGGTAGGTCTGCGCGAGCCCGGCCACGGCCCCAGACAGGAGAAAGAACAGCAGGAAACGCCAACTGCCAAAGCGCGTTTCGAGCCTGCTAGCGAACACCCAGAAGAAGAGAAGATTGCTCAGCAAGTGGACCAGGTCGGCGTGCAAAAACTGGTAACTGAAGAGTGGCAGGATCCCAACCTGGAGAAACCGAATCGAAGCATTGGAGAGGGATGTCCAACCATCAGCATCCAATGCAGCAAGCGCATTGATGAATCGCCCTGGCAAGAGTCCGAATCGGTTTTGGACTTCTCCCAGCTCCTCCGTAGTCAATTGGAACTCGAGGAAGTAGATGCTGGCCCAGGTGAACATCAAGAAGATGGTCACGGGCACCAGTCCCCGGCGGCCAAGGTTGTCCCGAATCGGAATCAGTTCTCTTCTCCGGGACTACCCACGACCTCCTCTGCTGGTTTGGATGCACCGATTTCGACCATCGTCGCCGTCTCACCATCGAAACTGAGCAGCCTGGGGCTGCCCTCTTCGCGCGTCTCGATATGTACCGGTCGCTTCCACAATTTGTGAACTCCCCGCAAGGTTTGCATCGCGTTCTCGAACTGCAGATCCTGACCCACCCATTCGTGGTAGAGATAGAGCTCGCCGCGATTCCTGTAGTTGGCGTCGACTACCTGAATCATGGGATTGCCGAAGTTGGTTAGCGAGTTCAACAAGGCCTTCTTGACCTTGGTGTAGTCTCGATCTGCAATCTCGTATTGGCCAGTCGCCTGATTCAACCCGTAGACAAAGAGCTTCTGATCCTCGGCAAAGTCTTCGTTGATGAACTCATCAACGAAGGAGACGTCGTTGTAGATTCTGCGCACCTGAAAGATCTTCTCGCGACCCTCATTGGCTTCGAGATTCCAGCTACGCCTGACCTCCGCATCCTCACACTTGTTGAATTCGATGCCAAACTGGCCGCGATCCCAGCGCTCTTCGATATTGCGGAAGAGTTCGACGCCGAGTTTGTACGGGTTGATTTGACCTGGAGCGGTGCTGAGGGTCCCAGCGTGACAGTCCGCGTAGTTGATGATCTCGGAGGCCTCGACGAGGTGCTTGGTCATCATCTTCGAGTGCCAATACACCGCCCAACCCTCATTCATGATCTTGGTCATGCCCTGGGGAGCGAAGTAATAGGCCTCTTCGCGAAGCAGTGAGAGGACATCCTGCTCCCACTCCTCCAAGGGAGCGTGCTCGAGCAGGAACTTTAGCACGTCTTTTACCGGCCTGGAGGGGAAGCCCCGTGCCTGCGTATCCTTGGCTACCTTGTCAGCCGCTTGGTCTTCAACACTCGGCTCCTCGTTGATCTGGGTGGACTCCGGGTTGATGTACCGGTCCATATAGTCCTTCGCCTTGAGCTTGAATGGCTCCCCCTCCTTCGCCTCATCAGCGATTGGGTCGTGACGCCCATCAGGGCGTTCGATGAACGGCGAGTGGACGTCGATCAGGTTGTCCAAGGACTGCACAACATCGATAAAGTTCTCGACCCGATCGACACCATGACGATCCATGTAGCGCCGGATCTTGGCACCATGATTCGCCATCTGATCCATCATTTTCCGCGAGGTCTTCGAGAACCACATGTTGTTCTTGAAGAAGTCGCAGTGCCCGTAGACGTGAGCCATGACCAGCTTTTGATCGGTGGTCGAGTTTCCCCGCATGAGGTAGGCGTAGCAGGGATCATTGTTGATCACCAACTCATAGATCTTCGACAGTCCGTAGCTGTAGCTCTTTGCGAGCTGCTCGTATTCCATGCCGAATCGCCAATGTGGGTAGCGAGTCGGGAATCCGCCGTAGGACGCGATCATGTTGAGCTCGTCGTAATCGACCAACTCGAAGATGACCTCGTAGAAGTCCAGGCCGTAATGGACCGCGAGTTCTCTGGCCTGATCGCGGTACTTCGCCAAGTCCGGGGTGAGATTGCCCATGCTCAGCGCCCCTTGCCCAGGAATTCCTTGATCGATGGGAGAATCCCATCACGGTCAAGGATATCGGTTGTGATGACCTTGTCATCGCCACGAAAGGCCAGGTCCAAGTCCTTCTTGAACTGTCCTGAGCCATAGCTGCTCTTTACCTGGCCATAAGCGAACTGGTTGGAATGCGGGACAATCGAATTGCGCAGCAAATCGATGCATCGCTCCGTGTCGCGGGATGACCAATTGTCACCATCCGAGAAATGCATCGGATAGATGTTCCATTCAGACGGCGGATACTTCTCTTCGACCAGCCGGAGGCACAACTCGTACGCCGACGAAATCTTGGTGCCACCCGACTCACGCAGATGGAAGAAAGTGTGCTGATCGACGACATGGGCAGCAGCGTCATGCACGATGTATTCGACTTCGAGGTTCTTGTATTGGCTGCGCAACCAGGTATCGATCCAAAAGGCTTCGAGACGCACGATCTCCTTCTGCTCCCGCCCCATGCTGCCGGATACATCCATCATGTAGATGACAGCGGCGCTGGCCTGCGGCTCCTCGCGCGGCTCAACATAGCGATAGCGATGATCATCGCGCACCGGCATGATGATGGGGTCGTCTGGATCGTAGGTGCCGGTAGCGATCTCGCGCTTCAAAGCTTCCTTGAAGGTACGCTTGAAGTGCAGGAGGCTTTGCGGTCCGGATCTGCTGATACCGGTGAACTTGCTCGAAGTACTGCGCACAGCCTGTTTGCCCCGCGGCTCGATGTTGGGTAGTTCGAGCTCCTCGCCCAGGATTCGCGCCAACTCCTCCAGAGAGACCTCCACCTCCAAGACATGCTGTCCTGGTGCCTCTCCAGCTTCACCCTGACCCGATTCCTGGCCATCAATCGCATCGCCCTTCTCACCCTCGCCTTGACCAACACCTTCCTTCTTGTTGTCTCCGTAGCGAAAGCGCGGCAGCTGGATTTGAGGCAGAGGAATGCTGACGTAGTGCTTGCCCTGGCGGCCCAGCATCTCCCCTGAAGTGACATACTTCTTCAGGTCATGTTTGATACGACCACGAACGATGTCACGAAAGCGAGTGTGGTCTTGATCGATCTTGCGCACGACACTAGGTCCTGGCTGGTACTAGTCTGAACAAGCGGTCTAGCCCTCTGCCTTCGTGTCTCCACGAGCAAAGATCGAGGCCACATAGTTGAGAACATCCGTCGCCGAGATCTCGTCGTAGCCAAAATCTCGGATCAGCCGGCCCTTGACCACCTCGATCTTCTCTTGAGTGTCCTTGTCGATGACGGTCGAGACGAGACTCGTCAACTTGATCGAATCTTTCTGATCCTCGAAGAGTTTTAGTTCGAGGGCACGATGCAGACGCTCGTTTGTCTTGTAGTCGAAGGTCTTCCCTTCGACGGCAAGGGCGCCGATGTAGTTCATGATCTCACGTCGGAAGTCGTCCTTCCTGGCCTCAGGGATGTCGACCTTGTCTTCGATTGAACGCATCAAACGTTCGTCAGGCTCCTCGTCCTTGGCGGTATAAGGATTCCGCACCTTCTCGTTCTGAGTGTAGGCCTTGACGTTATCGATGTAGTTCCCACAGAGGCGGGCGATGGCCTCCTCATCGGCTGAGATAGCACGCTGCACCTCGTTCTTGATGATCTCCTCGTATTCTTCACGGACCGTGAGGAGCAGGTCTTTGTAGTTCTTCTTGATCTCCGGATCCGAGATCAAGGAGTGATGGTCGAGTCCGGACTCGAGCTCGTTCATCACCATGAAGGGGTTGATGCATGGCAGGTCATTGACCAGGGTGTTGCTGATCTTGTCCTGAATGTAGCGCGGGCTGATCCCGTCCATGCCCTCTCGAGGTGACTCCTTCTTGAGCTCCTTGATGTTGTCGCGCGTGTAACCGGGCAGTGTCTTGCCGTTGTAGAGCTTCAACTTTTGCATCAGAGTCAAGTTTGCCTTCTTCGGCTCCTCCAATCGGGTAAGAATCGCCCACATGGCCGCCGTCGACAGGGTGTGCGGAGCGATATGCTTGCCGGGCACGTTGCGTCTGTTGAAGTCGCGCTGATAGATCCGGATCTCGTCCTGCAGCCGCAGGTTGTACGGGATATCGATCTTGATGGTGCGATCCCGGAAGGCCTCCATCAGCTCGTTGTTCTGCAGGCGGTTGTACTCAGGTTCGTTGGTATGACCGATGATCACTTCATCGATATCGGTCTGCGCAAACTTCTTGGGCTTGATCTTGTGCTCCTGACTCGCCGTCAGCAAGTCATAGAGAAAGGCCACGTCAAGCTTGAGGACTTCCACGAACTCGATGAGGCCGCGGTTCGCGATGCAGAACTCGCCATCAAAATTGAAAGCACGCGGGTCGCTGTCGGTGCCTAGCTGGGCAATCTTGCGGTAGTTGATGTCGCCCGTCAGCTCAGTCGAGTCCTGGTTCTTCTCGTCCTTGGGCTGGAATGTGCCGACACCCAAACGGTCCTTCTCGGAGATAAGCATGCGATTGACCTCGACGTGGTCGAGGACCTTCATCCAGTCGCCATCATGCTTCTCCAGGAGCATCTCCTGGTAATACCGCGAGACTGGGCTCAGCTCGAAGTCCTGTTTGAGCTGGTAGCTGCAACGGACTTTCTCGTTCAGACTGCTGATAATCTTCTTCCGTGCCTCCGGTGGGATAAGCAGGATTGGATCTTCGTTCATAGGCGAGGGAATCAACTCGCCATCGATCTTCCAGCCGAAGGTGTAGAGGGCTCCTTCCTTCGTCCTCGAGTAGTGCTCGAGGCCCTTCTTTAGCAGGCGAACGATGGTTGACTTTGAGGAGCCAACCGGCCCGTGCAGGAGCAGCACTCTTCGCTCGGGTCCAAAGCCGTGGGCTGCGGCCTTGAACACGTTCATGAGATTCATGATCGAGTTCTCAAGACCGAATAGGCCATCCTTGCCGTCGTCGAAAGGATCTCGGAAGAAGAGGTAGTCTATGATCTTCTCCTTGTCCTGCTCGATCTCCTCGACCCCATGGCCTAGCACCATGTCGTAGAGCCGCTGGTGTGCTGTGCGGATGATGAAGGGGTTCTCCTCCACCAGCCTCAAGTAGTCATGGAAGGAGCCGTGCCAGTGCTCATCCTTGTACTTCTCGATGTCCAGGGATTCTGTGACCAGACCAAGGATGTCCACCGATTCCGCCATCTTTCCGTGCCTCGTTGTCGCCTAACCGGGGATGGACCGACCGCGCGTCGGAACATCCCTTCCTATCGGTAGTTTAAGAGCGTTGCCTGAGTGAGTAACCTGTTTAGCGGGCTGCGGAAGACTTTTCTGTGCACCGGATCTCCCTTAGGCTGATCTCATGACCCTCGCACAGCTCGGGAAACTCACCAGCACCTCCCTCCTCTGCCTCCTCTCTGCCGCTTGCGGGGGCTACGAAGGCCCAGTTGAAGGTGACCGAGCCTTCGAGAAAGTAGAGAAGCTCGTCAGCTTTGGCCCCAGACCCGCCGGCTCCAGCGCCCTGCGATCAGCGGCAAGTTACATCGAATCTGAGATCAAGAGCCTGGGCCTACCGGCGAGATTCCAGGACTTCGAAGACCCGGAGCAGGCACCGGGTGTGAAATTCCGCAACATCTGGACCGAGATTCCGGGCAAGGACCCGACTGCAGGGCCAATCATTCTGATCGGGGCGCACTACGACACCAAACTTGCCGCTGGCCATAGCGACCCTGCGCACAATTTCCCCTTCGTCGGCGCCATCGACGGTGGCGGTGCCTCTGGCCTGCTCCTTGAACTGGCTAGAGTTCTGCGTGACCGACCGAATCCGATTGCCAATCTCTGGCTGGTTTGGTTCGACGGCGAAGAGAGCATCGACTGGGAATGGAACGATGACCGCTCTTTGTTTGGCAGCCGATACTTTGTCAGGACCATGAGCGCCGACAAGATCCTCTTCCCGTCGAACCTGGGCAAGCGCATGCGGGCAATGATCCTCATGGATCTCATCGGCGACCGGAGAATCAAACTCGACCGAGACGGTAACTCGAACAAGCAGCTGCAGGATCTCTTTCTCGAGGCGGCAGAGAAGATCGGCGCACAAAACAAGATGTATCGCTTCAAGTCCGCCTTCAGCGACGACCACATTCCGTTCCGGAATGCCGGCGTCAGGGTCATCGACTTGATCGACTTTCAATATCGCACACCATCTTCGCGCTCACCGGACGAACCGAGTGACATTGCCCGATATGTCGCCTGGTGGCATACCGCCGAGGACAGCCTTGATAAGATCTCCCCTGATTCCCTCGAGTTCGTGGGAGACCTGGTATGGACAGCAATACCGATGATCGAAAAGGACCTCTGAGTATGAAAGCGGTAGTCGGCGTCCTGAGCCTGATGGTCATCGCCGGAACCTGTTGGCAACAGAGCGGTCGGGGACGAAGCCCCGAGCCTGAATTACCCCAGCTCAAAAAGGCCCCCGCACCAGATAACCTTGGCCAAGAGGCCTACAGACATGTGGCCCAGCTTGTCAGTTTCGGCGAGCGATGGACCGGCTCCCAGGGCTGGCAGGAGGCCCTGGAGTACATCGCCATCGAGTTGCAGGAGTATGGCCTCGAGCCAAAACGGGATCGCTGGATCGACCGGGAGGAGGAGATGACATTCGAGAACATCTCTGCGCTGATACCTGGCGAATCGAAGGAGCGGATCGTGATTGGCGCCCACTTTGACACCAAGAAAACCAGCGGCCACCCTGACCCGGACCATAACTACCCATTCGTTGGGGCCAATGACTCCGGCAGCGGCGTCGGCTTGCTGTTGGCATTGGCTGAGACTCTCGCCAATCAAAAGAACCACGCCAGCATCGAGGTCGTGTTCTTTGATGGCGAAGAGAGTGTTCCCTACGCATGGGATGACGTCCGTTCACTATTCGGTTCACGCCGATACGTTGGCCAATACCAGGCAGGACTGAAGGCCGGTAGAGAGAAGTCCCCCATCCGCGCATTCATCCTCCTGGACATGGTTGGCGCCAAAGACCTGGATATCGACGACGACTCGAACTCGGATGACCAGTTACATCGCATCTTCGCCGCTGCAGCCATCGCCTGTGGCCATGAAGAGTACTTCTTCGAACACCCCCAGACCGTGAAGGATGACCATATCCCCTTCATCGACGCCAAGATTCCGGCCATCGACTTGATCGACATTGCCGACAATCCCCAATGGCACACGGAAGAGGACACTCTCGAACACATATCGGCTGAGAGCCTACAGATCGTCGGCGAAGTGGTACTCACGGCATTGCCTGCGGTTGAGAAGGACTTCTTGCAGGGCGAAGGTCGATTGGCACTACCACCACGCCGACGATGACAGTCATCGTCCGTCGCGGCGATCATCAGCTACATAGCTATAGCGAGGGTGATGGCCCGGCCATCCTACTGGTCCCAGGACTCGGCGGAGGAGCCAGGCTATTCGGCACTCTACCGCGACGCTTTGCCCGCCAGGGTTTCCGCTGCCTGAGTTTCGACCCACGAGGTATCCCGCCCTCTGACCCACTCGCCAAGAGTCACGACTTTGATGCGGCCGCGGCTGACCTGCTCGCCATCCTCGACGAGCATGAGGTCGAGACATGCCATCTCCTCGGCACCTCCATGGGTGGCAAGGTCGCTATGCATTTCGCAGCGTGGATGCCAAGCCGAGTCAGCAAGCTCGTAATACTGGCTTCCTCAGCACGACCGAGTCCGCGATCCCAACGCGTCCACCGCTGCTTCGAAATCCTCGCTGCGAATCTGGACGGCCAAGACTTCAGCGAAGCCCTCGCACCCTTCTTGTTCGGAAAGAGCTTTCTTGGCCGCAAGCCGGCAATGGTTGACGACATCCTGCGCGCCATGCGGCCAGATGCGCGGGTTCGAGAGACCATGGCTGCCCAGGCCATGAGCCTGCAAAACTACGACGCTTCGGCGATGGCCAGCAAGATCACCTGTCCCTGCCTCTGCGTAGCCGGAGGCGAAGACTTCCTCACCTTGGCTGAGGACGTGCAAGCTACCGCTGAGCTCATTCCAGGGGCGGAGTTTGTGCTCATGGAAAGCGCCGGACACTCACTTCTCCTGGAAGATCCGCAGACCTTTGAGGCCGTGCTTACTTTCCTATCTCGAGGCCCGTGACCTCGCGTCCATCCACCCGGAACACGCGATAGCTGCCCGCAGGGAGCCCTTGCAGAGCCCATGAGTTCTCTGCCCCAAGCAAGCGCCAGAAGGGCGAACCAGGGAGAACCGCATCCTGTCTATAGGCACGCACCAGGATCGAGTCCGCTTCACCTCTGCGCAGGCCTGAACCACCGGCCTTGATCTCATCTGAACTTTCCCGGCTCAGAGCGATGTCCTCGCTGGCTTCTACCTTGATGGCGATGGTCGCATCCGAACTCGGCAGGAAGCCCGATGGAATGCTGCCTAGCCCACCGCTCGGATCAAAGGCGAAGAGATCAAAGTCCCTGCCCTCCATCACCGCGAACTCCACATCCGTAAAACCATCGTAGGTGCCGAGAAAGCGAGTCCGGCCCAAGGACTCGCGCATGAAGATCCGTGAACCGGAGACGGAAGGAGCCTGCGGGTCACCCTGCACCATCACCCGGTATCTCGCCGTATCCGAGAACTGAAAGGACGGTGCCGCGCCAAGCCAATCGTAGCGATGGCCCCTGGCTGGGCCCGGCACGTAGGGGATCTCCAGGGACTGTCCATCTGGATCAGAGCTGAGCTCGACGAGAACACCACGCTGCATGTTCGCGTACCAGAAAGGTCCATCACCAGCCGAGTTCAGCTCAACCACGCCCTGACTGTCCGCGATGACTTCCCGCGCTTCACCCAAAGCTCGCGGCGGCAGTCCAGGAACGGACTCCCAGAGCTCAACGCTTTGACCGGGTTCAAGACCATGGAGGCGACGCTTGCTCCCAGCCTCGAGAAGGAGTTGGACATTCGAACGTGAGCTTCCCTGCAGCTTGGTGATATCCAGGAATGCGCGAGTCACATGCCCTTCATGCTCAGCGAGCAAGACCAAGCGCTGCTGAGTGTCCAGGTTCTGCGGCAAGCCATGGAGCACGAAGCGACCGTTTGAATCACTGATAACCGCACACTCTTCGATCGGCTCGAAGAGCTGGAAGACGTCGTCCACTAGAGCTGGATACACCCGTGCAGAGGCGAGAGGACCAAACTGACTGCTACTCACTGTCCCCGCGATGGGTCGATCCTCTGCCAGCTCGATCGCCGGCAGGCGACCGACTTGCAGGCGACTCAGATCGAGAGGTTCGGGTCCATAGCTGGCATAGGCACCCAGACCATCCTGCCAGCGCACGCGTACCACCGCCAGACTACCTCGCAGGAAGCCCTCGGGAACCATGAATGAGCCATCAGCCGCTGTGCGCAGAGTCATCTCTCCCGCCTGACTGCGAAGTTCGACCTCAATCCCGAGAAGCCCTTCACCAGTGAGGGAGGAGCGCAAATTGCCATGCCAGGACGCGCTCGCCTGGGTCAATGGATCCCGGTTAGGACGCTGCGCACTCTGTCGCGATCTCGTCAGTAGCTCAGACGTCAGAGCCAGATCCACGGCAATTCCGGAGCTACGATCGAACTCTGCGCTTCGACCTGCAGGCAGCAGCATCTCCACGCGATCACCTCGAGTGATTTCTGCAATTCCCGCATCGACGGCCACACGCACCCGCAGAGGGCTTGCGACAGCCAGCGCCTGATCGACGCGTTGCACCGCCATGATCGATAGATGCGCACGCACAGCTTTGCCATCGCCGGATTCGAATAGACGAATCCCGGCCAGGTCCGCAAGCTGCACCTGACATGCTCCCTCTACCTGCATGGCACCTTGAGCCAAGAACAGGAGATCATCCACCAGGCTCAAGCGGCTATCAGCCTCGAGCTGAGCACGGAGAAGCACTGCCCCAGCAGGGTCTTCGAGGCGCAGGCTCGCGGCACCAACTTCACCAACCGTGATAGTAGACCCTCGCGGAAGTTGGCTCCCGCTGGAGAGCTCCCCCGACTGTCCGATCGTGGCCCCGTCTAACCCATCCTTCGGCAGCTCAATGGTCGCCTCGGCAAAGGAACCCATACGGAATATTGGTTCAGACTCAGGCCTCGTGAGGACAGCGCTCCAGAAGAGGAGGCCAAGGAGCAGAAGAGCTGCAAGAGGCAGGAGGAAGACGCTCTTACGCGTGAAATTGATGACGCGTTCGTGAACGAACTGCGGACGCCACTCCATGCGAACCCGGTCCATCACCTTGCTGGTGAAGTCATCTGGCAGGGGTGCTTGGTCACCATCTTCAGAGTCCCCTTCCAGACCAGCTTCATCATCTCCAGCAGCCAGAGTCGGGTCGGAAAGCGAAGCCGAGACTCCCGGGAAGATCCTCGCGCCTAGATCGAGATCCTGCACACGCTCGAGAATCGTATTGGTCAGATCGTCAGGTGCGGCGAGCTGCTCCTGCTCTTCAGCGTAGGCCTTGCGCAAGCGCAGGGACTCGAGCTCGGAGCGCGACAAGGCAAGGCCACATTCCCGGCAGCCATACACATGCTCGTCGACCTCACCGCGCAGAAAACCGGCCAGATCCCCATCGGAGTAGTCGCGGAGGAGGGCGCGGATGCGCCGACACTCGCCACTTCCCGGGGGAAATCGACGCAGATCCTCTTCGCTGCCTGGCTGAAAGGCACTACCGACGGGCCGGGCGCCTGACAATCTTCCCCGCCGGCTCTTTTTGCCGCGTTTGAATCCGTCGTCAGCCATGGTCAGTTCTCCATGACCCGCTCGAGGCGGCTCTGCAAGATGTCCTTGGCCCGGGCCAGGCGTACCTTGACGTTGCTGACGGAGATCCCCAGGGTCTGCGCAATCTGCCGATTGGTCGAACCGCTGAGGTACTTGAGGAGCAGAGGCAGGCGCAGCTTCTCGCTGAGCTTGTCCACCTCATGGCGTACCGCCTGGCTGGTGGCCTCAGTCCATTCCCGGCGGAAGCTGGAGGCGTCGGCGACGCGCTGGGCCAGGTGTTCGTGGTCAACAGAGCTCACGAGAGGCAGGCGTGCGGCTCGCCGGCGGCGCAGCAGGTCCCTACAGGTGTTGCCGGCGATGCGCATCAGCCATGGTTCGAGACTGCGCTGGGAATCGAAGCGCTGCTGAGAACGGAAGAGCTTGATGAAGGTGTCCTGCGCGGCTTCTTCCGCATCTTCGCGCGATCGAAGCATGCTGTAGGACAGGCTGTACGCCATGCCCTTGTAGCGCTCCACGATCGCCTCGAAGGCGCCGATATCGCCTTCCTTCACGCGAGACATTAGTTCTTGATCTGTAAGCCGTTCCAATGAGTGCAGTGGGGTGACGCAGGACATACGGCTGGGGATAAGGGGGTGGCCACGAATTCCACATCCGCTGTGGATGAATTCGGGAATTATTCCCTGATCCTCAAGCCGCCTTGATAGTGGCCCGATGAGGGCAGGAGCCCTGCAAGGGAACATCATACATGGCAAGAACCCCGAACCGACAGGCTGTCTTCTTCGAGCTGGATGGAGTCCTCATGGAGCGCCCCCAGCTGACCCCCAGCGGCGAGGTCCCCTATTACGAGGGTGCTCTCGAAGCCATGACAAGGCTGGATCCGCGCGTCTTCCAGATATTCGTGGCCACCAATCGGGAGGACCTGGCCTTCGGGAC
>JAJFFD010000002.1 GCA_021776805.1 Planctomycetota bacterium
CGGTCAACCGACTTCCCAGTCACGGCCGCTGCGATTCAGAGCAGCGGGGGCGGTAGCAACCAGTCCGCGGTCGTCGTCCGAATCGATACGGAGGCGGACGCTGCTGACGCTTTGCTCTATGGCACGTACATCAGCGGCAACTTGACTGAATCCAAGGTCCGACACGACACGGATAGCAGCGGCATTGTGCACCTCATGCTGCAGAGCAATTCGACAGATCTCCCTCTGACAGCCAATGCCTTGATTGCCAGCAGCGGGACCAACGACGACATCTACTACGCGCAGATTGATGCGGCTCAGAATGGTTCGGCGGGCCTCCTGTACGCTTCGTGGATCTTGACTGTTGGAAGTGATTTGGCTGCGGACATCGTTCACGCCGATGGCAAGGTGGCCATGTTCATGCACACTACCAATTGGGGTCAGGTCGCGACCGCCGATGCCTTCATGACCTCGTCAATAGGTAGCGGCCATGGCTACTTCATCGAGCTCGATGTCAGTAGCAGCCCGGACCCATTTGTCACTTACGCCTCACACTATGCCGGCTGCGATAAGCCTGGCTCGCAGCTACGACCCTCCGCCATGGCCTACGATGGCAGTGAGATCATCCTCGGGGGTGGGGCCAGCTTCGCGCCGGTCACCTTGAACGCCTTCCAGGCGGAGGCAAATTCGAACATCTCTGGCTTTGTGGGGCGCCTCGAGCTGAGCCCCTGGCCGACCTTCAGCAGTTTCGGTTCTGGTTGTGCGGGTACTGCGGGCACCCCGCAGTTGGTCGCCGACTCCTTGGCGCGTCTTTGTTTGACTCTCGATCTGGAGATCTCGGGCAACTTGCCATCGGGTGTCGGCGCCATCCTACTCGGCTTCGATCCGACCCAGTACCTGGGGATACCACTGCCTGCTTCTCTGGCTGGCATCGGCGCCGCGGGTTGCGAGATGTTGGTGCCACCGAAGCGGGTCTTCGCTGCCGCGGTCGATGCCGCAGGGATTGCCAGCATTTCGATCTCGGTGCCGGACAATCCCAGCGTCATCGGGCTCGAGATATACGCGCAATGGGCCTTGCTCGACCCAGCGGCAAACCCACTTGGCGTCGTGGTATCGAACGGAATCAAGACGGAGCTGCGCTGGTAGCAGTTCTGAGCGAGGAGCTGGTCAACCCCCGGTCAGCTCCCGCAGCGCTACCCCACGACGTGAGACCAGCTTGCCGAGGGTGATCGCATCCAAGCTCGCGTAAAACGCTTCCTGGGCTTCCCGCAGGGCGCCCTTGAGTCCACAACTCGGCGATACCACGCAGTGATCGGTCTCCGAACTGAAGCATTCGATCAAGCTGTCGCGATCATCGAGGGCGCGCATCACCGCGCCCACCGAGATCTCACTCGCCTCCAAGGCCAGCTCCACACCACCCTTGGCCCCACGATGCAGGTGCAGATAGCCCAGTTCCCCCAGGCGCCGGGTGATCTTCAGCAAGTGGTCCAGGGAGATCTGGTAGGCCTCCGCAATGGCCTGGGTAGGCACACGTTGTCTCGGGCGAACCGCGAGAAACAACAGGACGCGCAGGGCATAGTCCGTGTGTTTGGTGATGCGCATGGATCAAGCCTCGGGCTAGGTCATCTTCTCATGGACTTGCCGGGGAGAATGGGTCCGCGAACATCTCGGCAGATGATATGCCAGCCAGGAAGAGGCTTCTCTGCAGAAGGCGGACGATCTCAGCATCGCCACAGAGAAAGGCGCGGGTGTTCTCCAGAGAACCAGCCAGGCGAATCGCCACCTGATCGAGAGGGCCTTCATGCTCCTGCTCAGTTGCTTCTCGTAGGACGCAGTGCTCGACCTCCAGGTTGGGCCACGTCTCCGCTAGCTCGCTCAGTTGTGGTCGCATGTAGAGTCGATCCGGTT
Organism: Planctomycetota bacterium; assembly: GCA_021776805.1. Classification (GTDB taxonomy): domain Bacteria; phylum Planctomycetota; class UBA1135; order UBA1135; family UBA2386; genus JAJFFD01. The sequence continues at coordinate 1,888 of JAJFFD010000002.1, forward strand.
GCAATCCGCCATGCACCAGCTTGATGCTGCCCTTGTGCCCCTGTTCGAGAGCATCCCGGGCGATGCCCAGTAGGGGGGCGAGCCCGGTGCCAGCGCCAACCAGGAGAAGTCGCTTTTGTTCGTCGTCGGCCACGTGGAAACACTGACCAAAGGGCCCGCGGATCTGAACTCGCTGGCCTTCGTTCTGTTCATGGATCCAGGAACTGACCAGCCCATTGGCAATCCGTCGCACGTGTAGTTCCAAGACCTGATCCGATGGCAGGCTGGCGATGGAGTAGCTGCGCAAGGCTCCGCTGGGATGCAATACGTCCAGGTACTGCCCCGGGCGAAAGGCGAAGCTGTCTTCCGGACGGAGCAGGATGCGGGCAACGTCGGGAGCCACGGCTTCGACAGATTGAATGACAGTGTCGATAGGTTCTGGAGCCTCGCCGCTGCTAAGCTCCAGGGTGCCTATGGGGTAGGCCTGGCAGGCAAGAAAGAAACCCTGTGCACGCAGAGTGGGGCGGAGGCTGCGCTGGCTCATGGCTGGAGGATCCTCGCCCTGCAGCATGCACTTGCAGCAGGTCCCGGCGCGGCAACCGCTAGGGGCCTCGATGCCAGCGCGCTCCAAACCTTCGAGCACGCTTTCGCCGGCAGCGAGAGGAATCGTTCTGCCCTTGAGATGGATGGCGGAGGACGGCTCTGCTGGTCTCGCAGTGCGATCTGGATTCATCGCCCCAGGACGTCCTTGCGTACGCTTTCGGCTAGCTCGGCCACTTCGGCGACATCCTCGGCCTTGGCACCCAGGTCGATGAGAGTGGCACCGAGATGCTCGATTACTACATCCACGTGTTCGTCCCCGAGCCCCTTGGACCAGAGATGTTCATGTGCCTTGCGCATGTCCTTGCCCGTGTAGGCTGCGGGTCCGCCGGTGACGTAGGTCAAGAAGGCCTTCTGCTTGGCGATCTGGCCGTCCATGTCGACGTTGTCGAAGAAGCGGCTGACCCGTTCATCGGTGAGCATGCGGCGGTAGAAGTCGTCGACAGCGGCTTGGAAGGCGGGTTCACCGCCGAGGCGTTCGTAGAGGGTCATGGCTGTGGCTGTACTGGGAGGTCTGTTAATTGGTATTTCAAATACCGGTATCGGTTGGCCGAGCCTATTGCCATTGCATAAAGTGGCAAGCAAAAAGCTGCTTTATGCTCGGGGCCGGCTTGAGCTCCAGCCGCCCCTGCCTATCGCTTCACCGCCGCGGCGTAAACATCGCCGCATCCAAGATCGACACAAGGTGGATGATCCAGCCGAGCCAAATCAGCCAGAGGGCCGCAGCCATCACGAACATGATCACAGCCATGAACAGTCGTCCCTGCAGGAGCTGGCCCAGACCCGGGATGAAGAAGCTGCACAGGGCAGCGATCACATTGCCTGTCGATCCTTGTCCGGTCATGATCCCTTTCTGGTCTCTTGATTCTGCACGCCGCCCGCAACGGGGAGGGGGAGTTCTATTCTGGTATTTCTAGACGAAAGGCCAGGGGCAAGACGATCTTCTCGTCTACCCAATACGGAGGCGAAGCAAAAAATGTGGTCCCATCGAAGCGCCGTCGCAGCAGTCTCTCTGCTGCTGGCAATCCTCAGTCCATCGCGATCCTCGGCTCAGGAGGCGGAGACGCCAGACAAGGATCCGACCTTCTTGGAGGCGACCGAGCGCTTCACTCTCCACAGCAGCGCCTGGATCAATCTCCATCACTTCGTCTACCAATGGGCGCGCAGCGAAACCGAGCGAGAGCGCGATGACACCCGGCGACCCATAAGAGTCCGAGAGAAAACTGACTTCGATGCTCTCTCAGAGCGGGAGCAAATCGTTTGGCAGGCTGTGATCGAGGGCTACCAAACAATTGTCGCCCGCTCCCTGACCTTCAATGAGGGTCTCATTCGGACCAAAGTTCGCCTCTTGTCCATGGACGAGGAGCAGGCTACCGAGTCGGAGGATGATCTCATTCGGCTACTTTCCGTCGCCATGCCCATCTACGAGGAGCACTGGTGGCAGGAGCACGATCGTCGCAATCGAGAGTGGGCCAGGGACCTCAGTCCCCGCATCGCCAAGTACGAAGTCCCCTTTGGCGAGCGCCTTGCCGTCGCATGGCATGGCAAGTGGCCCGAGAACAAGATCCGTATGGACATGGCGGTTTACTCAAACTGGACCAGGGCCTACACGACGAACAATCCGGGCCACATCATGATCTCGCAGCGGGGTGATTCTCTCTGGATCAACTTCGAGCTGGTCTTTCACGAGGTCTCGCACACCATGCCCCTGTCGGGGGACCATCAGCGGGCGCTCAGCAAGGAGTTCGAGGCGCAGGGTAAGGAAGAGCCCGATCGGCTCTGGCATGCGCTGCACTTCTACACTGCCGGTGAGCTTACCCGGCAGTTGACGGCAGAAGAGGGTGTGGAGGGCTATGTGAGTTTCGCGGAAGGTGGGGCTTTCTATCGGCGTGCGAGCTGGGCGGGGTACCGGGAAGCCTTTGATCGGTTCTGGCGGCCGTACCTGGATGGTGAGATCGATAGGGAGGAAGCGCTGCAGGGGATCGTTCAGGCCTTGTCCAGATAGGGCTGCCTGCCGTCGTGAATTCCGACAGTAGATCAACCCCGGCTCGCCGCCTCGGATTCCCGATGTGAATGCGAAGTCTCGGCAAGGCAGTGGTTTATTCGCCTTTGTCGACTTGTCTTCAAGGCCCTTTCGCTAGCTTGACGATTCTGCCTCAGGGGAACAACATCCCCTCTGCCCCAGCGGATAAGCCACGAAACAGTCGATGCCATTGATAGACCTCGCAAATCTGGTCGGGGATACAAGTCGGGATGTCTGATCCCGGCAGCGAGAGTTCTGTCCTGGGCGACCCGGTCTCGATGCTGCGAGTTCTCGCACGAAGATCCGGGGCAGGTATCGCCCTGCGTGATGGTGATCGCGCCTTCAGCTTTCGTGATCTTGACGAACGCTCAGGGGCAGTGGCTGCCAGTCTCGCTCAGGCGGGGATCGCTGCCGGCGATCCGATCGGAATCGCGATCAATCCCTCCTTTGAGATGGTGGCGTCGGTCCTGGGCATTCTCAGGTCCGGGTGTCCCTACGTTCCCATAGACCTCAGGCTTCCAAGTAGACGGGTCGAGGCCATCTTGGCGGATGTGCAACCTGCGGCTGTCCTCGTGGATGAGTTCAGCCGTGACCGCATCGCCAAGGGTTGGAAGATCATGGAGATCGATTCCTTGGCGACAGCCGGAGCTTCTGCGCCGAGTGCTGATCGGGATCCAGGGCCGGATGATCTGGCGTACATCCTCTACACCTCAGGTTCGACGGGAGCCCCAAAGGGAGTTGCCATGCGCTACGGCGCCTTGGTGAATCTTCTCCGCTGGCAGCTATCGCAGAAGGACTTGGCTGCGCCGGCTCGCACCCTGCAGTTGACGCCCCTTTCCTTCGACGTGTCCTTCCAGGAGATCTTCACTTGTCTCTGTTCGCAGGGTGAGCTGCTGATCCCCAACGCTGGCGTGCGCAGCGACCCTGGCCAATTGATCACCTGCTTGCAGGAGCAGCGGGTACAGCGAATCTACATGCCATTCATCGCCCTCCGTCAGTTGGCGGAGACAGCCAATAGAATGCGGCTGTGGCCTGTGGACTTGGTGGATGTCATCACGGCCGGGGAGCAATTGCAGGCGACCTCCGATCTCATTGAGTTCTTTGGCAAGCTACCTGGCTGTGCTCTGCACAATCACTACGGGCCCTGCGAAACTCACGTGGTAACGGTCCACAAGTTGGCGCTCGAGACCAGCAGCTGGCCTGCGCTGCCACCGATCGGGCGGGCGATCGACGGCGTCGAGATTCTCCTGATGGACGAGGACCTGCAGCCTGTCGCGAAGGGCCAGATCGGTGAGATCTTCATCAGCGGCGACTGTCTTGCGCGAGGCTACCTCAATCAAGCCGAACGGACGGCGGAGCGCTTTGTTCATGTCCAGGTCGGTGCTGGGGGAGAGCAGCGCTGCTATCGGACCGGCGACCTGGGTAGAGAGCTCGCGAATGGTGATCTCGAGTGGATCGGCAGGAACGATCAGCAAGTCAAGGTTCGCGGCTACCGTGTGGAGTTGGGGGAAGTGGAGACCGTGCTGGCAGAGCATCCGCGGGTCACTCAGGCTGTCGTCATGCCCAGGCAGCGCAAAGGGTTGACGGACCTAGTGGCCTACGTCACGACTCGCGGGCTGGAGCAGGATGAAGTGCTCGCCTCGATAGGTGAGTGGGAAGAGGTCTGGAACCAGACCTATGGCGAATCTGCTGCAGTCTCCGATCCCACCTTCAACACCGTTGGTTGGAACAGCAGCTTCGATGGTCAGCCTATCCCAGCTGCGGAGATGCGCAATTGGGTGGCGCAGATCACGAAGCGGGTTCTAGTCCACCGTCCCCGTCGAATCATGGAGGTCGGTTGCGGAACGGGACTCCTACTCTTCGAGTTGGCGCCGCAATGCGAGCAGTTCGTCGGTTTGGATTTCTCCCAGCCTGCCCTGGACTATCTGCATCAGCATATCGGGGCTGCTGGCCTTGCGGAGAAGGTCGAGCTGCGGCACTGCGCCGCCCACGACTTGCAGGACTTCGCAGGTGAGAGCTTTGACGCGATCGTCTTGAATTCGGTGACGCAGCACTTTGCGAGCGCAGAGTACCTGCGAGAAGTCATCAAGGGCATGGTCGCGCTCGCGCCTCCGCCAGGGGTCGTCTTTATCGGCGACGTCACCTCGCTTGCCCTGCGGGAAGCATTCTTCGCCTCCGTTGAGTTGGCTCAGGTCGATGGCGAGGTAGGGGTTGGCGAATTCAGGCAGGTTCTCGAGCGCAGAATGCGCATGGATCGCGAACTGCTCATTGACCCGGAGTTCTTTGTGGCGGTTGCTGCCACGATTCCAGAAGTGACGCGGGTAGAGATTCAACTCAAGGGCGGAGCAGCTGAGAACGAACTGACGACCTTCCGCTATGACGTCACCCTGCACCTCGCGGCAAATAGCTTGCCGGCCAAGCCGAGTGAAGAGCTGTTCTGGGCCGAGCTCGGCGAGGGCGAGCGTTCTCTAGATGCTCTACTGCCCAGAGTCGCCGCGGGTGCCGCAGTTAGAGGCTTGCCGAACACTCGTGTCTCAGGCCACTGCGCTTTCTTGGCAAGGCTGCGCGAAGCGGAGCCTGAGTCGAATCTCGCGGACTGTGCGCGAGAGCTGCCGGGCGACAATAGCGGTGAAGATCCGGAGGATTGGTTCGAAGCGGCCCGCAAGACCGGGCTGGATCTCGAACTGCGGCCTTCCGCAGATCCAGGAGAATTCGATCTCCTACCAGCACTCTCGTCACCTAGCGAGCTAGACGAATCCCGGCTGCTACCGGGCCGCCATTGCAGCGATCCGCAGCGCAATCAGATCGCAGCTCAGTTGCTCCCGGACCTACGCAGGCACGTGGCCGCGAGGCTCCCGGAGTACATGCATCCCTCTGCTTATGTAGTGATGACTGCCTTCCCGAACTTGGCCTCGGGCAAAGTCGATCGTGCTGCCCTGCCAGCTCCGGATCACAGCCGGCCGGAACTTGCCCAGGAGTATCAGCCGCCGCGCAGCAAGACCGAGAAGGCCATGGCCAGCGCCTGGAGGGAGATCCTTGCACTCGATCGAGTCGGGATCCATGACCGCTTCTTCGATCTCGGTGGCAACTCGATCCTGGTTCTCGAACTGGTGCAGAGAATCAGTTCGGACTTGGATCGGGATGTGCAGGTTGTCGATGTGCTCGAACATGCCACAATCGCCTCGCTCGCCAGGTCCTTCGAGGGTGGGGAGCAAGGTACAGTCAGTTCTGCACAGGATCGGGGGGAGAAGCAACGCCGCGCCATGCGCAATCGACGTCCCAGGCGCCCAGGTAGTACCCGTCCATGAGCGATTACGAAGACTTGCCTGATTCAGCTCGCATCGCCGTGATCGGCATGTCCGGACGCTTCCCCGGCGCTGCCAATCTCGATGAGTTCTGGCAAAACCTTTGCGCTGGACGCGAGTCGATCCGCCGATTTGCCCCGGACGAACTGGATCCCTCGGTTCCTCAGTCTCTACGCCAAGATCCTGATTACGTGCCGGCGCGCGGCGTGCTCGATGGCGCAGACGAGTTTGATGCGGCCTTCTTCGGGATCAGTCCCCGCGAAGCGGAAATCATGGACCCACAATGCAGGGTCTTTCTCCAGGAGGCCTCGGCGGCTCTTGATGCCGCGGGCTACTGCTCCGAAAAGTACGCCGGGATGATCGGCGTCTATGCGGGGATGGCCAACAATTCGTACTACCCGTCCAGCGTTGCTACGCGTCCCGATTTGATCGCGAGAATCGGCGAGTTTCAGGCCATGCTCGCCAACGAGAAGGACTTTCTTGCCACCCGCGTCTCGCACAAGCTGGACCTGAAGGGGCCGAGCATCAGTCTCTACACCGGTTGCTCAACCTCGCTAGTCGCGACAGCGCAGGCCTTTCAGAGTCTTCTCAGCTACCAATGTGACATTGCTCTGGCCGGTGGCGTGTCCATCACCTGTCCGCAAGAATCTGGCTACCTCTATCGTGAAGAGGGGATTGAATCCAAGGATGGTCATTGCCGACCCTTCGATGCGGAGGCCTCAGGCACGATCTTCAGCAACGGCGTCGGAGTGGTCGTGCTGAAGAGACTCGATGAGGCTCTGGAGGACGGCGATCATGTCCACGCAGTGATCCTCGGCGCCGGCTTGAACAATGATGGTGCCGACAAGGTCAGCTTCGCGGCGCCTAGCGTTGCCGGGCAGGCGGATGTGATTGCCATGGCTCATGCCCAGGGGCAGGTTGACCCGGCGACGGTCTCCTTCGTCGAGGCCCACGGAACCGCGACGCTCTTGGGCGATCCGGTCGAATTCGAAGGCCTCAAGCGGGCCTTTCAGTACCCGAAGTCTGGCAAGCAGTTCTGTGCCCTGGGGTCTGTGAAGGGCAATTTTGGGCACCTCCTTGCTGCAGCCGGGGTGACTGGATTGATCAAGACCGTCTTAGCTCTGGAGAATGGCTGCATCCCACCTCTGGTCAACCATCGCAGCCCGAACCCGCGAATCGATTTCGCCAAGAGCCCCTTCTACGTGAATCAGGATCTGCTTCCCTGGGATTCGACCGGGGAACCGCGGCGGGCGGGTGTCAGCTCTTTTGGGATCGGCGGTACGAATGCTCACCTGGTGCTCGAAGAGGCGCCGAAGCCTGTGGTACAGGAGCCACCTGCCCATGCCCAACTCCTGCGCCTGTCGGCAAAGACAGAAGGCGCTCTTTTGCGCATGAAGCAGAAGCTCGCCAAGGACCTGGCGAGTCGGCCGGGGACCTCGATCGCTGATGTGGCGATGACACTGCAGTCCGGCAGAAGGGATTTTGAGCAGCGGAGTATTCTGCTTGCGGCGACTTGCGAAGAGGCCAGCGAGAATCTCATGGCCGAAGATGCGCCATGGGCCGCGGATGGCCAGGCCAGCGGTTCGAGTTCTGAAGTTGTCTTCTTCTTCCCCGGTCAGGGATCCCAGTACGGTCGGATGGGGGAGTCGCTCTACGCCAACGCCCCGGTCTATCGCAGTCACATCGATGAATGTGCGGATGCACTGCAGGGCATGGGGCTTGGTGACATCCGTCAGTCTCTCTACACGCGGGATGCGGCGTCCGAGAGCGAGATGGCCGGGACGGTCTTGGCGCATGCGGGGATCTTCATCACCGAGTACGCCCTCGCTCAGCTCTGGATGTCATGGGGTGTCCAGCCCAAGTTGGTCATCGGTCACAGCATCGGTGAGTTTGTGGGGGCTTGTATTGCCGGTGTCTTCAGCGCCGGAGATGCTCTTCGCCTTCTGGTGGCTAGGGCCAGGTTGATCGAAAACACTGCCCCGGGCGCCATGCTGGCAGTGCGCCTCTCTGCTACCGATCTCCGGGAACGGCTCCATGCGGGTCTCGAATTGGCGGCGGACAATGCCCCTTTGCTCTCGGTAGCGACCGGGCCTGTTGATCTGATTAGTGCACTGTCTGCGGAGCTCCTGGCGGCAGAGATCCCCTGCCAGCAACTGGCCGCGAATCGGGCCATGCACTCCCAGTCCCTGCGCGAGACCGTGGCTGCTCTGAATCCCGTAGCAGCGGAGATTCGTTTCTCTCGACCGCGTTTTCGTTGGCTCTCCACCGTGCGTGGTAGCTGGGTGCACCCCAATGAAGTCGCCGATGCAGCGTATTGGACCCAGCATGCATGCGATCCAGTCCGATTTCGGGACGCCATTGAATGCCTTGGCGAGGACGAGGATCGACTGGGCATCGAGGTCGGTCCGGGAACCGCCCTTGCCAACTTCGCCAGGCAGACTCTGGGGCGCCCACAGAAGTTGGTCTCCAGCCTGCCAGAAAGCTGGACCTCCGCTGACTTCGAGTGGCGAACCCTAGTAAATGCCGCCGGTCGCCTGTGGCTGGCGGGACTTCTGGTAGACTGTAATAGCGGTCGACAGCTAGGAGCCCGTCGGACGCCGCTGCCAGGTTATCCGTTCGAACGAACGAAGTTTTGGTTGCCTGCAGCTACCTCGCCTATCGGTCCTGAGTGACCGGACAGACTCGCCAAGCCAAGGTCACAGGAAGGAAAGTGACGATGACAACGCCGATAGCCATCGTGGGGATGGCAGGACGTTTCCCGGGGGCGTCCAACCTCGCAGAGTTATGGGAAAACCTCTGTAAGGGGGTGGACAGCATTCGCCATTTCTCTGATGAGGAATTGGCGGCGACCGAGCATGCCTTCGATGAGGTCAGGGGTGATCCCGGCTTCGTAAAGGCGCGTGGCATCCTTGACGGTGTTGAGGACTTCGATGCTGCCTTCTTCGGATTCAGACCGCGAGAGGCTGCTGCTCTCGATCCACAGCAGCGCGTTTGGTTCGAGTGCGCTTGGGAAGCTCTCGAAGACGCCGGTGTCGCACCAGGAAAGCTGGCTGCCAACATCGGTGTGTATGCAGGCGGCGGCTACCTGGATACCTATCTACTGCACAATCTGTGCATCGACCGTGACTTCATCGAACGACTCGTGCGACTGCGTTCGGTCGACGCCTTTCAAAACATCATCAGCAACGACAAAGATTTTCTGCCAACGCGAACCTCCCACTTGTTCGATCTGACTGGTCCGAGCGTGAACGTTCAGACCGCCTGTTCCACCTCGCTGGTCGCAGTCGTCCAAGCTTGCCAGTCTCTGATCCTCGGCGAATCCGACATCTGCCTGGCCGGTGGTATCTCCATCCAGCTTCCCCAGGTGCGCGGTTACCTGGCGCAGGAGGGGGGCATGGACTCTTCCGATGGGCGAGTCCGGCCCTTCGATGCCAGGGCCAGCGGAACAGTCTTTGGAAATGGGGTCGGCGTTGTCGTTCTGAAGCGACTAGCGGACGCTCAGGCCGACGGGGACCGAGTGCTCGCCGTCCTGAGAGGCTATTCCGTAAACAACGACGGTGCCCGCAAGGCCAGCTACATCGCACCCTCGAGCGAGGGGCAGTCCTCGGTGATTCGCAAGGCGATCGAGAATGCCGGGATCGACGCTTCGACCATCAGCTACGTCGAAGCGCACGGCACAGGCACCTCGGTTGGTGATCCAATCGAAGTTGACGGCCTGAGCCGGGTCTTCCGCGAGAGCACGGACAAGGTTCAGTTCTGCGGCATCGGCTCCATCAAGAGCAATGTGGGGCACTTGGACTCCGCTGCTGGAGTGGCTGGATTGATCAAGACCGTATTGGCCCTGAAGGCGGGAGAGCTGCCACCAACGGTGCACTTCGAGACGCCGAACCCGGCCATCGATTTCGAGTCCAGCCCCTTCTATGTGGTCACAGAACGTCGCCCCTGGGAGACCCAGGGGATTCCGCGCCGCGCCGGGGTGAGTTCCTTCGGCGTGGGTGGCACCAACGCGCACGTGATCGCCGAGGAGGCGCCAGAGGTCTCCCCCTCAAAGTCTACTCAGAACAAGCCTTGGCAACTCTTGGCATTCTCCGCCCGTTCACCCGCCGCCTTGGACGCCAAGTCGCAGGACCTGGCCAGCTTCCTGGACAAGTCGACGGAATCATTGACGAACATCTCCTATTCGCTGTTGACTGGCCGAGAGGACATGAAGGACCGACGCTTTGCGGTCTGCTCGGATCTGGCCGATAGCGCGGAAGTTTTCCGCTCAGCTTCGCCGCCGCGAGTGGTTACCGGCAAGTCTGCGAAGCAAGCCGAGCAGCTTGTCTTCATGTTCCCGGGTCAGGGTGCGCAGCACTTGGACATGGGGCGTGAGCTCTACGACACGGAGCCCGTCTTCAAGTCCTACGTGGATCGTTGTGCAGATCTGCTCATTCCCCATCTGGGCCTCGACCTCCGCGAACTTCTGTTTGCCAGTGAGAAGCGGAATCCTGACGAGCAGTCGGAAGAGCTGAAGCAGACGCGAATCGCGCAGCCAGCTCTCTTTACCATCGAATACTCACTGGCAAAGCTGTGGATGTCCTGGGGTGTTGTGCCCAAGGCGATGGTTGGCCACAGCATCGGAGACTATGTAGCCGCCTGTCTGGCGGACGTCTTCGATCTCGAGGGGGCTTTGGCGGTTGTCGCTGAGCGCGGTCGCTTGATGCAGGCGCAGCCATCCGGATCCATGCTCGCCGTCCTCGCTGGCGAGGATGATGTGCTCGCACTCACGGCGGAAACTCCGTCGGAAGACCCGGTAGTCTTGGCTGCCAGCAATTCACCCGCTACCTCGGTGGTTTCCGGGACTGACGCGGCCATCGAGAGATTTGCCGAGCTTTGCGCCGGGCGTGGTGTGGAGGTTCGTCCGCTGCATACATCGCATGCTTTCCATTCCCCGATGATGGATCCGATGCTCGAGCCCTTCACGGCGAGGATCGCCGAGGCCAAGCCAAGAAAGCCCGCGATCCCCTTCGTCTCGAGCCGCACGGGGACCTGGATTCAGGACGAGGAAGCGCAGAGCCCGACCTTCTGGGCGCGGCAAGTTCGCGAACCCGTTCGATTCCGCGATGCAATCCAGACCCTGCAGGAGCAAGCGGCGACGCTCTATCTGGAGGTTGGCCCGGGCACAACTCTCAGCTCCTTCGTCCGGCAAAGCTGTGGTCGAGGCGAGGCGCAAGCGGTTTCCAGTTTGGGTGGCCCAAGGGATTCGGCCAGCGCGCGAGCAAAGTTGCTAGCCGCGGTCGGAGGCCTGTGGATGGCCGGACAGGGACCTGACTGGAGTCTGTTCTTCAGTGACCATGACTGCCGCCGCGTTGCCTTGCCGACGTACCCATTCCAAAGAAAACGATTCTGGATCGAACCACCATCCACGATCGCTCAACAAGATTCTCCAAGTATTGAACCTGCACCCAAGACGATGCCAAGCGACGCACCACCACCCGCTGCTCCGAGTCGGCGGCCGATCATTCGCAAAGAGTTGCTCGAGCTCCTGATCGATCTCTCCGGGAACGACTTTGGACCGGACGAGCAGGAGATGACCTTCATCGAGATGGGTTTTGACTCGCTCTTCCTCACGCAGTTTGCGACCGCATTGCAAAACGGTTTCGGGATGAAGGTTCGCTTCCGGCGGATGCTCGAGGACTTGTGCACGGTAGATGCGCTCACCGATTTCTTGGATGCTGAGCTCCCAGCCGACAAATTTGCGCCGCCACCAGCACCGGCGCCCGCACCTGCCCCGTCGGCGTCCATGCCTCAGCCTGCCGCTTCGCCGCAGATGCCGCTGAGCAACGTGATAGCGGCCGATGCTTCGGCCATGGAGCGTGTGGTCAATCAGCAATTGCAGTTGATGCAGCAGCAGTTGCAGATGCTGAGCGGGCTCCCGGCGACTCAAGTTGGCGGGCAAGAGGCCCAGCCGTTGACGCCGCAAGCAATTGTCCCGCCGGCAGTGGATGTTCCGGCAGTGGATGTTCCGGCAGTGGATGCAAAGAAACCCAAGGCCTTCGGCGCACAGGCGAGGATCGAAACCGAGGCTGACGAGTTCTCAGCGGCTCAGCGCCGCTGCTACGAGGATTTCGCCAAGGGTTACCTGGCCAAGACCGCTGCTTCGAAGGACTTCACCCAGAAGAACCGCAAGCTCATGGCGGATCCCCGCGCCGTGACTGGATTCAGGCCGGTCTGGAAGGAGCTGGTCTATCCAATCGTCGTCGACAAATCCAAAGGCGCCAAACTCTGGGACCTGGATGGCAACGAGTACGTGGATCTCACCTGTGGCTTCGGTTCGAACTTCCTGGGCAACCAGCCGGACTTCATCACCAAGGCCCTGCACGATCAGATTGAGAAGGGCTATGAAGTCGGGCCGCAACATCCCCTGACTTCCGAGGTTTCCGAGCTGATTCAAGAATTGACCGGGAGCGAACGCGTTGCCTTCTGCAATACGGGTTCGGAAGCGGTAATGGGCGCCATGCGCCAGGCGCGAACACTGACTGGTCGCAGCCTGGTTGCGATCTTCACTAATTCGTACCATGGTATTTTCGACGAGGTCATCGTGCGCGGCACGCGGACTCTACGGTCGATCGCTGCTGCACCTGGCATCCTCGCCTCTGCTGTCGAAAACGTGCTGGTGCTGGACTATGACTCGCCCAAGTCTTTGGAGATCCTGAGAGAGCGGGGCAATGAGCTCGCAGCGATCATGGCCGAGCCGGTCCAGAGCCGGAATCCGAAGCTGCAACCTCGCGAGTTCTTGCATGAACTGCGTCGCATTGCAGACGACTGCGGTGCAGCTCTGATCTTCGATGAGGTCATCACCGGCTTCCGCATCTGTCCCGGTGGGGCTCAGGAATACTTCGGAGTGCGCGCTGATCTCGCCACCTACGGCAAGATTATCGGTGGTGGCTTACCCTTCGCCGCGATTGCTGGCAAGGCTGCGTGGATGGATGCCCTCGATGGTGGGGATTGGCAGTATGGCGATGACTCCTATCCAGAGGTTGGCGTCACCTACTTTGCCGGCACCTTCGTGCGTCACCCCCTGGCTCTGGCGGCCGCCAAGGCGTCCTTGGAGCATCTCAAGGCAGAAGGGCCAGAACTACAAAAGCGACTCAACCAACGCACTACGGCCTTCGTCGCTGAACTCAACGAGCACTTCCAGTCTGTCGCTGCGGCGATCAACATCGATCAGTTCGGATCCCTCTGTCGGATCACAGTCTCCGAAGACGAGCCCTTCGGTGGTCTCCTCTACTATTGGCTCCGCGATCGAGGAGTTCACATCTGGGAAGGCTTCGGCTGCTTCCTGACCACATCGCACAGTGATGCGGAAGTGCGTTTGATCATCGACGCCTTCAAGAGCAGCGTCGCTGACTTGCAGGCTGGCGGATTGCTGACCGTGAGTGGGAAGTCGACTGATCCCTCGCCATCTGGTCGGGATGCTCGAGCTCAGGGGAGCAATGGCAGCATCCATGGAGGTTCAGTAGATGCTGAGCTAGCTGCTGTCGAGGAGGGACAGATTCCGCTGTCCGATGGACAGCGTGAGATTTGGCACGCGTCACAGATGGGGGACGAAGAATCCTGTGCCTACAACGAGTCCTTTACCCTAGATCTCCGCGGGCCCCTGCAAGTCTCAGTCTTGCAGGAGGCGGTACGACAAGCGGTTTCGCGGCACGATGCCCTGCGCTTTCTGTTTTCGGATGAAGGCCCTTCCCAACGAGTTGGCGAATTCCCCGAGCTGGAACTGGAGGTCGAAGACCTGAGTGAGTTGGAGCCAGCGGCTCGCGAAGCAGCGATTCAGGAGCTCCACGATGAGGATGCCAGGACTCCCTTTGACCTGGAGAATGGTCCGATCATTCGCTTCCGCTTGCTACGCGCCGAGAGCGATCGTTTTCTGCTAGTCGGGACCAGCCACCACATCGTGATGGATGGCTGGTCGGCAGGGGTGATCATCGAGGACATCAGTGCCCTGTACAACGCGGCGGTCTGCAACGCCTCGCCTGACCTGATCCCCGCAAGCTCCTATGCGGACTACGTGGTCGAAGAGCGTAGACGGCGTTCGCAGGCCGATGGCCAGGAGGTTCTCGAGTACTGGGTCGAGAAGTTCAAGACTCTGCCTGAGCCGGCAGATCTGCCCACGGATAGGCCGCGTCCGCGTGTGAAGACTCACGGTGGAACCTCCTTCTATTACGAGTTCAACAAGGACGTCTATCGAGATTTTAAGCAGGCCGCGACCAAGGAGAACGTCACCTTCTTTGCTGGTTTGTTGGCCGCTTACCAGGTGCTGGTGCACAAGTTGACTGGCAAACAGGATCTCGTGGTTGGAATCCCGTCCGCGGGTCAGGCCATGGTTGGCGAACAGTCTCTGGTTGGACATTGTGTCAACTTGCTGCCAGTGCGCAGCCTCTTGAACCCCAAGAAGAGCTTCCGCGAATTGTTGGCGCAAACTCGCGAGGCAGTTTTTGACACCTACGAGAATCAGGACTGTGCCTTCGGCACAATTCTGCAGAAGGTCAGAGTCAAGCGCGATCCCAGCCGACTCCCTCTCTTCGAGGTGATCTTCAATCTGGATCGAGATGTGCCGGGCCGTGGATTCGAAGGCTTGTCGGCCGCGATTCGCGAGAACACCAAGGGTGCCTCACACTTTGACATGTTCCTCAACCTGAACGAGGGGGACGCGAGCTTGGAGGTCAAACTCGACTACAACACGGATCTCTACGACGAGAGCACCATTCGCAGGTGGGTAGACCATTTCGAGAAGATTCTGGCGCATACCGCATCGAACCCAGCTGTCGCCATTGGCGAGATTGATCTCCTGGGTGCTGAGCAAAAACGACAGATCGAGGTCAAGTGGAATGCGACGGAGAGTGACTACGACCATGAGCTCAGGGTTCAGGATCTCTTCGCGGCGCAGGTGCAGAGCGCGCCGCATCAACCTGCAATGACTTCGATCGCCGGCGATTCGGTTGCGACCATGTCCTATCAGCAGCTCGATGAGGCTGCGAATCGATTGGCTGGAGTTCTGGCTGGCCATCGGCAGGATAGGGAGACCTGTGTTGCGATCTTTACCGAGCGTGATCCGGAGATGGTCGTAGCCATGCTTGCGACCTGGAAGGCTGGGTTGCATTACTTGCCAATCGATCCCGGGCTCCCAGCAGAGCGCGTCGCCATGATGCTTGCCGATTCGGGCGCTGTCGCCGTCCTGACGCAAGGCAAGTTGGCGGCCGCGGCAAGAGAGCTCGGGCTGCCATGTGTCTTCGTGGACGAGCTGCCGGAGACAGCAGCGGCCGCGGCCGAGTTGCCTCAGGTCAAATCCAGCGATCTGGCCTACCTGATCTACACTTCAGGTTCGACCGGACGTCCCAAGGGCGTGGAGGTTAGCCATCGATCGGTGGTGAACTTCTTGCTCAGCATGGCCCAGAAGCCGGGCTTGGGCGACAATGATTCACTCTTGGCGGTGACGACTCTGAGCTTCGACATTTCCGTCCTCGAACTCATGCTGCCACTCATCGTGGGCGGACGCATGGTGCTTGCCGAACAAGATGACGCTGCGGATGGCCCCAGGCTGAAGAACTTGCTCGCTGATCACGAGATCACCTGCATGCAGGCTACGCCGATGACCTGGCGGATCCTTCTCGAGTGTGATTGGGAGGGCAAGCAGGACTTCAAGGCTTTGGTCGGTGGTGAGGCCTTCCCCAGGGATCTGGTAGCGCCCTTGGTCGAGCGTTGCGGCGAAGTTTGGAACATGTATGGGCCAACGGAAACCACGATCTGGTCCAGTTGCGATCTCGTAAGCGATGATGGCTCATTGACTATTGGGCGGCCGATCGCGAATACCGGCCTCTATATCCTGGGGCCGGACAACGCTTCGGTTCCGATTGGCGCCATCGGTGAACTGCATATCGGCGGCGACGGTCTGGCACGTGGTTACAGGGGAAAGCCTGAGTTGACCGCAGAACGCTTCATTCACAATCCCCTGGCGGCAGGCGCCGGCAATCGACTCTACAAGACGGGAGACCTGGCGAGGTTCCTGGCGGATGGACGGGTCGAATGCCTCGGCAGACTGGATCACCAGGTCAAGCTGCATGGCTTCCGCATCGAGCTTGGCGAGATCGAAGCTGTGCTCGGCGAGGCGGACGGAGTCGCACGCTCTGCGGTCGCCCTACGGGCGGACGGTCAGGGTGGATCGCGTTTGGCGGCCTATGTGGTGGCGGAGAAGGGCCTCGACAAGGAGCTGGATTCGGCTCAGTTGCGCGCCCACCTCGAGAAGAGGTTGCCGGAGTTCATGGTTCCCCAGTCCTTCAACTTCCTCGCTGCCCTGCCCGAGACGCCAAACGGCAAGCTCGATCGGGAGGCTCTGCCGGCGCCGGACCGCGATGCATACCACAGTGACGAGGGATACCTTGCGCCAACGACTTCCACTGAGGAGAAGCTCTGCGAACTGTGGCGAACTGTCCTCCAAATCGAGCGAATCGGCATCCGCGATAACTTCTTTGACCTGGGTGGGCACTCCCTGCTTGCCCTCCGCATGCTTGCGCGCGTGCGTTCCGACTTCGAGGTTTCCCTGGGGCTCCGCGGCTTCTTTGAGAACTCCACGATCCGTGGCCTGGCCGAGTACGTTGAGGCTGCCCAATACACCGCCCAGCAACCGGAGCGCAGCGACAACGAGGACAGCGTTACGATCGAACTCTAGTCGGCCTAGCTTCTGGGTTTCGCCCGGAGCCTTGCGCGGATCTGCCCAGCCACGCCAATGGCCCGGCCAGACTGGTTGCGTAACCAATCCCAGGCCGCGTTCTTGCCAGGATCCGATGGATCCATGCGAGCGATGCGGCGCAGAAGGTGATTGGTCCGGTAGATTCGTCTTCTGCTTCGATCGCTTGGATTGATGAAGCTCGTGGTGAATGACACGGAGACGTTGCTGTCATTCTTTACCCAGTGGCCTGCGATCACCGGAAGGTGGACCCCTGTGCCCGGCTCGAGCCGGACTTCATGGGAGCGATCTTGGTACTCGGGCTTGTAGTTGGCAGCCTGGAGGTCGCCGGAGTAGAACTGCTCGATCTCTTCGCTTGGCAACACGGAACGATCCAGCGGATCAAAGACGTGAATCGTCTTACTTCCTCGAATCTGGTAAAGGAGTGAACACTCCGCATCGATGTGGAAGGGGGTGACGGCATCGGGGGATGCCAGGAAGATGAAGCCTTCGACTTCCCTGGCGCCTGCCTCTCGAATCGGCCGCCCAAGTTCTTCTTCGAGGGCTGTCATGCACTGCCCGTGAAGTTCAGCGAACTCAGGATCCTGTCCAACCCGCTTCAGAATGACCCAGGAGCCGGAGCGCTCGATGCCTTCGATTGCTTCCTCTACGGTTGAGCTGGGCGGACCGAGATTGCGCCACTTCTCACTGGCTTCGATATCGCCCGTGCAGAAATAGATATCCTGGCTGGGGAGCGACTTGGCCAACTTGACCAGCCGAGAGGTTTCGAAGAGGGGGTGATCTGCCAAGCCATGATCGAAGGCGAAAGGCAGCTTGTTGAAGCGTGATGCCAGATCGACCTTGCTGAGGTCGAGAACTCCACGGCGATCATCAAGATCTACCACTGAACTCCTGCTGTTTGTGGGTCTGGACACTGTTAAAACCTACTCCATACCCCCGGCTGTGAATGCGGGCAACGGCTTAGACAGCAAGATCTCGGCTATGCTATGGGTGGCGTTTGTCCGGCGATGCCATGGGGCCTTGGTGAGGTTGCGGCCAAGTCGTTGAGTGTCTGAGTATGCGCAGGTTAAGGATGCAAGTCTTGATAGGAGCGGTGGCGGTCATTGGCGGCGCTCTCGCCTTGCGCATCTGGTTGGATATGCGCGCGCGAGCCCCTAGCGAGGGTGCTTCTGAGTTCCATAGACGAGAACCTGGAAGGATCCCGCTGGCAGTCCTGGGTGATTCGGATAGCCACGCCTACCACGACGCGGTTTGGTCTGATCCCAGCGGCCGCGGTGGCATCGAGTTCCACGATGTGACCTACCAGTGGACGGAAATCCTGGCGGTGAAGCGGCCCGGCGAGCTCGATCCGGGGAGGTGGGGCACTTGGGGGCTCGGACCCAAGGGATCATTGTTGCAGAGTTGGCTGGGTGGCAGTGGGCGGAGTCCACGCAAGATGGACTTCGAGCGGGTGTATGCGATCTCTGGGGCGGGCTGTGATGGGCTCAATCCGCAATGGCTTGCGGCTGCCATCGCTGCTGATCCCGAGCACTGGAGCGCTGGTGTCGTGCTCGTTCGAATTGGCATCAACAGCCTCCTGCGTGATTGGCAAATCGAAGAGTATGCCGCCACCGGTCTGAGTCCCGAAAGCAGCAGGAGTGTTCAGCATTGTGTCGCTGAGATCAAAGCAGCGGTGGACTTGATTCGTGGCAAGTCGTCGCAAGTTGCCATTGCGCTCGTGGGGCTCTTCGACGAACACGAAACCCCTGAACTGACTGGAAGGTGGCCTGAAGACGAGCAGCTGGCGCGCATAGGCGAGGTGATCGATGACTTCGATAGTCGGGTCAGAGAGATCGCCGCGGCTGATGCACGGGCGGTCTTCATTGAAGACCGTGAGTGGTTTGCCCAGACTTGGATCAAGTCTGGCCAGGGATCCGGGAGGGAGGATCGTACCTTTTCCTTGGGAGGAAGCAGGGCCGTTGGCTTCAGCCAAGGAGACCAGCCATACCACCTACAGTTAGGCGATGGTCACGGGGGAACAGTGGTCAATGGACTCTTCGCACGGCATGTGCAACGGACTTTGAACCAGAAGCTCGGCCTCGGCCTCAGTCCCTTGCTGGATGCGGAGATCGCTGACCTCGCAGATCCTGAGGGACAGTTCGGCCTCGCTCCAGCGAAGACCAGTCAGTCAGAATCGGGACCGAGAATCGAATTCTCAGTCTCTCGGCTCGAGCTGCCATGGCAGGACCTGCCAGCAGGCCTACCTGACTTTCAGGCCAGGGACGGATCCGGTGGAGATCTGAGTTCTACGGCGGTCGCCTTTGCCCTCAATTCTGAGGACTCTGCGATGGCTCGCGCTGCACCGCTGTGGCTCTTTGGTGATGGCAAGGACCTCGAGTTGCGACCGGAGCGCCACCGCCGAGGCAAGTATCTGGTAAAGATCCAGGTGCGTGACCGGCTCGGCAGGCGCGCCGAAGCCGAGTTGGATCTGCGAATCAACTGAGGCTGCAATGCGGTTTGGCGCACCTCGGCCCGGCTGCTATGGCGCAAACTCTTATGAGATAGGTTCTTGCCGATTGATGCCTTGGCATCCTAATCCCTGCCAGCCGGCTGAGTTTGAGCCGGCTGCTCGGCTGGCCCATCTCCTGCTGGCCATTGCGGTGCCTAGGGAGTCACGTTCAACTGTTTTGGTTCAATTGGGGCAAACAACTAGGCCGATCCAGTACTGCTGCGATCGCCAAGTCCCATTGCTCTGACCCACCACGAATGAAGACCACTCTCGGGAACCAGGCATATCTGGCTGCTGCAGATATGTACAGCACAGCCGGTGCTGAAATAGGGGATTGTCCGCATAGAGCTTGGCATGTCCCGCCGTTCTGGGGTCTCGAGCGATGAACGTCCCGGCACTCTTGAGGGAGCTGCGCGAGCTGGGCATCGAGCTCAGAGCCAAGGGTGATCAGCTCGTCGTCGAAGGCAAGAAGAGCGCGCTCACGGCTGCAATCCAAGAACGACTGCGCATGGCCAAGCCTGAGCTCATGGCCTTTCTCGGTCGGATCCGCTCCGACGACACTCTGAGCTTTCCGCCAGTGGAGACAGTCTCCCGCCGGCAGCGACTCCCTCTCTCCTTTGCCCAGTTGCGATTGTGGTTCTTGGAGCGTCTCGAGCCAGGAGGGAACGCATACAATCTCCCGGCGGCCTGGCAGTTGGAGGGTTCGATCGATCGGGACTGCCTCGATCGGGTGATCACCGAGATTACTCGGCGGCATGAAGTTCTGCGGACTCACTTCGATAGCGAGAACGGACAACCTTACGCGGTCGTCGAGGAGCCCTTCTCCATCGAAATCCCCTTCGAAGATCTGACAGGAGTGCCGGACTCAGATCGACTCGAGTTCTTGCACCGACGCTTTCGCGAAGAGGCTGCCGGCGCCTTCGACCTCAAGGTTGCGCCGCTATTCCGAATCCGACTCTTCAGGTTTGGGCCGGATGACCACTATCTGCTCTTCGTCCCGCACCACATCGTCTGGGATGCTTGGTCCTTCGATCTTCTGCTGAAGGAAGTCGCCGCGCTCTATGACGCATTTGCCAGCGATTCGCCCTCTCCCCTGTTCGACCCGCCTGTGCAGTATGTCGATTATGCGGCTTGGGAAGCCGACGTTCTGCAGGGGGAGGCCTGCAAGCAGCAGCTGGAGTATTGGCGCAAGTCCTTGGCGCCACCGCTGCCCAAACTGCAATTGCCCACAGATCGCCCAAGGCCACATGTTCTGTCCTATAGGGGGACGAGCATTGTGATCGACATCCCCTTCGATCTCATGAAGGGCTTGGAAGGCTTGGCCCGGGAGCAGGGTGCCACAATCTACTCGGCGCTCTTGGCGGCTTTCAGTGCGCTGCTTTCGCGCTACACGGACCAGAAAGAGTTCTGCATCGGTTGCCCGGTTGAGAACACCATGCGACCGGAGCTGGATGATCTGATCGGCTTCTTCGTCAATACCCTGGTCCTTCGGCTTCCTGTCGAACCGCAGTGGAGTTTCCGCGAGGCGGTGAACGCAGCACATGATGTTTGCATCGATGCCTTCACTAATCAGCATGTTCCCTTCGAGCAAGTCGTTGCAGAACTCGACCCGGAACGGGATAGAAGTAGAACTCCGCTGACGCAGGTCTTGCTCCTCTACCAGAACGCGGACACTCGACCGACAGAATTCGGTGGCATGCGGATGACCCAGCATGCAGTTCCCATGGGTGGCGCGCAGACGGACATGTTCTTGGGTTTCAAGAGCTCGCCAACGGGTTGGGCTCTGGGAGTCGACTACAGCACCGACCTCTTTGACCAGGAGACGATTGAGAGATTGCTGGCCAACTTTCTATTGCTGATTGAAGAAGCGAGCGCGCGACCGGATGCGCCAATCGAATCTCTCGAAGTCATCTCCACAGCGGAACGCGAAGAACTTCTTCTCAGGAAGAGCCAGGAAACTTCCGGTCTGGCGTTGCCAGAGCTTCGCATCGACCAGTTGATAGCCAGGCAGGCTGAGCTTGCCCCCGATGCGCCGGCAGTGGCTTTCGAAGCTGTGAGCCTCAATCGGAAGGAACTCGAAGTCAGGGCGAATCAACTTGCCCAACACCTCCGTGCCAACGGCGTAGAAGCGGGCAGTTTCGTCGGCGTCTGCATAGAACGCTCAGAGGCGATACCTGTCGTCTTGTTGGCCGTGCTTCGTTCCGGGGCGGCCTATCTCCCCATTGATCCGGACTATCCGGAGGATCGAATCTCCTTCATGTTGGCGGACTCGGGTGCCTCGCTGGTAGTCACCGATGCTGCTAGTTCTGCCCGCCTCCCCGCTGATCTTGCGACTGTTGATCTGGCTCGAGACCGTGCGGCAATCGAGGCACATCCAGTCAATGCCCCTGAACTCGCGGAGACCGATCAGGCGCTGGCATACTTGATGTACACGTCTGGCTCGACTGGTCGCCCGAAGGGCGTGATGGTCGAGCACCGCAACGTCACTAGCTTCCTTGCGGGGATGCAGGAGAGGGTTGGCTTCGAGGCTGGGGACATGTGGTTGACCTCAACCAGCATCTCCTTCGATATCTCTGTGCTGGAGATCTTCGGCCCTCTGGTCCATGGCCTGCCGCTGGTTGTCTACGGTGATGCTGCCGGTGGCGGGCGACATGGGATTGGTTACTCGATAGCGGAGTTGATAGACCGTCATGCGGTCACTCACTACCAGTGCACGCCTTCGCAGGCGCGACTACTCTTGGCCGAACCCGAGAGCTGTAGGGCATTGGCGAGTTTGCGTTGCCTTCTGTTGGGTGGTGAGGCTTTGCCTCTCTCGCTTGTGCAGAACCTTCGCGAGTTCTATTCCAAGCGCCTGCTGAACATGTATGGACCGACCGAGACGACGATTTGGTCGGCAGTCCATGAGGTGCAAAGTCACGGCCAAGAGGTCTCGATTGGTCGCCCCATAGCCAATACGCGGGTCTACGTGCTCGATCAAGAACGGCGACCTGTTCCCATAGGTGTTGTTGGAGAACTGGCGATTGCGGGTGCGGGAGTGGTGCGTGGTTACTGGGACAGGCCGGAGCTTACAGCGTCTCGGTTCGTTGCTGATCCATTCGATTCTGCGCCAGGATCCCGCATGTATCTCACCGGCGATCTGGTGCGATTCAGGAACAATGGGGACCTCGAGTTCATCGGCCGCAACGATCACCAGGTCAAGATTCGCGGCTACCGCATCGAATTGGGTGAGATCGAAAGTGCTTTGGGTTCTGTCGAGGGCGTGGCCAGCGCAGCAGTGATCGTTCGCGAGGACTCGAGTGGTGACCAGCGGCTCGTCGCCTTCTGGGCAGCAGAACAAGGTGTCGAGGTTGCGCCGCATGCCATGCGAGAGCAGCTGAAAGAATCCCTGCCGGCATACATGATCCCGTCGGCCTTCACCAAGCTCGATCAATTACCACTGACACCAAACGGTAAGATTGACCGCAAGGCCTTGCTGCCACTCGCTGAGCATCTGGGGCAAGCAGAGTATGTTGCACCCAAGCAGCTGCAGCGGATCCCGGATGCGGAGCGCGTTTCGTGCTCGAGCTGGAAGGCATGCGAGTCGAGCCCCTCTGCCTATCCGGCCGGAACTACTCTGATTTTCATGGACGCAGCTGGTGTGGGAGACCGCATCGCAACGGCCTTGCAGAGTTCGGGATCGGACGTTGTCCGCGTGCATGCAGGTGACTTCTTCGCGGTGATTGACCGGTCCAGCTATTCGATTGCCGCTGAAAACGGTTTGGGAGACTACCGGCGACTCCTTCAGTCCTTGGATGAGCAGGGGCGCTGTCCCACGCGAATCATCCACCTGTGGTTGATTACCGTGGATCTGAGCTTTCGCCCAGGTTCGAAGTTCTTCGATCGCAACCTGGAGCACGGCTTCTATAGCCTGACCTATCTCATCCAGGCCTTGGCCGGGACGAGCCGGCCTGATGCAATCCAGATCGAGGTGTTCGGCAATGGCCTCTTGGATTCGAGGCAGGGCGTTCTTCAGGCGGAGAAGGCCACCGCCTTGGGTGTCTGTCGAGTCATTCCCAGCGAGTTTGGTGACCTGCGTACCTCCTGCATCGATGTCTCGGCATTCGTTTCTGTCGATGGGGCCTATCAAGATCTGGATGGACTTGCCAGGGCAGCCGCAGGCCTGCCTTCCAGCGACGACTCCTGTTTGCAGCTGTCCCTGACCAGGGACGGTCAAATTGAGGAGTTGTGCGCTACCCCGGTTTCCGAAGACGAAACTGAACTGAGCCTTACCGGCGATGATGTTGTGGTGATCAGCGGTGCGCTCTCTGGAGTCGGGATCGCCATCGCCGAAGCGCTTGCTGAGCATTCGCCCGCTCGCCTCGTCCTAGTGGATCAGATTCCTCTCGAGCAAGACTCGGAACTTGCCGGGCGAATCGCTGCCATAGGGGCGCAGGTGGAGCATCTCGAGTATCAGATGCTCGATATCTTGGATTCGGATCGACTCAACACCGCGCTAGTTGATTTCAGTGAGCGCTTAGGGTTGATCACGGGTCTCGTTCATTGCGTCGGAGTCAATCGTTACTCGCCCATGACTCAGATCAGCAGGCTGGATGCAGCTGCTGACCTGGCCAGCTATCTCCATGGGACGAATTCCATCCTCTCGGCAGCTTCTCTAGTTCGCGCCAAATGGGTGCTCTGCTGTTCGAGCGCACACGTGGCCTCTGCGCCTCCTGGAAGCGCAATTGCTTCTGCTGGATCAGCCTTCATGCAGGCCTGTGCAGAGGTGGCGAAGGTCGGTTCGATTCGAGTCTCTGCGATCGAGTGGGGGGTATGGAACGACGAGGATTGGCCAGAAGCAGTTCAGCAGGACTTTGCCGATGTAGGCAGTCGCAGCGCATCTACCAACGACTATGCCTGGGTTCACGCCAAGGGTCTACGTCCCGCCGAGGCGGGTGAGTTGGCTCTAAGGGTGCTTCGGCAGCCTGGAACTAGCGGAGTCCGGGTTTGTGCCTTGGATATCGATGCGCAAACCAAGCAGTGGGCGCGCCGGTCCGGTACGATCAAGAGCTACGTGGCTCCAAGGGACGAATTGGAGATCGCCTTGGCGGAGATCTGGAGTCGAGTTCTTGGTGTGGAAGGCGTCGGTGTCAACGATGACTTCTTCGACCTTGGTGGTCACTCTCTCCTTGCGGTGCGAGTCTATGACGAGATTCGGAGTCGCTTTGGCTTCGAATGGCCACTAGCCACGCTCTTCGAGTCCTCGACCGTCGAGGCAGTTGCAGACAAGATTCGTTCGAACCGAGGTGCCAAGGACTCCGCGGAGTCGAGCCTGCGATACTTGGTTCGCTTCGCCGCGGCTCGAAGTTCTGACAAGGCACCCCTCTTCGTGGCGGCAGGCGCCCTCGGCAACTGCCTCAATCTCCGCGACCTGTCCAGCATGATCGAGCGCGAGCGGGCTTGCTATGGCCTCCAGGCCCGTGGGCTGGTTGGGGAAGAGCAGCCGCATTCTTCTTTCAGGGATGCGGCGACGGACTATCTCCGCGAGATCAAGACAGTGCAGCCCGAAGGCCCGTACTACCTGGCCGGGTTCTGCTCCGGAGGTTTGATCGCCTACGAGATGGCACGCCAGCTTCGCGAGAAGGGTGAAGAAGTAGGTTTGTTGGTTCTGCTCGATACCACGCTCCCCTCTGGCCTCGGTGAGCTCAGCATGTTCGAGAGAATGGTGATCCAATGGCAAAACCTCAAACAACGGGGTGCCAAGTACCTTGGTGAGTTCGTTGCGAATCGGCTGCGTTGGGAGTGGAGGCGTTGGCTGGGGAAGAGCAGCCAGTCGGAAGCGAGTACGCCGGAGTTTCGCTCGCAAGCTATCTGGGATGCGACGATGGCAGCCATGGAATCCTGCAAGCTCGAGCGCCTGGATGTGCCGGCCCTGTTGTTCAGGCCTCGTCTAGAGAAGGCACATCAACTTCCCAGTGGCCGTTGGGTGGACAAGGGTCGACTCTTCGTTGACGAAGACAATGGTTGGCGTCAATGGCTCCCGGCACTGGCGGTCGAAGAGCTACCTGGTCCGGCTGGCGACCATGATGGCTTCGTGCTCCAGCCGGTGGTCCATAACTTGGCCAGAAGACTCGGCCATGCCTTGCGAGTTGCCGAGCAGGCGGCGCAGCCTGCGAATGACTCGGAACCGAACTCTGCCGATGAGTCGGTAATTGCTGGCGCGACTCAGTGATCCTGGACTGAACTAGAGTCCGGCTCGCAATATCTCGACAATGATGCGTTCTAGGCGGCCACCGCTTGGAGCCACAGGCATCAATCATGAGCAAGAAGCACTCCCTCGGCGTTCTCCTAGTCCTATCCACCTCATCCCTGCAGCTTCTAGCAGCTCCCCAGGATCCTGGGGAAATCCTCAGCGAAGAGCGATCGCTCGAAACCAGCACTGGCGAGCTTATCGAGTACGAGCTCGGCAGCATTTTCGTTCCTGAGAACCGCAGCGATCCGGACAGTCGCCTGATCGGCCTGGGCTTCGCCCGCATTCGCGCTGCGGATACCGCCACTGGCGATGTGCCACCAGTGTTTCGCCTGCCCGGCGGGCCAGGCTCCTCCTTTCTTGATGCCCTCAAGGCCCGCGACAAGAGACAGCGGCAGCGCGCACTCGAGGGGCTGGCTCAACTCCGTTCCGTGAGCGACGTCGTATTGGTCGATCAGCGCGGATTCAGCAGACAAGGTGGCGAGGAGATCTTGCGGGGGACCTTTCGCATGCCTGCACAAGACCCAGGCAAGGCACGTAGCCTCGATGACTTTGTGGCAGCCTACAAGAGCTTTGCCAAGTCAGCGGTCAAAGAACACCTGGTCAGCGAGGTAGACCTGGCTGGCTACACGGTGATCGAATGTGCGCACGACGTTGCCGACCTCAGTGCCGCCTTGGGCTACGACAAGATCATCCTCAATGGCACGAGCTTTGGATCACAGTGGAGCTTTGCAGTCATGCGATTGCACCCGGACATCGTCGCGCGCGCTCTGCTCTCGGGAGTCGAGCCTATGAACAGTGGCTATGACATGCCCTCCTATGTCTTCGCCGCAGTCCAGCGCATGTGGCGTAGCATCGATGCGGATCCACGATTTGCGGCATACCTGCCGGAGGGCGGCATGGCTGAGGCTGCACGCGTGGTTATCGAGCGCCTGGAACAGGAGCCGCTCAGGCTCCAGTCAGCCGATGGCGCCAGCGGTTACTTCGGGACCATGAACTTCCCTTGGAACCAACCCACAGAGATTCTCGAGCTCTATCACGGGCATACTGAGCGCTGGGTAAGCCAATTGGGCGCGGTGACTGGTGAACAGCAGCAAGGCATGGCGCTCATCGGTGCATTGATTGACTCGAGCCTCGGGACGACTCCCGAGCGTGCACATCGTCTCTGGACCGATCCGGCGATCCGCTACTTGAGCCGGCGGAATTTTGCGGTCTACATGGCGACTGCGAACATCTGGCCAAGCCCGGATGTAGGCGACGCCATGAGGACTCCAGAGCTCTGCGAAATCCCGGTGGTCTTCGCCCAGGGTGACTGGGACACGCAGACTCCTCTCGAGAACACCTTTGAAATCGCGCCCTTCTTCGTCAACAGCCGGGTGATCGTCGCCGAACGCGGTGGACACGGGGTCTTTGGGCCAATCGCCGCTCAGTTCCCAGAAGTCTGGGCGGAGCTGGAGGAGTTCGTCGTCACTGGGGATATGGCGGGGATTCCCGGTCGTCTGCGATTGGCGCCTTCACGTCGCTTTGAGCCGCCCTCGTTCACGCCGGCGAAACGCTGATCGCGCCGACATCCTGCTTGCCAAGAAACGGAGACCTAGTGCTTGGTCTTTTCCGAAGGCGAGGCCAGGGAGCCCTGTTTCTTGAACAAGAGCTCCTCAGTCTCGCTCTTACCCTCACGCTCGATATCTACGAACACTCTCAGGCTGCCATCGGGTTCGAGGTTGTAGGCGGCAGGTCCAAAGCGGACATGATTCTCTGCCATCGCTTCGACTTCCCAAACCAGGCACTCATCCTTCTCCTCCCATCCCGAGAGATCTGCATTGAAGTGTTTGAGCCGCATCTCGAAGTCATCTCCTCGCTTCGAAATGGTGACCAGTTCGTAGATCGCCGGTCGATCGTCGACGCTCAGACGAAAGGCACCCAGCATCGTTCCGCCGCGCATGGGCATCCAGGTCTCCTCTACCTTGCCCCCCAGGCCTTCCCCGGACCATGAGCCCACCAGCCAGTGGAAGGGGTTGTCCGGACTCGCGGTGATTGCTGCCGCGGGGGCCGGGAGGTCGAGGCGATCCGTAGCGAGGGTTGATAGCATGCCGAGCAATGCGATGAGGGCCAGGCTGTGGGGCAAGTGCTTCATTGGGTATTCCTTGGGCTGGTGTGGGTGCAACACTGCACCCGCTTGAAGAAGGCGTCGATCCAAGCTTGGCCGAATCGACAGCCAACCAGGAAATGTGCGGGACCCCCGCGAAGAAGCGACGATTCAGCTAGCCCTATGATGCCCAGATGCTCTGATGTCTCTCCAGCTGGAGCCTTCCACCCAGTTCCTCATGTCTGATCATCAAGGGCCTCGATCCATGAAAACCACCACGACAGTTCTTCTTGCCTTAGCCCTTGGTCTTCCGCCGGTCCTTGCCGCATGCAGTTCGGAAGAATCGCAGGCTGTGCACAAGTTCGGCTACACGGGAGACATCGGACCTGAGCACTGGGGTGATTTGAATTCGGACTGGATTCTGGCGAAGACTGGGCAGCAACAGTCCCCGATCGACCTTGTGGGCGCGGCGGATGCTGACGTTCCGGACCTGGCCATCAGCTATCAAGAAGCCCCTCTCGAGATCGTCAACAACGGGCACGCGATTCAGGTCAACTACCCCTCAGGAAGTCACGCGAGCCTGGGTGGCAGTGAGTACGAGCTGCAGCAGTTTCACTTCCATACGCCGAGCGAGCACCGGATCGATGGCAGGCATGCAGCGATGGAGCTTCATCTTGTGCACAAGAACGCAGCCGGCGAGCTGGCTGTCGTGGCTGTGATGATCCAGGCGGGTGCGGAGCATCCTCTTCTGAGCAAGCTGGTGTCGCAGATTCCGGCTGAGGCAGGCCCAGCCATGGCGAAGGACGATGTCCGCATCAATGCGAGCGAGTTCTTGCCTGCTGACTTGACCAGCTTCCGCTACGCGGGCTCCCTCACCACTCCTCCTTGCAGCGAGGGCGTGGGCTGGATCGTCTTGCGCTCTCCGATCGAGGCTTCCCAGGCCCAGGTCGATGGCTTCAAGGCAGCTATCTCCGGCAACAACCGGCCCCTGCAAGAGCTGCACGGGCGTGAGATTCTCGTCGGCAAGTAGCGCGTGAGCATTGGCCCTGCTCTGTGATCTCAGCCCTTCGCCCCCGCATCCTTCAGAAGCTTGACCATCTCATCCCGCTTCGCTGTCTGAGCGACCTGCAGGGGCGTTTGACCATTCCGGTCCCACTTGAAGCCGACCGCCTCGATGTCAGCACCCTGCTCGATGAGCCAGCTAGCGAAGTCTCGGTCGTTGCGACGGGCGCACCAATGCAGGGTTGTGATGCCCATGCTCTGCTGATCAACGGACAGCCCGTAGTTAACCAAGAGCTCAGCAATCTCCGGCCCACCTCCGCCGAGCAGGCTGTACCACATGACCGGAAAATCGTGTGCGCCGCGTTCATTCGCCAGGCCGGGATCGGATTCCAGCCAATGTACGATCGTGTCGGTGGCGCCGAGGGATACTGCGGTGGGTAGAGAAAGGGGGGCCCCGTGGTCCAGGTGGAAACGGATCAGCGGTCGATTTCCCGTGTGTGCACTCGCCTCAATCGCCAGCTCGTCGTCACTGGAGAACGAGAACACCAGCCGCTCGTCTTTCCCGACCAGCTCACGGACCTTTGCGATGCGGCCATGAGAACTGCCGGTGACCTGGCTCTGGAGGGCCTGAGGGACGTCAGAGAGATCGGGCCAGTCAACTGGCTCATGGTTGGCATCGAGGACTAGGCGTGAGGCACGGTTGTCTTTCGGGAGTTGGGAATGATTCTGCAGGAGCTTCGCCCCCGCAGGCCAACCGATCTCTCTCGCCAACTGTTCTGCGCTGCGCTTCTCAGCATCCAATGCTGCTAGGTCTGCGCCCTTGCGGACCGCCAGACGGACGAGAAGCCCACTCTTTCTACGTACGGCACCGTGCAGGACCGAGTCGCCATCCCGCTGCGCAGCATTGATATCGCCCCCGTTGCCCAGAAGATCCGTCGCCGCGATTCGTGCCCAGCTGATGCGTGGGCTGTTCATGGCACCCCTGGGAGGCGTGAATCCCGTGCCCCCGACAGGTGCAGCCTCATGGTCGCAGCCGGCTAGTCGCAGACGCCAGAAGTCCAAACTGCCAAAGAGTGCGGCTGCGTAGACCGGCGTGCCACCGATGGGATGCAGGTCATTGACCCTCTCCGGATGCGCAGTGGCCAAGGCATCGAATCGCTCCCAGTCCTCCGCCAGGATCGATTCGACCAGATCGAGTTCGATGCCCGTAGCCCGCAGGGCGGCGGCGACCTCGACATGACCCGCCAGGTGCGCCAGCACGAAGGCCGAGCGACCAGCGTCGTCGCTGCAGCTGGCCAGGCTCTGGTCCTTGGCCAGCATGCGTCGCACCCGCGCCAGATCTCCCTGTCGAACTGCCTCGAGGAAGCTCTTGGACTCGCGCCTTGCGGTCTTCTCCCTGGACCCAGGAAGGGGCCTGAGGGCAGAAAGACTGGCTGTGGACAGGAGGGAGGCGCCGAGGGCAGAGACGGCTTCGCGTCGATTCAGGCTCATGATGCGCAATGCGACAGACCGGAGGCGGGGGGGCCACATTGCTCAAAATTCCATGCCAAGGGCCGTATCCCTCCAGGAACCGCGGGGAACTGTCGATGAATGGGACAGCCAAAGGATCGATCCATGCGCCGCGAATTCGTCTTCGTTTCTTTCTTCATCCTCTCCGCCTTGGCGGGTCTGGCCATCTTCTGGCCGCCTGTGCTCTGGTCCCTGGTCCTGCTGGGGCCCCTGCTGGCGGCTGGCGTTCAGGACTACTTTCAGACACGGCACGCCATTCGGCGCAACTATCCTCTCCTGGGGCGCTTCCGTTATTGGCTCGAAGCCATTCGGCCGGAGATCAATCAGTACTTCGTCGAGTCGAATACGGAAGGTCGACCCTTCAGCCGTGATGAGAGATCTCTGGTCTATCAGCGGGCGAAGAGCACTCTCGACACCATGCCCTTCGGCACTCGCATGGACATCTACAAGAGCGGCTACGAGTGGTTGAATCACTCGATGGCACCCAAGCATGTGGATCCGCAGAGCCTGCGTGTCATGGTCGGTGGTCCGGATTGCAGCCAGCCTTACTCTGCGAGCCTGCTCAATATCTCAGCGATGAGCTACGGCGCCCTCAGCGGCAATGCGATTCGTGCTCTGAACGGTGGAGCCAAGGATGGCAACTTTGCTCACAACACTGGCGAAGGCGGAATCTCGCCTCAGCATTTGGCCATGGGCGGCGATCTCATCTGGCAAATCGGCACAGGCTACTTCGGATGTCGGACCCTGCAGGGAGACTTTGACTCTGGTCTCTTCGCAGCAAATGCGGCCCGTCCCGAAGTGAAGATGATCGAGATCAAGGTCTCACAGGGGGCCAAGCCCGGGCACGGCGGGATTCTCCCCGCCAAGAAGGTCACTCAGGAGATTGCCAAGATTCGCAATGTCCCCCTTGGGCAGGACGTCCTCTCGCCGCCGGCTCATAGGGCTTATTCGACGCCGACGGAGATGATGCAGTTCATCGCTGAACTGCGGCAGCTTTCCGGGGGCAAGCCGGTTGGATTCAAACTCTGTGTCGGCAAGCGCCGTGAGTTCCTGGCTCTCTGCAAGGCCATGGTCGAGACGGGAATTACGCCAGACTTCATCGCCGTGGATGGCGCCGAAGGTGGTACCGGTGCCGCCCCGGTGGAGTTCACTGATCGGGTCGGTTCGCCAGCAGTCGAGTCGATCATTTTCGTGCATAACGCACTGCAGGGCTTCGGGATCAGGGATCGGATTCGAGTGATCGGCTCCGGTCGCATGACCACCGGCTTCGGCATGATCAAGTCGATGATCCTGGGTGGTGACATGGTCTACTCAGCCAGGGCGATGATGCTCGCTCTGGGTTGCATCCAGGCCCTGCGCTGCAATGCCAATGACTGCCCGGCAGGGGTGGCTACGCAGAATTCGAATCTAGAAGCGGGTCTAGTTGTGAGCGACAAGCGCAGACGAGTGGCTGCATTCCACCGGGAGTCGGTGGCCAGCATTGGCGAACTGATCGGCACCATGGGACTGTCTGGGTCGGATGAACTCCGCCCATGGCATCTGATGCGGCGCATCGGCTCGACTGAGGTTCGTCACTATGGTGAGCTCTATCACTATCTGGAAGCTGGTGAATTGATCGGGGAAGAGATCCCTGGCGAGTATGCCCGCGCCATGATTGCGGCCTCGGCGAAGACCTTTGGTCACAGGATGGAGGTCGAGCTGGATGAAGTTGCTCCCGCACATCCCCTGGGAGTCTGAGGGGGCGCCGATATACTCAGCCGCATGAGCTCGACCTGTCTGCCCGTTCTCAGCCTGGTGCTTCTGGCAGTGATTGATGGGCAGGCACTCATTGCCCAAGCGCTGGAACAGAGTGCTTGGAATCAATGGCGTGGTCCTGGTCGCGACGGTCATGTCCCCGAGTCGGCCTATCCCAAGGCCTGGCCTGGCAAGCTCGAGCTGGTATGGCAGTGTGAAGTCGGGCGCGGCTACTCCTCACCGATCGCGGCCGAGGGCAGCGTGTTCACCCTCACCAGACGGGGAGACAATGAGGTCGTGAGCGCGATCTCTCTCTCCTCCGGCCAGTTGCTTTGGGAGAGCGAATACCTGGCCAAGATCGGGATCAACATGTACGCCGACGGTCACGGTCGCTGGCCAAGATCGACCCCGTTGGTGCATGGTGATGTGCTCGTCACCTTGGGTGCCAGCGCGGTCTTGACTGCCTGGGACCGCAATACCGGCAAGGAGATCTGGCAGTTTCGAAGGTCCGGCGACGTCAGTACCGCAGAACTCTTTTGCGGAACCGCCATGTCGCCCCTCTTGCATGCGGGGCGAATCTACGCGCACCTTGGCGACGATTCAGGTGGTGAACTCCTTGCCTTGAGTCTCGAAGATGGCGAGCCCCTCTGGCGTACCAGCTTGGAGGGGCCGGGTTATGCCTCGCCAGTGCTCGCCAACTTCGCAGGGACGCCGCAATTGGTCACCATGACCCAGGAGAGGGTGATCGGAGTCTCCCTGTCTGATGGGAAGGTCCTCTGGAGCGAGGCTTTCAAGGATCAATGGAACGAGAACATAGTGACTCCGATCGTCCATGGCGAACGCGTCATTGTCGGTGGCGTCCGCCGTGGAACCCTCGCCCTGCGTCCTAGCCCCTCTGCGGAAGATGCGTCGGCTTGGCAGGTCGAGGTTGATTGGGTCAATCGCGGCACGACTCTCTACATGAGCTCGCCGGTGTTGGTGGAGGACCAGCTCTTTGGTTTTTCTCAGAAGCGTCGGGGGACCCTGGTTGCGCTCAATCCGGAGAATGGTGATCGGCTTTGGGACATGGAGGAGCCTACCGAGAACGCGGCACTCCTCTGGGCGGGCAGTCAGCTACTCGCTCTCACCGTTGGCGGTGAACTGCTGGTCATCGATGTAGAGGCTGAAGAGTTTGTCGTTCAGCATCGTTTCGAAGTGGCGGAGAAACCGACCTGGGCACACCCCTTGCCTCTGACTGATGGTCTGATCGTCAGGGATAGCGACTCCCTGATGCGTTGGCGACTGCAGTAGTCTGGCAGGCCTAGCCTCAGTCTTGGAGCGCCCGCTTTGCTTTCTCGAAGGCATCGCTCTGCCGATCGCCTGCGCCTGGAAGGTAAGACACCGCTGGGGCCAAGGAATGCGCTAGCCAGCGGGGATTCACCAGTGTGCTCTCTTCTGCGATTGCGGCGAGAAGTTTGAACTGATGGTCCTGCGTGGCCTTGCTGATGAGTTCGCTTCTCAGGCTGGCGTAGTACGAGGCGGATAGCTCAGGGGCCTGTCCCAGGCAGGCCGCGGTGAGTTCAGGCGATCGCCGGGCGAGAGCCTCGCTCAGGTTTGCCTTTGCTCCCTGTCCAGGACTTGTGTTCAGGGCGTCGATCCCCGGGCCTGATAATGCGCCAAATCCCTCCTCGATATCTGCACGCAGGAGGGGCAGCCAGCCAGCTGCTGAAAGGATCATCAGGCGCTTGCTGCGATCGCTTCTTGTGGTCCTGAAGGCGTATCCGAAGGCGTTGACTTCGGTCACCGGATGTACTGGTGTGTGTCGACGGGTTGCGGATGCGGAGCGACGATAGAAGAGTTCGGAAGCGTACAGGCGTAGTCCATCCCAGACAGTCGCCGGCCCGACCCCATCCTTCAGGGCTGCGGCTACCAGATCCTGGGCCTGAGCCGAGTTCGCCTCGCGCAGTGCTTCGAGCAAGATCAGGCTCTGTTTGGGATCCTCGCTGCCCTCTAGCCACTCTGCCGGCAGGTCCGAAGCGATTTCGAGGCAGTGTTCGTAGGGTCCCGTCATGCGGTCATCTGTGCCCGGATAGGCGAGGGCCATGACCAGTGAGCGCAGAGCTGGTTCGGCATGCTTCCAAGGGAGCCGCATCAAAGTTCTCTCCACTTGAGCGCAATAGATGATCTTGTGGCCTAGATCGACATAGCTGCGAGCAGCGTATGGCCACAGCAATTCAAACAGGGACTCGCGATCATGCTCAGGTAGCAATCCGAGTACAGCTCGGTCCACTTGCATCGGATCCCAGGCATCCATGCCGGCAATCAGGTCTTCTCGAGCCTTGGATTCGCTCGGGTACTTGACGACGGGCCTAGGGGGCATGACCCAGTCGCCATCCCGTTGATCTCTCTGCTGGTAGCGCTTGAAGTCGTGAAGGCTCCACAGGGCAATATGCCTGGCTTCATCCTGCGAGGCCCCAGACATCAGCTGGGAGCTGGAGGCTATCATCATGACCGCGTGGAGCTTGCCGCCGAGCGGCTGCGGTGCGATGTCGTCGACGCCTGCCAGGAACACAGCATCGATAAAATCATGCACTGAGACCCCGCCTTGCAGAGTCTTGGCACCGAACACGGTGGCCTTGGCAGTGCTTATGTCGCGAAAGTCTCTCGCGAGACCGGGCAAGTCGAGGGACTTGTCCTGTCGCAAGCTGATGCTCCCGAGTGGTTTCGCGAACAAGAGGCTGCTGCTGGCAGTGACTCCGAGGCGAAGCAGGGCCTCTCGTCTGGTCAAATCCATGGAGTTCCTGGGTGGATGTCTGGACGACTGGCGGCTCGGGCGAAAGTCCCAAAACAACCTCTACGTAGCGGAAGCCCTGAATCTCAATTCGAAAACAGGTGCACTGTCATCACGGATCCGATCTTGGTGATCTCGTGATGGGCGTAGCGCTCCTCAAAGGCAGACAGCACCTCGGGTGGAAAGCGATAACCGTAGTAGATCCACACCCGGTCATGACTGAAGGCCTCGGCATGATCCGCCAATCGGTACGCCGTTGGTTGATCGGGCTCATCCCAGCGACCGAGATGCTTGCGGTAGTAGTCCCACCCAGTAGGTGAGATCTCGGGGTTCTCGAAGCGCGAAGGGCGCAAGACGATGGCATCCCCAGCTCGAGACTTGTTGAGGACATGACGAACGCTTCCCCGGTAATCCTCCACACCCGGACTGAAGACGCTGACCATGGTGATGACGGCCATGGTGCCAAGCAGGGTGACTGAGATTGCCCGGGACAGTATGGGCCGCCAGTTCATGCCTGCCGCCACCAGGATGAGAACCGGCACGCAGGAGCCGGCGATGTAGCGCCAGGTGTAGCCGGCGCGATCGAAGATGAAGGCGATGCTGAAGCTCCACAGCGGGGCCAGCAGGCCCGCAAAAAGCAAAAAGGTCAGGAAGAGGCCCTCGCCCTCTCTACGTCGGCGCCAGAGATTGCCGAGCCCCATGCCGCCGAGAAGTGCTCCGAGGGCGGCGCCGGGCAGGGCTACGTACATGCTTGCCCATTCTCCGCCGAGGCTGGCGTTCATGAAGAGCAGATGGGCGATGCTCTGGACGAAGCCGTTTAAGTTGAGATAGACCCCGGAGGAGCCCCCGGAGGGCAGGCTGTGCGAAAGCTGGTCGGCGAAGCCGGTGAGCGCCCAGGGGATGAAGAGCAGGACTCCGACTGTGGCAGGCAGCAAGAGGCGGACGAATCCGGGGCGGAAGGCCGGGACGGTGACCGCCGCTGCAATGCAGGCCAGGCTCAGCACGAAGCCGTAGTGAATGAAGTAGTAGTGGGAATGCAGACCGATCACGATCCACAGACTCAGCCACCAGTTGCGGCGTCGACCTTCGAGGCTGGTCATGACAGCCTCCATGAGCCCGAGAACGGCGAGGGCCATGAGGCCGTACATTCGCGCCTCGGTGAAGATCATGCAGGCGAAGGAAGAGAACACCACCAGCCAGGGCAGGGCCTGACGGCCTGCCTCAGTTGGCAGGCGACGGCCCACCTGGGCAGCCAAGAGCAGGGTCAGTAGGCCAACGATGATGGACCAACAGCGCAGAGCCAGGTGGCTGTCGCCAAACAGAGTCTCCGTGCAGGCGAGCAGAAGAAAGGAGAGGGGAGGGTGGTTGCTGGTGGAAAGGCTGCTCAGGACGCCTACTCCCTTGCCCCCGCGTGCGTGCTCGAGGCTGTGGAACTCATCCATCCACAGGCTGTGGTTGATTCCCCCAAGGGTCCATAGCAGTGCCCCGACCACGAAGGCGGCGGCCAGGTTTCGATTCCAGAATCTCGGGCCGGTCATCCGAGAAAGATAGTCGCAGATCAGGGTAGGATTCTCAGGCCTTTTCCCGGTCCCATCAGCATGTATCGCGGTCTCAAAGTTCTCGCCATCGCTCCCTGCTTCAATGAGGAGTTGAAGATCCGCGAAGTGGTGCGGCGCACACCCATGGACATCGTTGATCGCATGTTGGTGGTGGACGATGCCAGTACGGATGCTTCTGCGAAAGCCGTCAAAGAGGAGGGTGGCGAGGTCATCAGCATGCCCGCGCGCTCCGGCGTCGGTGCGGCGCTGCGCCGCGGCTACGAGTATGCCCTAGGCGAGGGCTTCGACGTCGCCGTCGTGATGGCCGGCAACAACAAGGATGACCCCAGCGAGATTCCCTTGCTGCTCGATCCGATTGTCGAAGACCGGGCAGACTTTGTGCAGGGCTCACGCTTTCTCAATGGCAATGCGAACTTCGGGGCTATGCCCTTCTATCGTCGGGTGGCGACACGAGTGCATCCGATCATCTTCTCCCTCGTCATTCGCAAGCGAGTGACCGAATCCACCAATGGATTTCGTGCGGTCCATCGACGAGTGCTCGAGGATCCTCGCCTGGAGTTGGATCAGCCTTGGCTGAACGCCTACGAGTTGGAGCCCTACCTCTACATCAAGACCGTTCGCATGGGCTATCGCAGCATTGAAGTGCCCGTGACCAAGGTTTACCCGCCGAAGAGCCTGGGCCAGACCAAGATGAAGCCGATCACTGGTTGGTGGTCGATCTTGCGCCCGCTCTTCTTGATGGGGTTCGGCATCAAGCGTTGAGCAGTCTGAGCCCGGTATCGACCCGCTCGTAACCGCGCTCGCAGGCGGAGCAGTGCAGGGACTCGGGCAGTTTTTCGCCGCAGGCGCATATCCAGGCGATTTGCCGCGCCGGGTTGCCGACGACCATGGCATAGGCGGGGACGTTGTGGATTACCACTGTGCCGGCTCCGATGAATGCACCGCTGCCGATGGTGACTCCGCAGACGATCGTTGCGTTGGCGCCGATACTGGCCCCACTGCAAATTCGGGTGGGCAGAAATTTCTCCGGGGGGTTCTTGAAGGCTGCCCGTGGGATGAAGTCATTGGTGAGAACTGCATTTGGACCGAGGAACACGTCGTCCTCGACGGTGACCTTGTCCCAGACCATCACGTTGTTCTTGATGATGACCCGATCGCCGATGACCGCACCGCCCTCGATGAAAGCGTGATCGCAGATGTTGCAGTCCTTGCCGATCTTCGCCCCCTTCATGACATGGGCGAAGGCCCAGATTCTCGTCCCCGCCGCGATTTGATCTGACTCGCAGAGGGCTGTCTCGTGCACGAATACGCTTGGGTGGCGACTCATCGTTCTTGCCTGAGCGCCGCCATGAGCTGTGCGACTACGCGTTCCTGCTGTTCCGCAGTGATCTGTGGGTAGATCGGCAGTGAGAGAACGCGCGCAGCTGCTGCCGTCGCCACGGGGATCGATTCTGCCATTTGCTGCATGCAAGCAAATGCACCGGTCATCGGCAGGGGAAGCGGATAGTGAACTCCAGCCCCAATGCCTGCTGCCTGCAGCTCGGCCAGGACCCGATCCCGATCGCCGTCCATGATCTCGATGACGTAGAGATGGAAGACATGCTCGTTGCCCGGGCGGCAGGGGAGGATCCTGATGCCCTCGGCCTTGTCCAGGAGCTGGTCGTAGCGCCGCGCAGCATCTCGCCGACTCGCGTTCCAGGCATCCAAACGGCGGAGCGCGATGCGCAGGACAACTGCCTGCAAACTGTCCAGGCGGCAGTTGAAGCCAACAATCGGGTGCTCGTACTTCTTGCTGCTGCCGTAGTTTCTCAGAGCTCGCAGGGTATCCGCCAGCCGATCGTCGTTGGTGACGACCGCCCCCGCATCCCCATAAGCGCCGATATTCTTGCTGGGATAGAAGCTGGTTGCCGCGGCCAGGGAGAGGCTGCCGGATGTCTTGCCATCCTGCCTGGCCCCCTGGGATTGAGCGAAGTCTTCGAAGACGACCAGGTCATGTTCATCTGCCACTGCCTGAATGCTGGCCATCGGTGCCATCTGGCCGAAGAGATGCACTGGCACGATGGCCTTGCAGGCAGGAGTGATGGCGGCCGCGATGCCCTCAGGGTCGATGAGTAGGTGCTCCGGGTCACAGTCGACGAAGACTGGCGTAGCTCCCGTGCGAACCACTGAGGAGGCGGTGGCCATGAAGGTGTTTGCCGGTACCAAGACCTCATCACCTTCACCGATCTCAGCTGCGCGCATAGCCAGTTCGAGAGCGTCCGTGCCGCTCGAAACGCCGACGCAATGACGAGTCTGGGTAAAGTTCGCAAACTCCTCTTCGAAGGCGCTCAGCTCGGGACCGAGGATGAAGGCACCGGACTCGATGACACTCGCCATGCCCGCCAGAACCTCTGCCGAGATCTCCTTGTTGGCGGCGGCCAGATCGACCAAGGGGATCGCATCTCCATTCGAGTCTGTGGTCACAGTTTCACCTCGCGACCCATCTCGGCCATGGAGCGATCCATGGCTTCGAGTACCCTGACCACCGCCAGACCCTCGGGTCCGCCACTTAGCGGGGCGCTCCCTGATTCGATGCAATCGATAAACTGGGCGCACTCCGTCTGCAGGGGCTCACCCATGCGTACTGGCGGTATGGTGATATCACCCGTGTGCACCACGGAACGGAATCCGGCGAAAGTATCTATGAACTCCTCGCCCTTCAGGTCCGTGACCTTCTTGTCGTAGAGTCGGATCGGTTCATTGCTGCTCATGTCGTCGTAGGTCAGCATCTTGTTGGCAGCGACGACAGTGATTTGGCGAACCTTGTCCGGATTGAGCCAGGAGACGTGCAGATTGGCCAGGGTATTGCCCGGGTAGCGCATGGTCGCAAAGACCGCATCCGGAATGCCCTCATTGAGCCAGGCCTGGCCGACTGCGGAAACACTGATCGGCTCGGATCCCATCCAATAGTTGAAGATGGCTATGTCCTGCGAAGCAAGATCCCAGGCGGCGCTCACGTCGCCGCGAATGGGGCCCAGATTCGTGCGACTGCTAGCGATGTAATAGGTGCGACCGAGGTCCCCGGATTCGAGCACTCGCTTCACCCACTGCACGGCTGGGTTATAGAGAAAAATGTGGCCCACGAGGAGGACCAGATTCTTCTCCTCAGCGAGCTTGATGAGCTCAGCCGACGATTTGCTGTCATGGCTCAGCGGTTTTTCGACCATCACGTGCTTCCCTGCTTTCAGGGCAGCCCTCACCAATTCTGCATGGCTGGCGGTGGGGGTAGCGATAACCACTGCATCCACACACTCATCGGTAAATACCCGATGTGGATCGCTAGTCACCATGACAGCGGGAAATCGGCTGGCCGCAGCCTCGAGTCTCTGCGGATTGGTGTCGACGATCCAACGCACGTTACTGCGTCGCTCGTCGTTGAAGCTACGAATCAGGTTGGGGCCCCAGTGGCCCGCTCCGAGGACTGCGATCTCGAGCATGTCGCCTGTTCAGGAGAGAATGGTAGATTTATTGATCGCGGCCTGTTCGTTTGGACGAGCTCGCACCCGCCTGAGAGCCTCCCATGACCATGATCGTAGCCTACTTCTGCATCGCTCTACTCGCAATGTCGAGCGAATTGCTGTGGCCGGCACGCAAGAAGGCTTTCTTTCGACGGGGCCTTATCACCGACGGTTTCTACGTGGTGATCAATATCGGACTGCGCATCGTTTTCACCAGCACGGTGGCAGTGGGATTTGTCCGCTTTGGCAGCGAATATGCGCCGGATTGGCTGCCAATCGCGGTGCTCCGGGACCAGCCGCTCTGGCTGCAGACCGTTGTAGTCCTGCTACTCCTGGACTTCTTCTTCTACTGGATGCACCGGGCCAAGCACCGCTGGAACTGGTGGTATCGCCTGCACGAGACTCACCACAGTTCCCAGGACTTGGATTGGTTCTCGAGCGTCCGCTTTCATCCCCTGGAGAAGATTCTCGATCGTGCCATCTACCTCTTCCCCCTGACCTTCATCGGGGTCAGCGAGGAGGCTCTCCTGAACC
Source organism: Planctomycetota bacterium (assembly GCA_021776805.1). Classification (GTDB taxonomy): domain Bacteria; phylum Planctomycetota; class UBA1135; order UBA1135; family UBA2386; genus JAJFFD01. The sequence continues at coordinate 41,926 of JAJFFD010000002.1, forward strand.
TGGCCATCATTGATGCTGCGGTGGCCTCCTTCAGCCACGCCAACATCAAGCTGCGTCTTGGACCTCTCAAGTACCTGATCGTTGGGCCTGAGATGCATCGCTGGCACCACACGCCTACGGCGGACGGCCAGCTGAGCAACTTTGGCAACAATCTCTCCATCTTCGATTGGATCTTCGGCACGGCGAAGATTCGTGAAGAGTGGCCCGATGCCTTTGGCATCGGTGAAGCGTCCTTCCCCGAGGGCAACATCCTCAAGCAGTTCGTCTACGCCTTCAGGCCGTTCCCGGAAGAGGCTCCAGAAGCTCTCGCGGATCCGGCCCAGACTTCGTCCTCCGGCTGAGAGCTCTTGAATCAACCTCGGGTCAAGGTGTAGGGTTTGCTTCGCCCCCAAGCCTCACTAGGAGACCTCCGATGATCAAGAAAATCGCCTTCGTCAGTCACCGATCCAAGGACATGGAAGCGGACAAACATTTCTGGGGCGACCTGCTCGGTCTCAAGCTGGCGAACGAATACCACGGCAAGTGGCTCGAGTTCGAGGCCCCGGACGGCAAGACTGTTGCCGTCGAATGCATGTCGCCGGAGGGTTCTGGGCCCACTCTCGCCCTGGAGACCGATGACATCGTCGCCGAGGTCGCCCGCTTGAAGAGTGAAGGCGTCAAGTTCATGGGCGATGTCCAGGACAACAAGGTCTGCAAAATGGCCTTCGCCTTCGACCCCAGCGGCAACATGGTGATGCTGCATGAGATTGCGCCGGATCGGGCCTAGCCTGCGGCATCAGCGTCCGTTTGCCGAGCAATCCTCCCTACAGGTACTCGATCGCGCTCACCCAGGTCATGTCTGGATCGGCTTGGATCAACTCCTTCAGAGTCCCTAGATGCCCCGCGCCGATGATGACCAGGACTCGTTCTCCCGGCTCGGTGATCTTGCTGAGGTTGGCGAAGATGTGGATGTTGCGCGCGTACCAGGCCGCGAGCAATTCGGCTCCCACGGGCTGGTCGCTGGAGCCAACCCGCGCGGTTCGCAAGTAGAAGGAGTGACCGGCAGCGATCCGTTCCGCTGAGTTCTCCCGTCGCAGGATTTCGGCGATGCTCAGAGTCTTTTGCCACTCGTTCGCTTCCTCTTCGATCTGCTTGATCGAATCCTGGAAGTACTTCACGAAGTCCGGATCGTGTTCCTGGGCATAGGCCATCACCTTGTCCATGGGGAAGTCTCCGCTGTGATCGATGGGGTAGAGCCGCTCATGATCGAAGAGATCGGCGAGGCGAAAGCCGAGCTGCTGCCGTTCGTTGCGCGTCAACTCGTGTTCGCCGCTTCTGAACCTCGTATAGCTGCGTTCGAACTGCTGGGCCCGGGAAGGGTTGGCTTCGATGGCGATCTTGGTGGGCTCGAAGAGGGCGAGGGCATCGACGATCTCCTGAATCTCTGCCTGCTTCTCTTCCGAGAGCACATCGGCAACTTCGAACTTGGCCACATCGAGCCCAGGGTTGGCGAAGTGATAACTGCCTAGAACCATGACCTGGGCGGGTTGTTTGCCCTGGTACTCTTCCTGGGCAGAGTCCGCGGTGAGCAGGGCAGAGAGCAAAGTGAGGAGTCGGAGCATGGGGTCGTCCTATGGCAAAATTGGGCGCCCTTCTCGTGGGATCATGCGAAGGATTTGCGGAATTGTTGGCTGATTTTGCCAGAGGACGGCTGGGGCGTGGGTTCTGGCTCAGGCGCTTTTCCTCGGCTAGCTGCTGCCGTGCTAGGATCTGCCTCATGGAGAAGGCACGGGTATCGATCATCGGATTCGTTCTCGCACTCTTGGCCGGCTTGCTGCTCGGCATGCTCATGCAGCCGCTCTTCTTTGCGCCGGCAGATGGATCCCTCGACTTGCCACCCCTCGAATCAGGGGAGATTGAAGCGCCTACCGGCGAGCCAGTGGCTTCGCAGGACTTGGTTCCCGACTCAGTCCACGAACTCCTCTCGGAGGCTGCGTTGGAGCGGAGGGAAGTTATGGGTACCCGCAAGGTCGATCCAGACTTGGGCATCTTGCTCTACGGCACGTTGCGGGATGGGGAGGGCAAGCTTGTCGAGCTTGCGTACCTGGGATTGAGCTCAGTTGAGATGTCAGGGTCGGGGATCTCGGCGCAAGTCAAGAAGGGTGCCTACTCCGTACATGGGTTACAGCCTGGAAGCTGGAAAGTCCGGATACGTGGGGAAGGTCTAACGACCACTGAGACTGTTCTCGAGATTCCCGAGGAACCGTTGGTTCGCAGAGACCTTTCGGCCACGAGGGCCTATCTACTGACTGTGCGAGTACGGACCCCGGAGGGGCAGGCATTCACCACTGCACTGGTCGAGGCCCAGAAGGCTTCCTTCTCCCACCGTGCATTGAGCGCAGTTGCCACGCGGAAGCCTCTGGAATCTGCGCCCATGACGGATCTTCGGGCCTTGGACCGTTTCGGGGTTGGGCGATGGCAGGGAGTTTCGTTTTCCCGTCGCAGGAAGGACATTTCGGATGATCCAGATGTAATCGGGTTGATCGAGATTGGCACTGCGCCGCCGGTCTATGTGTCGCTGATGCAGAAGCATCACGTGCTGGCAAGCAAGCTGATTACGCCGGGAGAATCAGAGGTGACCTTCGAACTTGCCATCGATGAACTCCTTGCAAAGCTGGCGAATGTTCGATTGCGGGTAGTTGAGCAGGCCACAGGGCAGCCGATTGCCAATGCGCGCGTCTCCATCTCGGACCGGCAGAGCGGTGGGGGTGGGCAACCAAGCGATGAGTCTGGCACGGTCGTTATTCCAAATCAGGCCACCGGGCTCATGGAATTGGACATTTGGGGCCAAGGCTATGAGTACTATCACACCAAGCTGCGTCTCATGCCCGGTGAAGTTGACCTGGGCAACATCGAGCTTTGGCCTTCGCATACCGTGCAAGGAGTCGTCGTCGATGCGAATGGACAGCCGCGTGAAGCGAATATCACCTGTTCCAACCTGGATCGCAGGACCTTCCCTCAGCCCCTGGTCACGGGTCGCGCCTATTCATCGAATAGCAAGGGCGTCTTCAAGCTGGAAGGTCTGGGTGGTGGCGCCTATCTGATTCAGGCGCGAGTTCGGGGGGAGGCAGTAGCGACCAGCATCGTCCATCCAGAACTACTCGGCGAAACAGAGCTCAGGCTCGAGTTACAAGTGACTCAAAATGTCTATTTGGACAACTCCCAGACAGCGACCTCTCGCATCTTGATGGCTCTGATTAGGGATTCGGAGGGCCGCCTTGTCTACGGCAACTACCTGCGCAGCCCGGCGAGGTTCAAGGCGGAACTGTCAGCGGGGGAGTATGTCTTCGAGATCTTCGAGGGTCTGCATAGCATTCAAAGCGGGAGCTTGACCCTGAGCCCCGGGAGCCCTGCCGAGATCGTTATCGCCGGCTAGTAGCTGGTGTTTCGTTCCCCCTGCCAAGATTTCCTGAGCAGGAATCCGAGTCTCCCACGTGAAGTCGATCCATGACTTCACCCGAAGCCTCCACCACGAGATCCGCCGCCGTCGACATCCTTCGCGGCCTGGCCTTGATCCTCATGGCCCTCGACCATGCCCGGGTCTACTCCGGCATCTCAGCCGCCGGCAGCACAGCGGACGTCTTCTTCACCCGCTGGGTCACACACTTTTGTGCACCTACCTTCCTCTTTCTCTCCGGTGTCTCGCTCTTTCTCTCGAGCCGAGCCGCCCGGCCCAGTGCAGCGCTCTCCAAACTCTTGGTGATCCGCGGCCTCTGGCTCATCTTCCTTGAGCTCAGCATCATCCGCCTCGCCTGGACCTTCAACTTCGACCACGATGAGAACCTCCTCGGCGGAGTCATCTGGGCCATCGGCTGGTGCATGATCCTCATGGCCGGGATTGTCCATCTGCCCAGATGGGGGATCCTGCTCTTCGGTCTCCTCGTGATGGCGGGGCACAATGTGATTGGCACGCTCTACCTGACCGAGAGTCCCTGGCAGGCCGAGTACCCCTGGCTCTTCCGTGTCCTCTATGCCGGTGGCTGGATCGAGTTGAGCGAGGAGCTCGAACTGGACATCCTGTATTCCATCGTGCCTTGGGTCGGCGTCATGGCCACGGGCTATGCCTTTGCGCCCATATTCTCGCTAGCGGCGCGGCAACGGGATCGCCTCTGCTACGGCATCGCTGCTGGCATGATCCTGCTGTTCGTCGCCCTGCGGCTGAGCGCTGCCTACGGCGATCCGAGCGTATGGCCCGAGGACTACCCGGGATTGGCGACATGGCTGTCCTTTCTTGCGCCGCAGAAGTATCCGGCTTCCCTGCAGTTCTTGTTGATGACCCTGGGGCCTGCGATCGTCTTGATTCCGCTCTTGGAGAAGTCGCGGGGGAGGATCACCGCGGCACTTGCCACGATTGGGCGGGTGCCCATGTTCTTCTACCTGCTGCATATTCCTCTGATTCACCTGCTTGCCCTGCTCATCGCCCTGGTCCGCAGTCCCGAGTCGGTGGATTGGCTCTTCGATGACCATCCTCTGCTCCGCGGCCCGGTGCCGGAGGGCTATGTCTATGGCATTGGTCTTCTGTACCTGCTTTGGGCAGCTGCATGCGCCCTGCTCTACATGCCATGCGCCTGGTATGCGCGGATTCGGCCGCGGCTGCCCAAGGCTTGGCGGAATCTGATCTAGAGGGGGGGAATCGAGTCGTCGTGAAAGACAGCTGGCTGCTTAGCATTGGCTTGTGAGGAGCCTCGCATCGGAAGGCCCAGATCCTCTTCCAGCATGTCCGCATCCAGCTTGCTTCGCGAACTACAGGGGCTCAAGTACGAGCTCAGTCCGACAGCGATAAAGCGTAAGGTCGCAATCCTCGGCGAACTCGCGGAGCTAAATCTGGCCAGCGCGGAAGCGGTCTATGAGCTGCACGAATGTCTCTGCTACTTGCGTGCCTACCCTCCAGATGCCAGAACTCACAAGCTGGTCGGCAACATGTTGCATGCTTTCGAGAAGCGCTCTGATCTGCGTCGCTTCTCGAACTCCCTGGCGGACAGTGGCATCGCCGGCACGAAGATCTTCTTCCGCTTCTTCTGGCTGACAGCCATTTGGTTGGCGCAGCGCGGCTGCTCCTCGCAGTTGACCATCGACTGGCAGGACTTTGTGAAACAGGATCAGCTGCCGGAACTCCTGCATCTCCTGCTGCCCTTCAGTGAGACACCTGCCCTCGATTGTTTTGCCCTGTCGCCCAAGGATTGGCTGCAGAAACTGAAGGGGCCGGAGGAGACGGACGCTGGCTTTCTGATCGATCGCTTCGAATCCCTCACGCTCTCCGTTCCCATGCGGGAGAAGCTCTATGAGGATCTGGACATCCCCATGCAGCTCGACCCTGGTCCCAGGACCCCGGCGCGCGGCCGTGACGAGATCCCGCAGCGACGAATCGTCTACCAAACCGAGCCGCCAAGCAAAAAGCGTCCTGATCTGAAGCGAGCCATGAAGTCGGCAGCCTTCACGGTCAAGCGGCTGTCCCCGGCGGCCACGCGACGACTCATCGACCTGGCGGACAGCTGCATGGTCTCGCGTCATCGAGACTTGCTCATCTTCCTGTACGCGGATCCGCGTGATGGCCGTTTGATCGATTTTGGCGACGGACTGCAGTTCCTTTGTGTGGGTGCGGTGCCCGAGCGTCGATTGATGTTGGAGTCGGTCTACGGCTTTCTGACTCTGATGAATGGCTATCCCATCGGCTACGTGCTCTGCAGCGCAGCTTTTAACTCAGCCGAGGTTGCCTACAATGTCTTCGAGACCTTTCGCGGTCGCGGGGCAGCGGACACTTACGCACGCATTCTGGCGATGGTCAGCAGCCTCTTTGCTGTGGATACCTTCGCCCTCGATCCCTACCAGCTGGGCCACAACAATGCGGAGGGACAGGATTCCGGGGCCTGGTGGTTCTACTACAAACTGGGCTTCAGGCCGCGGGACCCATACGTGAAGGGACTGGTCCGTGAAGAGTTGGCGGCCATGAAGCAAAACCCCAAGCACCGTAGCTCGGCCGCCAGGTTGAACGAAATGGCCAGCGAGTACATGTTTCTGCACCTGGGAAAGCCACGCAGGGACGTTCTTGGCGAGCTCCCCCTGGGCGAGATTGGCCTGCGCATCAGCGAGTACCTGGCCCAGCGCTTTGGCAGCGAGCGCGAGCGAGGAATCCAAGTGCTCGCCAAGGAGCTGAGAGTCACCTTGGGTCTGCGCAAGCCACTTCGTGCCGGGGAGAAGCTTGCCTGGGAGCGCTGGGCGCCCCTGGCTCTGGCCTTGCCGGGACTCGGGACCTGGACGGATGCGGAGAAGCAGGCCCTCGTGAAGGTCATTCTGGCCAAGGGCGGGCGCTCCGAATCGGAGTACGTTCTCCTTCTAGATCGTCACCAGAAGCTGCGGCGAGCCCTCCTCCGCCTGGTTGACTAGCTTTCGACGAGCGCTCGAGGGGGGGAGCTGGGGAAGCATTTTCTCGCTTTGCTACCATCACTTCAGGCCTGCTCTGCATGAAGGCTCCTGAAGACGATGAGCTACTCAGTTCAGAACCCGACCGCCGAAGCCCTGCTCGCGCATGCGGACTGGGCCCATAGCCTGGCTCGTCAATTGGTCCAGGACGTGGCGGCGGCGGATGATGTGGTGCAGGAAGCCTGGCTGGCGGCGCTGCGATCTCCCCCCGATATCGGGGGGCCCATGCGTCCATGGCTGGCGACGGTTCTGAGGAACGCCGCCGGACAGTTGCGGCGCCGATCTGCCAGTCGATCGCGGCGGGAGAAGGCGGCGGCGAGGCCGGAGGCTCTACCTTCTGCAGCCGAGTTGGTTGAGAAGGCCGAGTCACAGCGTGGACTCGTGGACAAGGTGCTGGCCTTACCGGCTCCCTATCGGGAAACCATCCTCCTGCGCTACTTCGAGAACGCGAGCGCTGCGGACATTGCCCGCCGGCTGGATGTGCCGGCGGCGACCGTGCGCTGGCGCCTGCAGAAGGGTCTTGCACTCTTGCGCGAACTTCTCGATGCGGAACGGGATGGCGACCAGCGGGCATGGGCCATGGCCTTGTTGCCGCTGGCGCGTGCGCCCTGGGCGGGACTGACTGGCTCTTCGTTGAAAACCCTGGGGGCCGGTTCGGCCCTGGCTATCACCGGAGTGTTGATCGTGAAGAAGATCATTTTGCCTGTTGCAGTCGCTGTTCTATTGGGTCTTGGGGTTTGGGCGGTTGCGCCTATGTTCGATGATGCTGCCTCAGGAAACATTGATGTTGGCTCGGAGCCGTTTGCAGGAACTCCGATCGCTCTCGGAACCGGTCAGGAGGATTTGTCCGCAGACGAGCCAGTTGCCAGAGACCGGGTCGAAAGCCAAGCGGTGGCAAAGCCTCGAGTGATGACGGTTGCAGTCGTCGGTCGTTGCGTGGATGAGAACGGCCTGCCACTTGCTGGAAGTGAACTCAAGATCCGTGGGGTTGCGCGCAATTCTGATGAGGCCAGGGGGAAGCTCGGGCTAGGACTGGTTGCCTCAGCGACCAGCGCAAAGGACGGGAGCTTTGAGCTTCGTCTAGAACTTGCCGCAAACACCTATTATTCGCTCAGAGCTTCGCTTGCCGGAATGCTGCAGACGCGCGGGCCTCTGAACGATTTCAGGGAGTCGCGAGACCCCGAGTTGGAAAATGTCGATCTTGGAGACATCGTCATGCGCAGGGGTGCTCGGATGCGGGCCAAGGTCGTGGATCAGAATGGGAGTCCGGTCTCCGGAGTCTCGGTCATCGCCCTTGTAGGGGTGCCCAGCTTCGACGGCGGGAGTCCCGCCACGGAGTATGCCGGGCGCAGCAAGCCGGACGGTTCCCTGGTCTTTGGCGGTGATCCACTCCTGATGACCGGTTCCTGGGAAATGCGAACTGGCGCCAGTCGAGAAATCATCGCGCCACGGCGGCTGGTCGTGCCTTCGGATTCATCCGAATTCGCGGTACAGCTCGTTGTGCGGGATCGAGATCGAACGGATTCGATTTCTGGGCGAGTCCTCGCAGAATCTGGAGTGCCCCAGTCCGGAGTTCGGGTCTCAGCCCTTCACGATGATCGCCGTCTCATTCGCAGCATCCAGTCTGCGAATGACGGGAGCTTTCGGATCTACGGGAAGTCCGATGCGAAGGAGCCAGTAATCATTCAGGTCGAGGGGACGGGGGGACTACTCGCCGCCTACAGTGAGCAGGTGAACTGGGGAACCTCGGATCTCGAGTTAGTGATGCGGCAGGCGACAGGGCTCGATCTGACTGTGGTCGATGAATCTGGAATCGCGGTCGAGGACTTCGGTGTGGCTGTTGCCTGGTCCGGGGATCCGTACAAGCAGGCGATCAATCAGGTTGAGCACGAAGGAAAGCAGCCAGAAGGATTTCTGCGAGTCGATGGGGTTGGGCGAGGAGGGACGATCGCAGTCCTCGTGTGGCCTACAGAGGACGACTTTGCCTTGCACATGCCGGTGAATGTCGCTCTCCCCGAGAACAGTCGTGCCAGGGCGACGGTGACCTTGCCTAGGAAACGGCCCTACTCCTTCCGCGTCGTCGATGAAGCGGGCGAGCCGGTGCTTGGATCCAAGGTGGAATTGGTGCAGTGCGACGAGTCTCCTTTGTCGGCGACGACCGAGGTGTATCCCCTGGAGTCGGTGCTTTGGAATTTGAACTTTTGGAATGTGAACCCAGAACGCAAGGACTGGGTGCTTGCCTTCTTGCTGGACAGCGGAGAAACAGACAGCGAGGGTCGAATTCTCTTGCGGGGGCCGCGGCGTGACCGCATCGGTCTCCGCGTCACGGCCGAGGACCACCCGCCCCTGATCCTGTATCCGGTGACCCTGACGGATGGGGAGCAAGAGTTGACGGTCAGCGAGGTCGCTGCTCTGAGAGGCATGGTCCAACCTGGAGACTTGGAGCAGCGTTTCCGTCCAGATGCCAGCAAGATGCTACCTCCCGATCGGCGGCCGGGACTGATGCTGCGCCGAGTCGGAGAGGGTAAGACGACGATCATGACCTCACAGGGCAAAGTGATCGCGATCGCCGATGACGGCAGCTTCTCTGTAGAAAGTTTGAAGGCAGAACGCGTCGAGGTTGTCTTGTACTGGTGGCGACAGATTGCCGAGAACAGTTGGCAGGCGGAGCTGATGATGCCTCCGCTGGCGGTGGTGGATCTCATCGCGGGGCAGGTGCATGAACTGGAACTTGACCTTAGTGCACATCTACCGGGCAGGCTGACAGGAACAGTCATCAGGAACGGACAGCCTGCAGGTCATGCGGGAGTCCGTCTCACAAGTCGCATGATTTCCCCGCGTGGTTTCGAGTCCTTTCAGGAGATCGCTGGAATCGAAACGGACGCGGAAGGGAAGTTCTCCGTCGGCGCCTTGCAGGTAGGCGGCTATGCCCTGAGCCTGCAGGTCTTCGATAAGGACCACAGCGAAACCTGGTTGTCCGCACCCGACTGGGTGCAGGTCTCTACGGGCCAGGAAAGCGATGCTGTCTTCCAGGTCAGTGGTCGAGCCGTTCGTGTTCTGATAAAGGACGAAGCTGGGGATCCAGTTGGCGAACGTGCCTTGAGGATTGTCCATCAGGGCTTGCATCGGACCTGGGATAGAAAGACCGACGCTGACGGTCAGGTTGCAGTCCCCGATGCGCCTATGGGAACCTTGCGAGTCATGGTACTTGGTCCCGGGATGCCGATGCTCCCGACAAACGTCCGTCTAGTGCGACCCGAAACGGAATTGGAACCCATCCAAGTCGGCGTAGGCAGCGAAGAACTCGTCGTCGAACGCGTTCTACGCTGACCCTGCTGAACCTCTCAGCGCAGCCAGCAACCCCCTGAGATCCTCTTCCTCCGTCAGCGGATTCATCAGCGTCGTCCGCAGCCACAACTCATCACCCAGCC
>JAJFFD010000011.1 GCA_021776805.1 Planctomycetota bacterium
GGATGTACCGCGACTGCAAAGCCGAAGGTGGACGGTCCTGCCTTCTCGATTTCCGTCCAGTTCAGACCCGAGTCCACGGACTTGAAGATGCCATTGTGATGCTGTGTCCAATACACATCCGGTGCTGAGGGGCACTGCACGATCATGTGTGGGTCCTGCGCATTCGGGTCCATCGCCTGTTCCGGCGGCATGTACGCGGCGCGCATGCCCTTGGCGGTTTGCTTCCAGGTCTCGCCGTCGTCCTCGGTCAGCCATGTGCCAGCGCAGGAAACGCCGGTCATGACCCGCTTCGAATCGCGTGGGTCGACGAGGATGGAATGCATGGCCGGGTAGACCGAGCCGCCGCCGAACCATTTGCTGCGCTCTTCCATGTCCCAAAGGCTGCGGACCAGTTGCCAGTCTTCGCCACCTGCATCCGATCGGAAGAGGCCGCCGGGGAGGGTGCCACACCAAATCCGGCCGGGCTGGTCGTCGCCACCGGCGGCGAGAGACCAGATGTCTTTGAGGGTCCACTCGATCTCATTGCCCATGGCGTCCTTGTCCGACTTGCCCTCGGGCTTCTCCGGGTACTTGGGCGGATCGATCTCTCGCCACTCGGAGACTCCGTTTGGACTCTTCTGCATCTTGATGCCGAAGTGCCCGTGGTTGAGGGCTGCCAGGAGTGAGCCATCACGCTTGTCCGGGAGGACTACGGAGATGGGTACGGAGAGATGGTCGATCGCAGAGATCTGCCACTTGGACTTGCGTTCGATGCGAAAGAGACCCTTGCGGGTACCGACATAGAGAAGATCGCTCATGACTATCCTCCGGAGAGAGCTTGGATCACGTGGATCTTCGCGCTCTCGGCAATGGGGTCGCTTTGCCTTTCTTGATCTTGAACCTGTTCGCCATCGATGAAGATCGCCACGTGAGTGCGCAGCTTCCCTTGGTCATCGAGGATGTAGCTGCGCAGGGCAGGGTGGCTGCTGAAGACTTCTTCGAGTGCTTCAAGCAGGGTGGCGCCGGAGACGGTCATCTCCGGGCAGGGATGGTGTCGCTGGATGGCGCTGGCGAAGCTAACGGCGGCCAATGGGGCAAGGTCTCCTCTAGTGCCCAAGGGGCGGGGAATCCTATGGCAGTTGCGTTGCCTTCTCTAGCTAGCTGTCCGCAGAATACAGGGGGCGCGCAGGTTGAAGTCGACCAGACCAGGGTCCTTTTCTAGGATGCCCTGCGGCAGGGGGTAGTCTTCTCAGTGAATGCTTGGTCCCCGAAGATGCAGCAAGAAGCAGCCATGAAAGGTCTCCGCAGTTGAGTCTCGAGTGGAAGAAGCGCCTGGTTGGCACCGGCCTCGGCAGGTATCTGGTGCGCAGGCGGGAGTTGCGGGCTCTGCGCCGGGTCTTGTGCAGCAATCCAGAGCAGGCAGGTTTCCTGGCTCAGGATCTATGCGCGCGGGAGCTCCTGGCAGGACTGGCTGATCCCGGCAAGACCTTCGTGGATGTGGGTGCTCACATCGGCTCGGTGATCGCGGATGTGCGCCATCGCTGGCCATCCATCGAGGTCATCGCCGTGGAAGCGGATCCGGACAAGGCTGCTGAATTGATGGTCAAATTCCCGGACGTAAAGTTCCACCATTGTGCGGTTGGCGAGGGGGATGGTGAGGTCACCTTCTTCATCGACGATGAACGCCCGGGATACAGCTCCCTGGCAGGGGGCGAGAATGGCAAGGGCGAACGTCGCAAGGTGACGGTGCCCATGCGGCGGCTGGACGATCTCATCCCGGAAGACAAGCAAGTGGGATCGATCAAGATCGATGTGGAAGGGGCGGAGCTCGGCGTGTTGCGCAGTGCGAAGAAGCTGCTGGCCCGCTGCCGTCCCGTGATTCAGTTCGAGAGTGGTTTTCTGGGCGCAAACGAGCTCGGGTACTCTCCGGAGCAGCTCTTCGAGTTCCTCAGTGAGAACGATTACCTGGTGCTGGTGCCCAATCGTGTTGCGCACGACGGTCCCGCTCTCGACGCCAATGGTTTCCTCGAGTCGCACTACTATCCGCGGCGAACGCTCAACTACTACGCAGTCCACAGGGAGCGAAGAATCGAGCTGCGTGATCGGGCGCGAGAGGTCTTCGGGATTCTTGCCAGCCGCTAGCTGCCTTTGGGACTGAAGCGAAGAGGCGGCAGCTCGATGCGATCTGCGTCGATTTCTTCGCCAGCCAGATAGGCGTGGATCACGCTGATGACGGCCCTCTGCTGGAGATAGTCCTGGTGGCCGCCTTGCTCGACGACGATGAGACGAGCATTGGGAAACCCCGACATGACCTCGCGGGATTGCTCGGGAGGGGTGTTGGCATCGAGTGTACCACTGAGGAAGAGGCTCTGGGCCTCGCTGTGAACGGGGGAGCGGTAGTCTTCACCCAAGTCTTCCACGGGCCAGGCTTGGTGAATCTCGGGGAAGGGGAAGTTGCTAGCCCCTTCGAGTAATCCTGCCTCAGCTTCGGCGAGGATCCGGACGTAGCGGCTATCACTGGCACTCGAGGCCGTATCGCCTACCCAGAGGGCGCCACGGACGGCGGCGGTCATGCCATGCAGACGACTGAGAAAGCCTGCCAAGGGTCCGTACTCGCCATCGCTGGCGGCGAAGAAGATGCGTGGATAGTCCAGGGCCCTCTGCCGATTGCCGAGGTTGAAGGCGATGCTCACTTGGATGGCGGTCTTGCCGAAGAGGGCCTCGCTTCTCCCGCCCGCGGCGCCTTGCAGGGGTAACCTGAGAGCCTGCTCCTCCGCCTTGCCAAGCACATCTTCGATTGCCTCGAGCAGGCTTTGCTCGTCTGCGAATTGCGGATCGGCAGCGGCGAGTGCTGAGTATTCGGCGAGTATGTCTTCGGCGGTGCTCGGCAGCTTGCGTGTGTGATCCGGTCCTTCGACTCCGCAGAGAACGGATCGTTCCACATGCTGGCTGTGCTCGCGCAGGTACTGCAGGGAAAGATGGGTGCCGTACGAGAAGGCGAGGATGCGGATCTTCTCCAGGCCAAGGGATTGGCGGAGGGCGTCGATGTCGCCCACGCTTTCCATGCAGTTGAAAGCGGCAAAGTCGATGCCCTCTGTGTTGAAGTGGTTGACGCTGCTCTCGCTCAGGTGGATCAGGGAGTCCAGCATGCTCTCCCTGCTGGCCATCCAATCGGCTGAGACCTTGCCCGGGTAGCGATAGTCGATGCTCGGCTTCGACATGCCCGTGCCGCGCTGATCCAAGAGAATCAGATCTCCAGTCTGCAGGAGCTGCTTCCAGAGTTCGGGGTAGAAGTTGCGTGCGGCGGTTCCCGAGTCCCCCGGTCCTCCGGAAAGGTAGAGAATAGGCGCCCCAGTCGGCTTGCCGAGACAGGGGACGCGAATGAAGGCGAGCTCGATCTGATCCCCGGCCGGTTCCTCATGGCGGATTGGAACCGAGAGTCGGCCGAGTTGCATGCCAAGGGCACGTTCCTGGGCGCCGCCGAAGTCTTCGTAGCGGATTTCTCCCTGACCACTGAGGGGGATGCAGATTGTGGCGGTGAGGAGAAGGGAATGGAGATGGGTGTTCATGCTGTGGTTCTCAGTTGGCGCCCAGGTAGGCGAGGAGCATGCGCTGGAGTTCGCGACTCAGGACTCGTTCGTTGCTCTTGACCGAGCGGGGGTGGGGGGCGTCGCCAAAGAGGCACTTCTCACGGCAGGTGGCGAGGACCGCGAGGAGACCGAGATCGGTGGCCTGCTCCGGATCTGGGTGATTCATCTCCTCTCGCCGCTCGAGGAGGATCTCGCGGATCTTGCGGTATTGGCGGGCGCGGCGGCGAAAGACCGCCGACTCGAGCTCTTCCGGATGGTTGCGGGCGTGGAGAGCCACCGCGCGCAAGAGCCCGCGGCGCTCGCGGTAGCGGCGGATGCTCTCATCGATGACGTACTTGATCCGGCTCTGGAGGTTCTGGCCTGTCCACTGCTCGGGAGCGAGACTGGCATCGAGCTCCGCATCGATCTGGCGGTCATAGCGCTCGTAGAGAAAGGGCAGGAGAGCGTCCTTGCTCTGGAATCGGCCATAGAAGGCACCCACCGAGCAGCCGGCTCGTTCGAGGATCTCGCCGAGAGTCAGCTGTTCGAAGCCGCGGCTCTCGAGGAGCTCTTCCGTGGCGCCCAGGATGCTCTCCATGGTGCGCCGGCTGCGCTTCTGCTTTGGGTCCTGGATCTGGCCGAGGAGGCTGTCTGGCATGGAGAAAGAGAATCAGAATTCTAGTTCTGTATCAAGCCCCGCTCACACCCTTGACCCGGCCCGGGCAGATCCCCATGATCCTGCGCCCTTTCCTCCGGTCCGATGCCCCCGGAGGGGCTCGTCTTGTGTCCCGCCCCCTAGCCCTGATCGTCCTCGCAGCCGGCCTCGGCACGCGTACCAAGGTCAGCTGTCCCAAGGTCTTGCTGCCGATCTGTGGACGTACGCTGCTGGGCTCCGTGCTGGATACTGCGGAGGAGCTGCAGGCGGAGCAGACGGTGCTCGTTCTGCACCATGGCAAGGCCGAGGTCGAGAAGAGCCTGGCTGGGCGCGCTGGCCTGCGAATTGTTGATCAGGGTGAGCCGCGCGGAACCGGCCACGCGGTCCAGGTGGCCATGGCGGAGCTCGAGGGCTTTGCCGGGGACGTCATGATCCTCTACGGGGATGTTCCTCTGCTGCGGGCGTCGACCCTGATAGCCCTGCGTGCGACCCGCGGCGATGCGGGGGCTGTTCTGCTCAGTGCCTTTCTCGAAGACCCAAGCGGTATGGGGCGGGTCCTGCGTGGCGGCGGCGGTGAGTTCCTCGCGGTTCGTGAGGAGCGTGATTGCAGCGAAGACGAGCTGCTCATCGACGAGATCAATGCGGGCATCTATGTCTTCGACGCGGCGCAGCTCAGGCAGGTCTTGAGCAAGCTCTCCGATGACAATGCTCAGGGCGAGTACTACCTGACGGATACTCTGGAGCTGACCCTGCAGGGGGGGGCGGCTGTGGAAGTTGTCCCGGTGGATGATCCAGAGGAGGTTCTTGGGGTGAATTCCCTGGCGGATCTCTCCGAGGCCCGCGCGGTGATGCAGGAGCGCATTCTCCTCGAGCACCTGGATCGCGGCGTGATCATCGAGGATCCGGCCAGCACCTATATCGATCACGGGGTCGAGATCGGCGCGAATACGCGCATCCTGCCCTGCACTATGATCCGTTCCGGCGTCAAGATCGGGGTTGCTTGCGAAGTCGGTCCCTTCGCCCATCTCCGCGCGGCGGCGGTGATGGAGGACGGTGCGGAAGTGGGCAACTTCGTTGAGGTCAAGAAGAGCCGCATCGGCGCTGGGGCCAAGGCCAAGCATCTGACCTACCTGGGTGATGCCAGTGTGGGGCCGAGGGCCAACATTGGCGCCGGCACCATCACCGCCAACTACGACGGCAAGAACAAGCATCAGACTCAGATCGGCGAGGATGCCTTCGTCGGCAGTGGCACGGTCCTGGTGGCGCCGAGCAGTATGGCCAAGGGCTCGAAGACCGGTGCGGGAGCGATCGTGACTCGCAATACCGAGATCGGAGAGGGTGAGGTATACATTGGGGTGCCGGCCCGGCTCCTTGGCAAGGGCAAGCCGAGTTCGGCGGGCGAGGCAGAACAATCATGACTATGCGTGGCGAAAGGCTCCGGATCTTCACCGGCAATGCGCACCCGGAATTGGCTAAGAACATTTGCGCACACATGGGGGTGCCCCTGGGTGAGGCAACTGTCGAGCGCTTTCCAGATGGGGAGATCAACCTCAAGGTCGATTGCGATGTGCGTGGCGCCGACGTCTTCGTCGTGCAATCCACCTGCCCGCCGGTGCACGTGAATCTCTTCGAGCTACTCTCCTTCATGGATTGCTTGCGCCGTGCCTCGGCGGATCGGATTACCGCGGTGATCCCATACTTCGGCTATGCCCGCAAGGACCGCAAAGACGAGGGTCGCGTGCCGATCAACGCCAAGTTGGTGGCCAACCTGATCACCGCCGCAGGTGCAGATCGAGTGCTTTCCATCGACTTGCATGCCGCGCAGATTCAAGGCTTCTTCGACATCCCGGTGGACCACCTCTATGCCAGACCCGTTCTCATGGACAAGGTCCGAGAGTTGGGGGCGGAGAATCCGATCGTGGTCTCTCCCGATGTGGGCGGCACCAAGCTGGCCCGCGCCTACGGCAAGGATCTGGGCGCCGACATCGCGATCATCGACAAGCGTCGGGTCAGTGGCGAAACGACCGTGATCGAGAATGTGGTCGGTGAGGTCGAAGGCCGGGACGTCGTCCTGGTCGACGACATGGTCAGCACGGGCGGTTCGATCAGTGCTGCCGCCCGAATCGTCAAGGAAAAGGGCTCAGGACGAGTCTTCATCGTCGCTTCGCACGCAGTGCTCTGCGGCAAAGCGGTGGAGAAACTCGATGCCTGCCCAGCGGAGAAGATCCTCTTCACCGACACCATTCCTCTCCAGGAAGGTGGCCGTCCTGCACGCCTCGAGCAATGCTCGGTGGCTCCCCTGCTGGCGCGGACCATCGATCGAATTCACCGCAGTGAGAGTGTCAGCTCCCTCTTCGAGGGCCGGGCGATTCCCAGTGACACCTGAGCCTGCCCAAGACCTATTACACGAAAGCATCTATCAGTCATGAAAGTAGCGACTCTCAAAGGCAGCAATCGCAGCGCAAAGGGCAGCAACCAGGTAGCCCGTCTGCGCAGCGCCGGCATGGTGCCAGGCGTCATCTATGGTGGCGACTCGGATCCCCTCAGTATCTCCCTCCAGAACAGCGATGTTGCCCGCGAACTGCGGCAGCATCACCGGGTGTTCAAGATCGAGGTCGGTAGCACGACCGAGTCGGTGTACATGCAGGAAGTGCAGTACGACACCCTCAGCGATGAACCGCTGCATCTGGATTTCAAGCGCATCGACCTGTCGGTGGATCTGGAGCTCGAAGTCGAGTTCAAGTTCCTCGGGCATCCTGTCGGGCTCTCCAAGGGCGGTCGCCTGGTCAAGGATCTCAATTCGATCCTGGTGAAGTGCAATCCAGCCTCGGTTCCCGAAGAGCTCGTGATCAACATCGGCAAGTTGGACCTGGACGACCAGTTCACTGTCGGTGATCTGACCCTGCCCGAGGGGGTTAGCTGCGATCTGCCGGCTGAGGACGTCATCTGCCACATTGGCGCTGCTCAGGCTGAGGAAGAACCTGAGGAGGTTGCCGAGGGCGATGTCGATGGGGAAACCCCAGCGGCTGATGGCGAGGCGAAGCCCGATTCTGACGGGGGCGGAGCCAGTTGAGACCCGGCTGGCCGGGTTTTTCCCGGACCAGCTTGGCCCTTTTCGAGCTATTGGCTATGTTCCTCGCCCCTCCTGCGAGGCCCACCCGCTGAGCATGGACTACAGTCGAGTTGTCCTGGGTATCGGAAACCCGGGCGAAGAATACGCGGACACCCGCCACAACCTCGGCTTCATGGTTCTCGATCGGGTGGCTTCGGAGATGGGTTTGACCTTCCGTCGCCTGGAGCGGCGCGCCCCTGACGGGCGTCGTCTCTTCGGGGGTAAGGTCAAGGCCAAGGTTGCCCGGGATTCCGGACCTGAGCTCCTGGTCAAACCACTGACCTATGTGAATCTGAGCGGAGATGTTGCCGGTCCCCTTCTGCGGGCCGCGGAATTGTCTCCCGACGCGCTCTTTGTTGTTGTTGATGACCTGAACCTGCCGCTGGGCCGGATACGTGTCCGGCCGTCGGGGCGTTCAGGGGGACACAATGGTTTGAAGTCCATCGAGGACGCCATTGCTACCTCTGAGTATCCCCGTCTCCGTCTCGGCATTGGGCCGAGTGACGGGTCTCCGTCCACCGATGATGGTGGAACGCGGGACTACGTGCTCGCTCGTTTTCTCCCTGAGGAGCGAGAGGTATTGGATGCCGTGATTGTGCGGGCTACTGCGATTGTTCGCGAGTGGCTCGCCGGGGATAGCCCCGCGGATCTGATGGGCCGTCACAATGGGTTTCGTGCCCTGGATGAGGAGTCTTCCGATGAGGAAGGCAAGTCTTCTGAGGACACGCACCCACCTAGTGAACCTCTTGCCTGAAGGTGCTCCCGAAGGAGTCACCAGACTTGGAGATAACGAACATTGACCAAGACTTATGAGACCATGCTTCTCCTGGATAACAGGGAAGTGAAGAAAGGCTGGGATGCCTGCAAGACGAATGTTTGCGGCCTCTTCGAGAAGCACCAGGCCGAAGTCGTCAGCGCGAAGCGCTGGGACGAGCTTCGCTTGGGTTTCCCGATCAAGCGTCAACTGCGCGGCACCTACCTGCTGATGTACTTCAATGCCGAGGGCAGCAGCTTGCCCAGCATTCGTCGTGAGCTCGAATACAACGAGGTTGTTCTGCGCCACCTGACCATGGTCTGCGAAGAGATTCCGCAGGAAGCCAAGGAGCCAGAGGCCGAATTCGACCTCGAATCCATCCGGGTCGAAGAGACCGCAATCGATGCCCCGGCACCGGCAGCCGAAGAGGCAGCGGAGCGCAAGGGAGGCAAGGATTCCGAAGGCAAGGATTCCGAAGGCAAGGAAGCCAAGGCAGAAGAAGCCAAGGCAGAAGAAGCCAAGGCAGAAGAAGCCAAGGCTGAGGATGCTCCTGCAGAGGAGACCAAGGCAGAGGCCGGAGATGCAGCTCCAGAGGCGGCAAGCGCTGAGGAAGCCCCGGCTGCTGATGCCAAGAAGAGCGACGATACTGAAGGAGACAAGGAATCATGAGCGACGTGAATACGAGCGACTCTCGCCCGGGCGAGATGGGTGATGACAGCAGAGGTGGTCGCGGTGGACGTCGCGGCAGCTTCGCCAAGTTTGGCCGTGGCAAGGCGCGCATCGTCGAGCCGGAAGAGCCCCTCGACTACAAGAACATCCCCTACCTGATGCGATTCCTGTCGCCGACCGGCAAGATCGTTTCCCGCCGACGCTCGGCCTTCAATGGCCAGAACCAGCGTAAGCTGGCTCTTGCCATCAAGAACGCTCGACACATGGCCTTGCTGCCCTACGTCGGGAGGAGCTAGCTATGGAGTTGCTCCTCACGCACAGCATCGAAAAGCTGGGCAGGATTGGTGATGTGGTTTCGGTGAAGACCGGCTACGCCCGCAATTACCTTCTGCCCCTGGGTTTCGCCGTGCCGGTGACCAAGTCCAATGTCGAGCAGTTGGAGCGCGCACGTGCTCAAGCTCTCGCAGACGAGCGGAACCGGGTCGACTCCATGAAGGAGCACGCCGAGAAACTTGGCGAGACTTCGGTGACAATCGAAGGCCGCGCCAACGCCGAGGGTCATCTCTTCGGATCGGTCACCTCAACGCATATCGCGACCGCGCTTCGTGAGAAGGGCTTCACTGTCGATCCCAAGAGCGTCCGGCTCGAGGCTCCTCTCAAGGAGATCGGTGTCTTCGACGTGACGATCCACCTGCACAGCGAAGTCGTGACCACGGTCAAGGTCTGGGTAGTCCAGGCCAAGCCTGAGTAGGGAGAAGCACGCCGGCTGCAAGGCCGGCGCTGATACCCGATGAACGAAGCAATCCGCGTTTCCCTGGTCAGCCTGGGCTGTGCGCGGAATCTCGTCGACTCGGAAGTCCTCCTCGGCCACGCGGTTGAGGAGGGGTTTCTCATCGCTGAAGATCCCAAGGATGCTGACGTAGTCGTTATCAATACCTGTGGCTTCGTGGAGGAAGCCAAGCAGGAGTCGATCGACGCTATCCTCTCCGCCTGCGAGCTAAAGAAGACGGCGGCAGTGAAGGCGGTGTTAGCCGTCGGCTGCCTATCCCAGCGCTACAGCGACAGTCTGGGGGATGAGATCGCGGAGCTCGACGCAGTGCTCGGCATCTCCGACTACAGCGGCATTCCGGGAGTGATCCGCAAGATCGTCAATGGCAGCAGCCGGCGATTCACCGCTACCGTTGATGGTGGGGCGCCAAAGGCGGCGCGATCGGATCTCGGTCGCGTTCTGCTGACGCCGAAGTCGTACTCCTACCTGCGGATATCCGAAGGCTGTGATCACAGTTGCAGCTTTTGTGCGATTCCTGGCATGCGCGGACGCAATCGCAGCAAGCCACTCGAGGTTCTGGTGGAGGAAGCCGAGAAGCTCGCCGAACAGGGAGTGAAGGAGCTGGTCGTCGTGGCGGAGGACAGCACCGCCTATGGTCTCGACCTCTATCGGGAGCGGAGAATCCACGAGCTCCTGC
Organism: Planctomycetota bacterium; assembly: GCA_021776805.1. Taxonomy (GTDB): domain Bacteria; phylum Planctomycetota; class UBA1135; order UBA1135; family UBA2386; genus JAJFFD01. The sequence continues at coordinate 10,205 of JAJFFD010000011.1, forward strand.
AGGCTCTTTCTGCTGTCAGTGGCATCGAGTGGATCCGTCTCATGTATGCCTACCCGCATACGGTCCGTCCGGAATTGACCGAGGTCATGCGCGAGAATCCGAAGATCTTGCCCTACCTGGACATTCCGGTGCAGCACATCAACGGTGACATGCTGCGCGCCATGCGCCGCGGCGTCTCCGCCGAGCAGGTGCGCGGCATCCTCGAGCGCCTCCGGGAAGAAGTGCCCGGAATCGCGATTCGGACTACCTTCATCGTCGGCTTCCCCGGTGAGAGCCATGCGGCCTTCACAGAGCTGCGCGATTTCGTGAAGGACTTCCAATTCGAGCGGATGGGCGCCTTCTGCTACTCGAGTGAGGAGGGCACGCCGGCGCACGAGCTTTCGGGAGAAGTTTCCACAGAGGAATCAGCGGACCGCCGCGCCGAGCTCATGGAATTGCAAAGGGACATTATCTTTGCACGCAATGAGTCCCTGGTTGGCAGCAGCCAACAGATCCTGGTCGACGGGCTCTCCGAGGGCGGCGGATTTGTCGGTCGGAGCTTCGCGGATGCGCCAGAAGTGGACTGTCTGGTTCATCTCGACGATAAGGATCTGCGCTCCGGAGATCTGGTCGAGCGCCGCATCCTGTCGGCTGATGGCTACGACCTGAAAACTTCCAGCTGAGTCTTGAGGGGCTAGCCGCTAGGATTCCCCCGTGAATCTGCCCAATTGGATCACCGTTTCCAGGATCCTGATCACCCTGGGCTGTTTCCTCTGCCTGGGGATGATTCCGGACCCGGCTGCGCCTACGGCAGCACTCGGCTGGTGGGCCTTTGGCCTCTTCATCTTCGCTGCGGTCACGGACTTCCTCGATGGTTACCTGGCGAGGAGCTTGCAGCAGGTCACTGCCTTCGGGCGGGTCGTCGATCCCTTTGCGGACAAGCTGCTCATCTGTGGCAGCATGATCATTCTCCTCGAGTTCCCCGTGGCCTTCGCGATCATGCCGGCCTGGTTCGTGGTCGTCGTCGTTGCTCGCGAACTGTTGGTCACCACCCTGCGTGGAGTGTCCGAGGCGGCAGGAGTTCCCTTCCCCGCAGACCCTACGGGCAAACTCAAAATGTTGGTCCAATGTGTCACCGTGTCGGCTCTCCTGTCACTGGTAGCCGGGACGGAGGTCTTTCGCGAATTCGCTGTCTGGGGTGTCTGGGTGACCCTGGTCCTCACGGTCTACTCCGGCGTGTCCTACACCTGGCGTGCGCGCCAGGTTCTGTTCTCCTGAGCTCGCGCCGGCCTGACTCCGGTTCATGAACATCTTCGATCGTTGCCGCTATCTTCTCATTACCGGCTTCGGTCTCGGGCTTGCCCCCTTCGCCCCTGGCACCTTCGGCACCCTGGCAGGTCTGCTGCCCGCGGTTCTGCTGCCGCTTTGGTTCGAGGGGCCGGCCCTGATCATCGCTCTCTGGTCCCTGGCAGCTCTGCTCTTCGCATTTGGTTGCGCGCAGACAGCCTTTACTGCCCGGGTCTTCGCCAAACCGGATCCTGGGGCATTTGTCCTGGATGAGGTGGTCGGTTACCTGGTCGCAATCGCGCTCTACGCCTCCGTCGTCGGTGAGCCTTCAGCTCTCGCGCATGCCATCGGCTTCTTCATGTTCCGCGTATTTGACATCCTCAAGCCACCGCCTGTGGGCAGGTTGGAGGAGTATCCAGGCGCATTTGGCATCATGATCGATGATGTGGCGGCGGGCCTCTATGCCGGCGGTCTCCTGGTTTTGACCCAGGCCCTGGGTTTAATAGCCTGAGTTCCGGTGTTGGCATGTGGGCAGCTTCCGGTTTGCAGAGAGAGCGCGAGGATCGTGAACATGGAGACTGATTCTTGAGTCGAGGACGCCGCAGCGGCCGCCTGGCATTTCGCATGGCCTTTCTCGCCGGGCTCTGCACCCTCGCCGGCATGATTCTGATGGTCTATTTCACCATTCAGAACTTTGCTCCCCACCTCGCGGACGACGCGGAGTCGGGACTCGTGAGGAAGGCCTGGACCTTCGGCGCTATTTTCTCCCTGGTGGTTTCCGCCATTGCCGCGGTTGCGGTCTACCTTCGCAGCGCCAACATCGGCACCAGGCTTACGGACCTGGGACTGGCTGTATCCAAGCTCGGTCGCGGTGGCACAGAAGTTCGCGTGCGCATCTCCGGCAACGATGAGGTCACCGCTCTGGGTCGTGCCTTGCAATACCTGTCCTCGGATCTGACCCAGATCCAACAGGAACGCGACGCCGGTGGCGGGCAGTTGGCGACCATGGATCCTCAGGTGCGCGCCTTCCGTGATCTCGCTCTCGACGAGGAGATGGAGCAGACCGAGGGCTTCGAGGTCGATGGCGCAGTCTGCGCTGGGGAACGCGGTGGTATGGATTACTACGGCTGTGTGCATCAGGATGAGCGCAGCCTGGTCTTTGTGGTGAGTGGTGAAGGCACCGGTCCCATCGCGGTGCTTGCCTGCCGACGCGCTCGGGACGAACTCATCCGCGCCTTCAAGACTGGAGCCGGCGCACGCAAAGCCTTGTCGCACACCAATCGCGTGCTCTTCAAGCAGATGCCGCGCGGTGCCTGTGCCAAAGCGAGTTTACTCGAGCTCAAGGAAGGCGAGGCGAAGCTCTATCAGGCTGGCTATCGCGCCCCGTTGTGGATTTGCTCTGCTGGCCAGGTGCATGAGCTCAATGCGGATGGCCTGGCCCTCGGTCTCGATGAGGGACCGGTCTTCGAGAAGGGGCTCAAGCCAGAGAAGATTCCCCTCGAACCCGGGGTGCGCCTCGTGCAGACCAATGAGGCCGGCATGCGCTTGCAGGCCTTCCTCGACCTGGTTCAGACCCACTCGCCCAAGCACTCGGTACCCTTCATGAACCTGACCCTGGGCGGTCTCGAGGATGATGCGGAGGGTGGCCTGCGTGAGGACGTGTTGCTGCTGACCGCCAAGAGGTGTTGAGATTGGATGCCAGGAATTTCCAGGACCTGATCGAGGACATCTACTTCGAGCGTGACAGCGCCCGTGGAGTCGAGGGCAGCACTCTCTGGTTTGTCGAGGAGGTTGGCGAGCTTGTGCGCGCTATTCGCCGTGGGGAGCGGGACAATCTGGAGGAGGAGTTCGCCGACGTTTACGCCTGGCTGGCGACCCTGGCATCCATGCATCAGGTTCGACTCGATGAACTCGGTTTGCGTAAGTACGGGCAAGGTTGCCCGCGCTGCAAGGCGACCCCCTGCAGCTGTGCCCCGGTCTGATGGCTGGCGAGGCCGAAGCCAAGGCTGCCTCTACCGAGGAACAGCGGTACGCGCAGGTAGCGCTCAAACTTCCCCTGCGTCGCGAGTTTACCTACCGCGTTCCTGCGGGCATGCCTGCCCAGGTGGGCTGCCGTGTCCGGGTTCCTTTCCGCGGCCGCGTTCTCCCCGGTGTCGTTACCGAGCTGAACACCAGCTGCGAAGTGGCCGCCGAGAAGCTGCGTGATTTGGAGAAGGTCCTCGACGGGGATCAACTCATGCCCGAAGCAGTCCTGCAGCTGGCCAAGCGCATGGCCCAGGACTATGGATGCAGTTTGGGAGAAGCCTTGGACGCGACCTTGCCGGCGGCGACCAAGCGCAGCGCAGCGCGACGCATTCCTCATGTGGAACTGAACATTCCCATCGAGATCGCTCGGCAGACCATCGAAGAACTCGAGGAGAAGGCCCAGCCGCGCGCGCGAGTGCTGCGTCGCCTACTCGAGTTTGGTGCGCCCATGCCGATCATGCAGCTACGGCAGCAGACTGGCACCAGCGACAGCCCTTGGAAGACCCTGGTGAAGCAGGGCATGTTGAAGCGTCTGTCCGTGCTCGAAAAGTCGGAGCCATTGGTTCCCGATGCGGCCGAGGCCGCTGAGCGGCACAACCTCAATGAGGAGCAGTCCAAGGCGGTCGATCGGGTCGGCGAATTCCTCGATGCGAAGGAGCACCGTGTCTTCCTCTTGCATGGCGTGACTGGCAGCGGCAAGACCGAGGTCTACCTGCGCATTCTCGAAAAGGTGCGCGAGATGGGGCGCAGTGGCATCGTGCTGGTGCCCGAAATCTCACTCACTCCGCAGACTGTTGGCCGCTTCGCCTCTCGCTTTCCTGATGTGGCGGTGCTGCACTCGGGATTGACAGAAGCCGAGCGCGGACGGCAATGGCGGCGCCTGCAGCGAGGTGAGGCGAAGATCGCCATCGGCGCGCGCTCAGCACTCTTTGCGCCGCTCGAGAACGTCGGCCTCATCGTGCTCGACGAGGAGCAGGAGACCTCCTTCAAGCAGGAGAGCACCCCCCGCTACCATGCGCGGGAGATGGCCATCGCCCGTGGTGAGATCGAGGGTGCCTGCGTCGTACTGGGATCGGCGACGCCCACCCTGGAGAGCTATGGCCGAGCCAAGCGTGGGGTTTACGAGATGCTCAGCCTGCATTCTCGTGCGGGTCTGGGCACCTTGCCGCGGGTGCTTGTCGAGGATCTCCGCTCCGAAGGCAAGGACTCGCGAGTTGGCGGCATGATCTTCTCCCGCACTCTGCGGCAGATGATGGAGGAGCGCCTGAGCACCCGTGACCAGATCATCCTCTTCTTGAATCGGCGCGGTTATTCGCCGGTCCTGATCTGCCCTGCCTGTGGCGAGGTGAAGAAGTGCCGGCGCTGTGCAATCAGTATGACCTGGCATGCACGTCGCTCGCGGCTGATCTGCCATTACTGCTGTGAGGAGGAGAGGCGACCGGAGCTCTGCGGCCACTGCGAACACGAACGCATGCACGAGCTGGGCTCTGGCACGGAGCGAGTGGAGACAGCGGTCAAACAACTCTTTCCCACGGCGATCGTGGCGCGGATGGATGCGGATACCATGGCCGAGCGAGGTGCCCATGAGCGAGTGCTGTCAGCCTTTCGCAAGCGTCACATCGACGTGCTCATCGGCACGCAGATGATCGCCAAGGGCTTGGACTTTCCGGATGTGACCCTGGTCGGTGTGATCTCCGCGGACACGGGCCTGTTCTTTCCTGACTTCCGTGCGGCGGAGAGGAGCTTTCAGTTGCTCTACCAGGTCGCCGGGCGCGCCGGGCGCGCGGGGAAGCCAGGGACGGTGGTGATTCAGACTCTCTGTCCCGACAACTATGCGGTGCAGGCCGCAGCCGCGCTGGACTATGAATCCTTTGTCCAGCAGGAGCTACAGTTCAGGCGGCTTACGGGCTACCCACCGTACTCGCGCTTGGTGCGGATCCTCTGTGAGTCGCGCCGGGAGCCGGAGGCCAAGAACGCGGCGGCGAAGATCCGCCAGGGCATGCCCTCGAACGCTGACTTCGAAGTCCTCGGACCAGCACCCGCTGCTCTATCCAAAATCAAGGATCGCTACCGGGTGCACCTGCTCTTGAAGTGCCGGACGCCTGACTCCTTCCGCGCCGCCATGAAGCATCTTGCCGCGATCGAGGATCGCTCCAATCGCAATCTGCGCGTGGTTCTGGACGTGGACCCGACTTCCTTGTTGTGAGGTGCTACTTCACGACTTCCAGGTACCCGTCCAGATCATCCCCGGAGAAGTGAATCGGGAGTGCTTCGCGCAGGCCGTCGCAAAGATCCGGGCGTTCCAGAGCCAGTTCCTCGAGGATCACGATCGTCCGCTCGAAATCCTGCAGAGCTGCCAATTGGCTGAGCAGGGTCTTCTGACAGACCGGCACCGGGAAGCCCTCCGCTACTCTCAGCGCGCTGACGAAATCAGGTAGCGCCGCCTCTCGGTCCGCAGTCCGAAGGAGGAAGTTGCCGCGCATGAGATAGGCCTGCGCCATTCTTGGGCTCGTCTCGATCGCCTGCCCATAGTGCTCCTGTGCTGCGGTCGCATCCCCGGCTTGCTCCGCCTGGGTTGCAAGTCCCAGGTGCGCCATCGCACTTGGACCCAGTTCCAGTATGCGTTCCAAGGCCGCATGCGCCTTTGCCGAATCGCTCGGCATGAAGAACTGCGCGATGGCCTCCCAGGTCGCCTGTGAATCTGGCCAATGGTGTACCAGGGCACGTTCCGCCTCTGCCATGGCTGCTGCATCACCAGCGCGCTGCGCCGCCATCAGCATCGAATGATAGTGGTGAAAGCGCGGTTGCTCGGAACGCATCACGGCCTTGCGGAACTGCAGGAGAGCCTCCTCGGCCTCCGATTTCCTGTTCGGAGGCATGAAGTTACGTACCGCGAAGTGACCCTCGAGAAAGGCACGCAAGTCCGTGCTCGAATCCCCCGCACGAGCAAGCAGGGCTTCGGCTGCGTCCTCTTGCCCGGCTACCCGCAGGATGATGCCCTGCAGCCAGAGCATGTCCGCGGTCGCTAACAGCTCCGCGTCGGCGCTGTCCAAGATTGCCAGAGCCACATCCGTCATTGGCATCTCCACCAGAATCCTGCCTACAAGCGCCGTGGCGTTGTCGGGTTCGATGGCCAAAGCTCGATCGAAGAGCGCCCGAGCCGGGAAAGGTTCCGCGCCGAAGCCGATCTGGAATCCCTGGCGGATCAATTGTTCCACCTCGTTCTCTCGCCGAGTATCGATGCCCAGGAGTCGATCCGCCCGTTCCTCGGGAGTCTCGGCGAAGAAGCCGGGCAAGATGCCGAAAGCAGTAATCAACACGACCGTGAGTCCAAGCAGCGCCGTCGCCGCCACCGGATTGCGCTCCATCCACCGGTACGCACGCAGCCAACTCGGGGTTGGACGTGCGAGGATCGGTTCGCGGCTTGCCACCCGTCGCAGGTCTTCAGCGAAGTCCGCCGCGCTCTGATAGCGTCGATCCGGTTCCGGATCGGTGGCCGTGGCGATGACCACCGCCAGATCTCGAGAGATTGCCGGATTGAGCCTGCGCACATCGACCTTCTCGCCTGACAGGATGTGCTTGTACAGCACCTCCAGGTCTTCGCCGGGATAGGGGCGTTGCAGCGCGATAGCTTCGTAGAGACTGACGCCAAGAGAGTACACATCCGCAGTTCGATCCAGGCCTGAGCTACCTTCTTTGACTTGCTCTGGCGGCATGTATGCCGGTGTGCCGAAGACATCCCCCGTAGCGGTGAGGCTCGGGAAGCCCGCATCCAATCCGCCGGCCAGACCGAAGTCCAAGATCACCGCCTCACCCTCTGGGGTCACCATCAGGTTGCCCGGTTTCAGATCGCGATGCAGAAGTCCGGCCTCATGTGCTGCATGCAGGGCCTTGGCCGCGGTGATGAACAGTCCGACGGTCTCGCGCAGTTCCTTGCCCGCAGGCGGCGATTCCATGCCGGCGATCTGCTCGGCCAGGGACTGGCCAGAGACCAAGCGCATGGCCATGAATGCGGAGCTACCTTCCACTCCGCTGTCGTACACGGTGCAGATGCCCGGATGATCAAGGCGCGAGGCGGCTCGGGCTTCGCGTTGAAATCGCAGGCGCGCTTGCACGCCATCTCCCAGCACTCGCCGAAAGACCTTTAGCGCCACGTATCGATCGAGCTGCTCGTCATGGGCACGATAGACAATGCCCTGAGCACCACGGCCGATCTCACTGTCGATACGATACTGGGCAACCTTCCCCGTAGCCGCGCTCTCGATCTCCGCGTCCGCATGGAAGTCACTCATGGCGCTGGCAAACTCCTCCGCGATGAGCTCCTCGTAGCCCGGCCACTTCGCTTGATATTCCTCCAGGCTGCGAAGCTCACCTGCCTCCTGATCTCGGGCGAAAGCCTCGAAGAAGGCGAGGGTCACCGCTGCTCGTCCTTGTTCGTTCTTGTCGCTCATCGCCTGGTCACCTCAGGGTAAGATTCTGGTCGATGTCGAGGGAAGTCCCAGATCCATCCCAGCAAACTTCCCTGCACTTGCAGCGTGCCAAGGTGGGGGATCGGGACAGCCTCAATTGGCTGGTTGACCGGCTCTCGCCCCTTTTGCTTGCGCAGGCAAAGTATCGGCTTGGTCGTCGGCTCAGCGCTGTGATCGAGGCAGAGGATCTGGTGCAGGAAGTCTGGGCCACGGTCTACCCTCGCCTCTCCGATCTGCAGGCTCGGGAGGGTCGGGAGACTCCCGTGCTCCTGCGTTTTCTCAGCACGACCCTGCTCAATCAGGTCAACAACCTTGCTCGCCGGGCTCGTCGTGCGGGAGTAGGTGGCGAACAAGGCAAGGCTGTAGATGAGGCGACAGCAGATGGCGACAAGTCCGCTGCCGGGCCCGGTCCCGCAACCATGGTGGCTGCTGAGGAACAGCGGGCCCAGGTCCTGCGCTGTATCAACGAGTTGCCGGGTATTCATCGTGAGATCCTCATTCTGCGCGGGATCGAGCAACAGGAGATCGCGGACATCGCCATGCTTCTCGAACTCGAAGCCAACACGGTGGCCCAACGCTGGCATCGTGCGCTCGAACAGCTGCGCGAGAACCTGCCAGACTCGGTTTTTGACGAACTCGACTGAGCCACCTTCTCAGACCCGCAGTTGAGCGACGCGTAGGCGTCCGCCGAGCCAGGTTCCGCTCACTCCGACGATCAATAGGCCGATGCGATACCAGACCGGTGCCTTCTCCGCGCCTTCCATGAAGAAGCTGAGCATGGACATGAGGAAGACCAGGATGACCAAGGCTCCGACGTGCCGCGAGGGGCTGGCGGGCGCCAGGCGTCCAGTCACCCAGCCGCCGCCGAGGGCGGCTCCCAGTCCGATAAGGAGGATGACCAGCAGGCTCAGATTGCCCGGGCTCAGCTCTGCCTCCATGCCGAATTCCTCCGGCGAGATGGCTGCCAGAAGGGCAAAGAGGGCCATGGTGAACAGGACCATCACCGCATAGCCGGCGATCACAGAGAGGGTGCTTTTGATCATTCAGGTCTCCACAGAGCCAGGCTTTGGCTCTGGGAATGCGAGGTCGGGAGCTCTGCCCTCATGACCGGGATTCGCGAGTTTTTTCGCCCGAATTGCCTGGAGCGATCGGCGGCTTCGAGGGTCTTCTGCTGCCATGGGAAGCCTCTCACGCCGCCTCCTCCCGATCCTCGGTGCTCTGGTCCTGTTGACGCTCTGCTTACCTGCGCAGCGCGGCGGTCTGGATCTCAGTGGGCAGGTGAAGGACCCAGCCGGCAAGCCCATTCCCTATGCGGAGGTCTTCGCCCAGCCGAACAAGATCCGTACTTGCGGTGGCCAGGGCTTCTGTCTGTATGGCTACGAGGATCAGGAGTTCGGTTGGCAGTGCCCGGTCTGCGTGGGGGATCTCGGGGAACGGACGCGGGCCGATGCGGAGGGGCGCTTCGTGATTCCGGGCCTGTCCTTCAAGTTCGCGCACTACGTGGTGGCGGCGGCCCCGGGTTTCAACAGTGACTGGGTCGGACCGATCTACCCGGAGAAAGGCAGCATCGCGATCGAGTTGGATCCTCGCTCTCCGGAACGCAAGCTCTACCGAGGTCGTGTCCTGGATCCGATGGGGGAGCCACTCGCCGCTGCCTCGGTGCTCGTCGTGGCGCGCAGCAGCAATCGGGACAGGACCTGGTCGCGCAAGGGTCTCGATCGTCTGGTGAGCAGCGATGAGGATGGGCGTTTCGTCATCTCCTGTGAGCCCGAGTTCGACCAACTCCATCTGCGTATCCGAGCGGAGGGTCATGCGGTACTCATGACCGAGCTGTACTCGCGGGCGGCGAGCCGCGGAACCCAGGTCTTCCGCATGCCCCATGGTTCGGTGCTGAGTGGGCGGATCCTGTCCGGAGCCGATCCCCTCGCAGACGTCGAGCTGCGTCTCTTGCCTACCGATCGCTACCCGACTCGCTTTCATGGACCGATCGGCACGCGCAGTGATGAGCAGGGTCAGTTCGCCTTTGCGAACGCCAGGCCGGGGACGAAGTATCGGCTCTTCGCCGTGACCGAGAGCATGCTCGGCCGTGGTGCTCTCGAGTACTTCGAGCTGCGGATGCCTCTCTACGGCAAGAACGTCGACTTGGAGGAGCTCTTCGTCAAGCCAGGTTACCGTCTACGCGGAAGGGTAGTCAGTAGCGACGGCTCGGAGCTGCCATCGGGGATTCGCATTCTCATTACGCGCCCCGAGACCTGGGACTTTGTGCCGGTAGATGTGGAGGATGGCGGCAGCTTCGAAGTCGTCGACCTGCCAAGGGAGACCCTGAGTCTGGCATTTACCGTTCCTGGTTATCACCTCTCGGATGAGAATCCGAATCGCGACCTCAGGGAGACGTCGCGGCTCCTCGGTCGAATGGAAGCGGACCTGGACGAGTTCGTGGTTGTGCTTGCGCCAGGAGAAGTCTCGGAGACTGCGCAGGCGACCGTGCCGATCGTGCCGGTGCAGCTCACCAGCGCCCGCTAGATGTATCCGCGCATCGCGGATTCCCTTCTGATCGAGCGCAACGCAAGCACGGCCCGCCGGGTTGGACCTGCTCCGGCAATCTCCTTGCCATCGTCGGCTTCGGTCTTGGCTGCGTCCTTCGTTCATAAGGCCGACGGCATCGCCCGAACCCTGAGCCAGCCCCCTTTCCCGAATTCCTGGAGAGCAGGTAGGATCCCCTAGTCGCCTTCTCTCGCTCTCTCGCCGTTGCCCACACCATACTCGCCGTGTTGGCCGACGCGAACTTTGGCCTTAAGGCTGGAGAACCGGTGGGTGCAAGGCTCCTTGTTTGCTTAACAGCAGCGACCTGGCACCGATGACGAGCACCGAGCAATTCAGGATCAAGGGGATACTACGCATGGCTGGAGCACTGTTGCCTCTGCGCGCAATTGGGCTGTTGTTTCTTGTCGCGACCATTCAGCTCATGAGCGCGGGAGTGCTCTCGGCGCAAGAGTACGGCCTCCAGGCTCGACCCTCTGCTCAGGCTTACCTGAACATGCCGACGGATCTGCCGACTCCGAGCGGAGACTACATCGCTGAGTTGGCCTTCCCGAATCTGGCCTTCCCCAATCCAGTGTTCTTGACCTACATGCCTGGCACCAATCAGTTGGTGGTTTGCGAACGTGAGGGTCGGATCTACACCTTCCAAAACGATCCCGGAACTTCGACCAAGACGACTCTGCTGGACGTGAGTGCGGTGACTCAGGGCTGGGATGACTGCGGCTTGCTCGGCATGGCCTTTCACCCGGAATTCGGTGTCCCGGGATCACCCAATCGCGGCTACTTCTACGTTCTCTACCACTACAGCGATAACCCGACTTCCGGACCCAATCGTCCGCCCTCCGCAACTCCGGCCTTCAATCGACTGGCCCGCTTCACCATTCCGGACGGTTCCTTCGTTGCGGACCCAGCTTCCGAGCTGGTCATGATCCAGCAGCATGATCGTCACGTCTGGCACAACGGCGGAACCATGTTCTTCCACCCGTCGGATGGCTTCCTCTACTTCTGCATCGGCGATGAGGGCGCTGCCAACGACAGCTACAACTCGACCCAGAAGATCGACGACAAGCTCTTCGGTGGCGTTTTCCGCATCGACGTCGACATGCAGGGTGGCGCCATCAGTCATCCGATTCGCCGGCAACCGCAGAGCTATGTCGGACGGCCTGCCTACACCCAGAACTACTACATTCCAAACGACAACCCCTGGCAGGATCCGGGGGGCACGATCTTGGAAGAGTTCTGGGCCCTCGGTGTCCGTAGCCCGCACCGAATGACCTATGACGCCACCGCGGACCTGATTCTGCTCGGCGACGTGGGGCAGGGGACTTGGGAAGAAGTCAGCGTCATCGAGAAGGGTGGCAACTACCAGTGGCCCTACAAGGAGGGCTTCGCGAACGGATCCAAGCCGATGCCGACGAACCTGATAGGCGTCGAGAAGCCGCCTATCTACGACTATCGGCACGGCAGCACCTTCCCCTTCCAGGGCAACTGTGTGATCGGTGGCTACATCTACCGTGGCACGGAACACCCGGACCTGGTTGGCAAGTACATCTTCGGCGACAACACCCGCGGACGGATCTGGGCGATGGACCTGTCCGTGAGTCCAGTGCAGGTGACCTACCTCTGCAACATGCCCTCCGGCAGCAACTACAACGGGCTCTCGAGCTTCGGCCTTGATGCCAACAACGAGCTGTACATGTGCAAGATGGGGCACACAGGCGATGGCTTTATCTACAAGCTCGGGCGCGCATCCACCACCGGGGCTCCGGTCCCGCCGCTGCTCTCTCAGACTGGGGCCTTCAGTGACACCGCGAATCTAGTCCCTGCTTCCTCGCTGATTCCCTATGACGTTGGTTCGCCCCTCTTCTCTGATCATGCGCTCAAGTCGCGTTGGTTGTCCGTGCCAGATGGCCAGAAGATCCTCTTCAACCAGCAGGGTGAGTGGGTCTTCCCGGCGGGCACGGTCTTCGTCAAGCACTTCGAGCTGGTCGACGACGAAGTAACACAGGCTGTGCGGCGACTGGAGACGAGGCTGGTAGTTCAGAAGCCCGATGGCGGTGTCTATGGCGTCACCTACAAGTGGCGGGCAGACAACAGTGAGGCGGACCTGTTGATGAATGGCCTCGATGAGGACATCACCATTACCACTGCAACGGGATCACGGGTGCAGACCTGGGCCTATCCCAGTTCGCAGGCCTGTCTAACCTGCCACAATCCGGCCGCGAACTTCGTGCTTGGAGTCAAGACTCGGCAGCAGAACAACAACCTTCACTACCCGGGCACAGGGGTTACGGACAATCAGCTCAGGTCCATGAATCACATCGGTCTCTTCGATGTGATGCTCAACGAAGGGGACATTCCGACCTACGACAGTCTTTCAGCGCTGTCTGATACCGGTCCGACCCTCGAGCATAAACTGCGCTCATACATCGATGCCAACTGCGGTCACTGCCACCGTCCAGGACATGTGCAGGCTTTCTTCGATGCGCGATTCGATACTCCTCTCGCCTTGCAGGGCCTGATCGATGGTGTCGTCGGTAACGATCTCGGCATCAGTGGCGCCAAGGTGCTCTTCCCGCAGGATGTCAATCGATCGGTCTTATGGCTGCGAGACAACAGTCTCGATCCGGCGATCAAGATGCCACCTCTGGCCAAGAACACAATCCACGACGAGTGGATCACTCTCCTCGAGCAGTACATCAACGGCCTGCCGGGCTTGCCGGTGCTCGATGCGCCGGCGATTACGCCGGCGGGCGGTGGCTACGACGACATGGTGGATGTGTCCATCAGCCATCCGGAGCCGACGGCGCAGGTCTACTACACGACAGATGGCAGCGTCCCGGACACCAACGCGATCTTGTACGGCGGGACCTTTACCCTCACCGCCTCAGCAAGCGTCAAGGCCAAGGCCTACGCCCCGGGTTTCGTGGACAGTGTGGTTGTCGAGGAGGTCTACACGGTCAGTTCCTTCCGTAATCCCGAGAACCCGCCTGTGGTGTCTCCGGGAGTGGATTACGAGCAGTACCTGGGCAGCTTCGACTTCCTGCCGAACTTTGATTCCTTGACTCCGGACGAGAACGGGACGCGCAGCAACTTCAACATCTCCCCGCGTCTGCAGAACGACTTCTTCGCCTTCCGATTCACCGGCTTCATAGATATCCCCAGCACGGATATCTACACCTTCTACACAAACTCTGATGACGGCAGTCAGCTCTTCATCGGTTCGACCCTGGTCGTCGACAACGACGGGCTGCATGGTCCAGCCACTCAGTCTGGTCAGATCGCCCTGAAGGCGGGCTTGCATGCCATCACTGTCACCTTCTTCGAGAAGGGCGGCGGCGAAGTTCTCGACGTTGACTACGAGTCGCCGAGCATGGCCAGGACGCCGGTTCCGGACAGCGCTCTCTTCTTCGCGGAAAACGTTGCGACGGTGAGCATCAGTGATCTGACCGTAGTCTATGACGGCAGCATGGTGGCGATGTCGGCGACGACGAACCCTCCGGGTCTGTCCCTCATGATCACCTACAATGGGATCCCCATGCCGCCTTCGGATGCGGGGGTCTACTCGGTGGTCGCCACCGTTACTGACCCGGTGTACCAGGGGCAGGGGACCGCGAATTTGACCATCGAGCAGGCCCTTGCCAGCGTAGCCATCAGCGACACGAACCAGGTCTATGACGGCACTGGCCGTGCGGTCACGGTTACGACCAATCCCCTCTCTCTGCTGGTGTCAACGACCTACAACGGGTCCGCCACCCTGCCCGTGGACGTGGGCTCGTACAGCGTCGACGCGGATGTGATCGATCCGAACTACACCGGATCGAGTTCCGCGACCCTGGTCATCGATCC
>JAJFFD010000101.1 GCA_021776805.1 Planctomycetota bacterium
AGACTGACCCTGATTCCAATCCGTGGCGGATACGGATTCCCACCATTGCGCATGAGCGAAGGCGGGCGAATCTCCTTCCCTGGGCCTGTTTCTGTTTCCCAGCAGCCCAGAGCTCGGTCACCATGTTCGTTCGAGGCAGGACCCGTTGACTAGCAAGAAGATGATCCGCTCCAAGGACCTATCCGACACTCTTCGGTCAGAGATCGGACGCTTTGACGTCGATATCCCGATAAGCGCTGCCACTCCTCCCCCGGCATCCTGGTACACCGACAGCGAGTTTCACGAGCTCGAGAAGGCCAGCACGTTTAGCTCCCACTGGCTATTTGTCGGGCGCATCGATCAGCTCGCGCGGCCCGGGCAATACTTCACCGGCAGCATTCACAAGCGTCCCTACCTAGTCACCCGTGACCAGGCCGGCGAGCTGCGCGCCTTCTACAATGTCTGTGCCCACCATGGCACCCGCGTCGCGGACGGCTGTGGCGAAGTCGAGCACTTCACCTGTCCCTACCATGGTTGGGAGTACGATCTGGGAGGTGGGCTCAAGCGAGCTCCCCTGGCCGGCAAGGTCGATCAGTTCAAGTCTGGGAAGGTCGGCCTGCAGCCAATTCCCCTCAGCACCTGGGGTCCCTTCATCTTGCTGCACTTTGGCGAGCGCGCGCAGGATCCGGTGGAGCAGTTCGCGGCATTGTCCAAGGAGAGCGAGTTGATGGACATGGATGCCCTGCGCTTCGTGACCCGTCGCGTTTTCGCCCTCGATTGCAACTGGAAGGTCTTCGTGGACAACTATCTGGATGGGGGCTACCACGTGCCCCACATGCATGCGGAGTTGAATGCGAATCTCGAGTTCGCCGAATACGAAACTCGCTTGGGTGACATCTACTCTATGCAGAGCTGTCCGGCCAAGGGCAGTCAACGCCTCGGGGATCTCGGCCGCTTTCTTTGGATCCACCCCAATTTCATGATCAACCGCTACGGGCCATGGATGGATACCAATCTGGTCTTGCCCGTGAATGAGAAGTCCTGCCTGGTGATCTTCGATTACTTCCACGTCGGCGGATTGGCTGCAGAGGATGAGACTGCGGCACTCGCGGAGTCGGCGCGGGTGCAGGCGGAGGACACGGAAATAGTCCTGCGCGTGCAGGAGGGGCTGGAATCAGGGGTTTACAGCGGGCTATATGCTTCCCGCCTCGAAACTTCCATGCATCAGTTTCATCGCATGCTGGCCAGTGATTTCAGAGCCTTCGTAGAGGAATAAACAGGCTTGTAGTCGAGGCCCGCGGGTCCTTCGATACGCTGCCACAGCCTGCCTCGAAGCGCCCCTCCTGCCATGCCCCTCCCCAGCCCCTTCCATGAACGCACCGCTTCACTCTGTGAGAGTTTGAAGTTCAAGTCCTGGGCGGGCTACTTTGCGGTTTGCAGCTACGAATCCCATCCGGATCCGGAGTACTTCGCCTTCCGCAACTCGGCCGGGCTCTTGGATATCACGCCGCTCTTCAAGTACGAGCTGAGTGGCGAAGACAGCGCCGCCTTCGTCTCCTATATGGCGACGCGCGATGTGAGCGCTCTGAAGATCGGTCGCGTTACATACTCCTGCTTCTGCGATCAACGGGGCAAGGTGATCGATGATGGCACCATCTCGCGTCTGGATGAGCAACGCTTTCGAGTGACTACGGGCAGCCCTGCCTATGCCTGGTTTCTCCAGAACAGCCGAGGCTTTCAGGTCGAGGTTGAGGATGTTTCCGAGAGCATTGCGGCCCTCGCCATCCAGGGGCCGAATTCGCGACGAATCCTTGCCGAGCTCGTGGGTCCAGGTATCGAAGACTTGCGCTTCTTCGGTTTGGTGGCGGCGAGGATCGCTGGCGTCGAAGTGGAGATCACTCGCACCGGCTATACCGGTGATCTGGGGTTTGAGGTTTGGATCCCACGTGATGGGGCCTTGTCGGTCTGGGACGCAGTCATGGCGGCGGGTAAGGCCCATGGCATTATGCCGGTGGGCCTGGATGCCCTCGACATCGTGCGTATCGAGGCGGGTTTCCTGCTGCAGGACGTGGACTACTTCTCTGCGCCGCGATGCATCATCGAGTCGCGCAAGTCTACCCCCTATGAGATCGGCTTGGGCTGGACCGTGGCCTTGGATCGATCGCCATTCATCGGGCAGAAGGCCTTGCGAGAGGAGAAGCAGCGAGGCAGTGACTGGGGCTTTGTTGGCCTCGAGATCTCCTGGGAAGGGATCGAGGAGATCTACACCGAGTACGGGCTGCCGCCGAGTCTGCCAACCCAGGCATGTCGGATGGCGGTGCCGGTCTACTCGACCGGTCGGCAGGTGGGGCAGGTGACCAGCAGTACCTGGTCACCCATTCTCAAGAAGTACCTCGCCCTGGCCACGGTCGAAGCCAAGCAGGTCGAGATCGGTAACCAACTTCGCGTCGAGCACACGGTGGAATACGAACGCATGCGCGTGCTGGCGACCGTGGTCGAGCGACCCTTCTACGATCCGGAGCGCAAGAGAACATGAGTGATCGCTCCTACGACTCCATCGTGATCGGTGGTGGGCACAATGGCTTGGTCTGCGCAGCCTATCTCGCCAGGGCTGGGCAAAAGGTCTTGGTTCTCGAGCGCCGTCACGTGCTCGGTGGGGCTGCGGTCACCGAGGAGCTGTATCCCGGCTTCAAGTATTCGGTTTGTAGCTACGTGGTGAGCTTGCTGCGTCCGGAGATCATCCGTGATCTGCAATTGCCCAAGTATGGCTTGGAGATTCTGCCTCTCGAATGCTCCTTCACTCCGGAGCTCGATGGTCCGGGTTTGGTGCGCTGGCCTGATGCGGACAAGACCCGCCGTGAGATCGCTCGGCTGAGCAAGCGGGATTCGGAGGTCTATCCCCTTTTCGGACGAGAGATGGCGAAGGTCGGCCGCATGGTGAAGCCCATCCTCGAGATGGTGCCGCCGGATCCGACTTCGCTCAATCCGGCAAACCTGATGGAGATGCTCAAGTTGGGTCGGCTCTTCGGCCGCCTCAGCGAAGAGGAGCGCATCCTGCAGGCCAAGATGTTCACCATGAGCGCCATCGACTTTCTCGATGAGTGGTTCGAGTCGGACCTGCTGAAGGCGACCATGGGAGTCAGTGGGATCATCGGCACCTTCCAGGGGGTGCGATCTCCGGGCACCGCCTACGTGCTCATGCACCACTACATGGGGGAGATCGATGGCGCCTTCCGGGCCTGGGGCATATCCAAGGGCGGAACGGGCATGATCTCCCAGGCCATAGCCGAGTCGGCGAAAAACCTCGGCGCTGAGATCAGGACAGAGGCGGGGGTCGCGCAGATCATGGTGCGTGCGGGACGAGCCAAGGGAGTCGTTCTCGAAGACGGTACGGAGCTAACAGCCCGCCACGTGATTTCTGGCGTCGATCCGCACCGCACCTTCCTCGGCCTCTGTGAGGCGGGTGATCTGGACGCGGAGTTTCTGGCCTCGATCAAGAAGTTCAAAATGCGCGGCAGCTCGGGCAAGGTCAATCTCGCCCTCGATCGTTTCCCCGAGTTCACCTGTAGACCGGGGGACGGCATGCATGTGCGTGGCGACCTGGCGATTGCGCCCAGTGTGGACTACCTGGAACGGGCCTTTGACGATGCCAAGTACGGGGACTTCAGTCGGCGGCCCTTCATGAACGTGGTGATCCCGAGCCTGCTCGATCCATCGGTGGCGCCGCCGGGCAAGCACGTCATGTCGATCTTCGTGCAGTATGCACCCTACGCGATCAAGGAAGGGCCTGAGGCATGGCCGGAAAGGCGTGAGGCCTTCGGTGATGCGGTCATCGAAACCCTCGCTGAATACTGCCCCGATCTGGAGTCCTCGATTCTGCACCGGCAGGTCTTGAGCCCCTGGGACATCGAGCAGCAAATGGGGCTCACGGAAGGGAACATCTTTCATGGGGAGCTCAGCCTGGAGCAGCTCTTCTTCATGCGACCGACCCCACTCTGGGCCAGGTATCAGACTCCGATTCGTGGTCTTTGGATGTGCGCGTCGGGCACTCACCCTGGTGGCGGGATCATGGGCGCCTCGGGAGCCAACGCCGCCCGGCGCATTCTCAAGAGTCGGGTGAGGGCCTAAGCAGAAGTATGAGCTACGACCTCATCATCATCGGTGCCGGGCACAACGGGCTTACGGCGGCTGCCGCCCAAGCTGCACGCCGTCGCAAGGTGCTCGTGCTCGAAGCCCGAGCCGAGCCCGGTGGCCTGGCAGCGGGGCTCGAGTTTCATCCGGGCTTTCGGACCTCCGGTGTCTTGCACGACAGCTCGGGCCTGCGCAGCTCGGTGATCACTTCCCTCGGACTCGAGTCCCATGGCCTGCGCCGTCGCCCGATTTCGACTTCCGTATTCGCACCACAGGCCGAGGGCCCGGGACTGCTCCTGCACGGTGAGCCGAGCCGTGCTGCCGAGGAGATCGCCGTGCATTCCACGGTCGATGCGGAGCGCTATGGCCGCTTCTGCGAGTTTCAAAAGAAGATCGGCCCCTATCTACGCAATCTGCTGAACACCGCGCCGCCAGACATCTCACCTCGCGGCTTCGGGCAGTTCTGGGATCTCTTCCGACGCGGCATGGGACTGCGACGCTTGGGCAGAGAGGACATGTTCGAGTGCCTGCGAATCGGACCGCTCTCCGTCTCTGATTGGCTGGGGGAGTGGTTCGAGAGCGATCTACTCAAGGCGAACCTGGCGGCTCCGGCGCTGCTCGGAACCTGGGCCGGTCCGCGATCGGCAGGCACCGCGGCTCTCCTGCTCATGCACCAGAGCGTGGCGGAGAACGAGGTCATCGGTGGACCAGCGGCGCTAGTGCGCGCGCTCAACGCAGCTTGTGAAGCGCGCGGGGTGGAGCTTCGTTGCGGGGCCAGGGTGGCGAGAATCCTGGTCGATGCGAGCAAGGTGAAGGGCGTGGAGCTCGCTGACGGGCAGGTCATCGATAGCACTCGCGTCGCCTCGGCGGTGGATCCACGGCAGACCTTCTTGGATCTGATCGATCCTCGCGAGTTACCACTCGGTCTCGCCGAGCCGATCAGCAATTGGCGCTGCCGTGGTACCACTGCGAAGATCCACCTCGCCCTCGACGGACCTTTGGAGTTCTCTTCCCGGCCGGGGCAGAGTTTCGACGCGGTTCGCATTGGCGAGGACCTGACCGGCATCGAGCGGGCCTTCGACGCGGTCAAGTATCGCCGTCTGCCGGAAGCGCCGCATCTGGACATCCGCGTTCCCAGTCTGCTCGACCCTGGCTTGGCGCCGGATGGGATGCAGGTGGTTTCAATTCAGGTGCACTTTGTCCCCTATGATCTGGATGGAGGATGGACGGATGACAGACGCGCTGATCTCATCGAATCCTCCCTTGCTCAGTTGTCCAAGGTGGCGCCGAGCTGCAGAGATCGCATTGTCGGGCATCAGCTGCTGACGCCTGTGGATCTGGAGAGGGACTTCGGGACGAGCGGTGGGCACATCCACCATGGTGAGCAAGCTTTGGATCAGCTCTTGTCCCTGCGGCCGCAGGCTCGCTGTGCGCGATATGCCACACCGATCTCAGGTCTCTACCTATGTGGCAGCGGCAGCCATCCCGGTGGTGGGATCAGCTCTGCCCCGGGGATGCTGGCCGCCCAGGCCATTCGCTGAGCCCTACTTCTTGTGGCTCTTGAAGTCCCGCTGATGGGTCACCGTCCGCGACTGGTCAGCGATGCCGGTGGACTGCGAGTCGAGGGATCGAGCTGAGCCGCTTTGGTTTGGATCGTCCGAATGGGCGCGCGAGTGCACCTTCGGCTTGACCAACTTGCCCTTCTTGTCCTTCGGATGAAAGCCACCGCGGTTGTACTTGCTGCGGGCGATCTCGATCTGGTCGAAGAGTGTGGCTTGTGTCTCGGGAAACTCAGACTTCATGAACTGGCTGATTTGCTCGTCGGTCAACCGTTCTTCTTTTGCGACTTGCTCGTTCTTCTCAAAGACCTGGATCCAGGTCCGATTCAGGCTGAGCTTGCTGGTTTTGCCGGTCTTCTGCATGGATTCGCCCTTCGCGGGAAGCCAGAGGATAGCAGGGACTGTGCAGCCCAGCCATGGGCGGAGTCAGAGGTTGGCTTGTTACATGCTTCTGCGGCGCCTGGAGGTGAATCCAAGGGCTAGAATCCTCGCCGATATCATCCACGCCCGCACCCCGAATCCATTCTGGAGTTCGCCATGCGCATCCCCCTCAAGTCTGTCGGTCTACTCTCTCTCTCCCTCAGCCTCGGTCTGGCCATTGTCGATACTGCCGATGCGCAGCGTCGACGGGGAGGGGGTGGTTACCGAGGGCCCGGGACGGTCACTCGCGTGACCTGGGGGGAGGATGGCAAGAGCCTGGAATACAGCACAGAGGGCAATCGCTACCGCTTCCATCTAGATAGCAGAGAGAAGGAGTCTCTCGGCAAGGACGAGAGTCCTGCCGACCAGGGTCGCGCTGCTGGGCGCGGTCGTCGTGGACGTGGTTCTGCCGGCTTCGGCAATACGGGGACCTACGTTGGGCGCCCGACCAGAGGTCGTCAGTACACCCAGGTAGATTCACCCGATGGCAACTGGGCTGCGCATTACCAGGACTGGAACGTGCTGCTCGAGAACAAGAAGACCGGGCAGAAGGTGCAAGTCACCAAGGATGGCAACGAGAGCATCCACTATGGCACCGCGAGCTGGGTTTACGGAGAGGAGCTGAATCAGAATCGCGCCATGTGGTGGACTGATGATTCGAAGAAGTTGGTCTTCTACCGCTTTGATGACACCGGGGTGGAGCCCTTTCACCTGGTGACCGGCTGGTCGAAGATCAACACGACGCATTATCCGGAGTACTATCCCAAGCCGGGTGCAAAGAATCCCACCGCCGCGCTCATGGTCTATGACCTGGCCGCCGAAAAGGTCACGCCGATCAATGCCGCTGTGGAGACCGAGCACTATCTCTTCGACATTCGTCTATCGCCTGCTGGCGACGTGATGATGGTGAGTCGAACGGATCGTCTGCAGCAGAAGCTGGAGATCCTCGGCATGGATCTGGAGACCGGCGAATGTCGTCTCATCGTCGCTGAAGAGCAGGACACCTATCAGGCCAACCATCCGGGGATGCGCTTCCTCGACGACAAGCAGCGTTTCATCTGGACCACGGACAAGTCCGGCTTCACCCATTACGAATTGCGCGATCTCAGCGGCAAGCTGCATCACCAGATCACCTCTGGGGATTTTCAGGCTGGGAGAATTGAGTTTGTCGATGAGGAACGGGGCTTGATGGGTTTCACCGGCTTCAGCTCCCCGAAGAACCCCTACTACAATCAATACCATCTGGTCGGCTTGCAGGGCGAGGGACAGACTCGCGTCACGAGCCTCGATTATCACCATTCCAACTTCAACCTATCGCCGGATCGCAAGTGGCTCGTGGCCCAATACGAAGAGGTCAACAGGCCGCCGAGCACGGCGCTCTACTCTGCGTCTGGAGAACTGGTCGTGCATCTCGCCGAGAGCGATCCGGCCAGCGCTGCCAATCTGGCCGAGATGTTCAGCTTCCGTTCGAGCGATGATCGCTTCGACATCTACGGGATCCTCTACAAGCCTGCTGACTTCGATGCGAGCAAGAGCTATCCGGTGATCAACGCGCTCTATGGCGGGCCTGGATCCAACGAGATCAGCGCAGCCTATGTGTCTCGCCCACGGGCGGAGAACCAGCGCGGTTATCTGGCGGTCAAGGTCAACAACCGGGGCTCAGGCAACCGCGGCAAGGCCTTTCTCGGCGCGACCTATCTCCGCCTTGGTGACGCCGATATCCAGGACCATGCAGATGCTATCAGGCTGCTGCGCGAACGCCCCTACGTCGATGGCGATCGGGTGGGCATCGTCGGCAGCTCGTACGGCGGCTACATGGCGGCGATGGGTATCTTCAAGCACCCGGATGTCTACGCAGCGAGCGTGGCCAAGTCCGCGGTCACTGATTGGCGCAACTACGACACGATCTACACCGAGCGCTACATGAGCACCCCCCAGCTCAACAAGAAGGGCTATGACGTGGGCTCAGCGATGACCTACGTGGATGGCTTCAAGGGCAAGCTCCTCATCCTCCACGGGATGATCGACGACAATGTGCATCCCACCAATGCCTTTCAATTGATCGAGGCGATGGACAAGGCTGGCAAGCCCTATGAGAGCCGCTTCTTCCCGAACAATGGGCATGGCACGGGGGCTGGCGGCAACAAGAGCCAGTGGGAGTTCTTCGACCGCTATCTGAAGCCGGAGAGTAACTGAGGTCTCGCGCTGGCTCTTGCGCTATGGTCAGCACCTGATGACGCGTTCCAAAGGTGATGTGATGAATCTCGAGTTTTCTCGTCCACTGTTGCTCGCTGCCCTGCTCGGACTCCTACTGCCCTCTTGCCAGGCAGGGGTCACGTCCCTCTTTGGCGAGACACTCTACGTCGACGAGAGCAATACGGCGACGCGCCAGAGGCAGAAGGAGCAGCTCCAGGTCGCTGAGGCTGCCTATGCAAGCGCACCAACGAGTGAGCAGGCGGCCATCTGGTACGGGCGCCGCACCGCCTATCTCGGTCGCTATCAGGAAGCGGTGGACATTTTTACGCGGGCTTTGCAGGAGCATCCTGAGTCCGCGGAGTTGCTGCGTCATCGCGGCCATCGCTACATCACCCTGCGTCGATTCGATCTGGCGATCGCAGATTTCGAACGGGCGGTGGAGCTCACCAGGGGCAAGCCAGACGTGGTTGAGCCCGATGGCCAGCCCAATGCGCGCAACATTCCGACTGGAACCCTGCAGACGAGCATCTGGTACCACTACGGTCTGGCGCGCTACTTGAAGGGTGAATATCCCTTGGCCGAGATCGCCTACCGGAATTGCCTGGCCGCTGCCAAGAACCCGGACATGCAGTCGGCGGCCAGTTATTGGCTCTACCTGACCCTGACTAGGCAACTCAAGTTCGACGCAGCCGATCGTGTGGCAAAGAGCATCGGCACGGACTGGGATATCATCGAGAACCACGCCTACTTCCGCCTTCTTCTGCTCTATGCAGGCAAGTTGGACTACTCGGACTTCGGCGATGAGACCGCGGACGGCGTGCAGAACGCGACCCAGGACTATGGGCTCTGCAACTACCGTTTGAACCAGGGTAATCGTGAAGGCGCGATCAGCGATCTGAAGGACCTTCTCGCCAGCGACCAATGGGCGGCCTTCGGTTACATCGCCGCCGAAGCCGACCTGCTGCGCATGGGCGAGACGCCCCGGTGAATCGAGTCCGCTTTCGAGCGGCGCAGGTGGTTTTCTCAGTGGAGCACGCGAGCGCGCGTGTGCCTGCGGAGCTCGCCGGACTCGGTCTGCGGCGGGATGTTCTGGCTAGCCATCACGCCTGGGATCCGGGGGCGGCTATCATCGGCCGGCGGCTAGCCAAGGCCTTTGCG
Organism: Planctomycetota bacterium; assembly: GCA_021776805.1. Taxonomy (GTDB): domain Bacteria; phylum Planctomycetota; class UBA1135; order UBA1135; family UBA2386; genus JAJFFD01. The sequence continues at coordinate 9,444 of JAJFFD010000101.1, forward strand.
GGCCCTTTGCATCTGGGGCGATGGTCACGCCTGGTAGCCGATTTGAATCGTTCGCGTCAGCATCCGAGGGTCGTGGCCCGAACCCTTAGCGACGGCAAGCGGGTGCCTGCCAACGCGGAATTGAGCAGAGAGCAACGGGCACAGCGCATCGATCGCTTTTGGCGGCCATGGCGCAAAGCAGTAGAGGCTGATCTGGATGCGGCGGTGGTGGCCTGTGGCCTGGCCTTCCACATCAGTATCCACTCATTCACCGGCTCCTTGAATGGTGATCGCCGTGACAACGACTTCGGCCTCCTCTACGAGCCAAGCCATCCACGGGAGAAGGCCATGGCGGACAGGTTACATACCCGCATCGAGGCGCAGGGCTACAGCGTGCGGCGCAACTATCCCTACTCCGGCAAGGATGATGGTTTTTGCATGCGCATGCGCCGGGAGCGCAGCACTGCCAATTACATCGGCATGGAGTTCGAGATGAATCAGCTCAGCGTCGTCAAGCCCGAAGGCGCCCGGCGCTTTGCGCAAGTACTGATCAGCGCTCTGCGCGGGGAAATCGCTTAGGCCGCCCGTTTCTTGCGCGCCCGGCGCTTGAGGATCTTAGGCCAGAGCCAGATCATGTAACCGCTTAGAGCGAGCACGACGGTGGCGACGGCCACGATGACCATGATGTAGTCGTGCACGAACTCGCCGAAGAAGTTGCCATCGTGAATGGTCTCCAGCCAGTCACTGCGGCGAATGTTCACGTCACCGAGGATCGCAGTTGAGATCGCGTCGACCTGGACTTCCAGATTGCCATGCACACTGCGGACCTTGTGAACGCGCTTGCCAGGGCGAAAGTCGATGCGGTCGATATCCTCTTCGCTTTGAAACTCAGGGAGATTCAGGGCAAATATGGCCTTGTAGACCTCGTGAATTGGAGCGAGCTTCTCGGCCGGACCCTCGGTTCCACGCTGCGTACTCGGCTGAATCCAGTGGTACTCCTTCTTGAGCAGGAGCAGGGCTCCGGTGACTGCGCTCATGATGAGCACGAGCCCGAGAACGATTCCGATCCACTTGTGGATCTCCCATAGCAGGCGGAAGGTGGTCACGCGGAGATGGTGAAAACACCACCTGAAGGCGTCAAGTCAAGCTCAGCGAATCAGCTGGGAAACTCGATCGCCTCTGCCACGGGGCTTTCTTCCTGGCGGCGTCTACGGCGCAACATCAGGAACAAGACCCCGCCGCTGGAGATCATCGTGGCGGCGAAAAGGATCTGTAACAGATCCGCACCGCCCTCTTCGGCGAGAGGCTCAGCCCGGGGAGCAGTCATTTCTGCCTCGTTCCCCCCGTGTTCGCTCAGGACCTCGGTCTCGACCATGGGACTTGCAGGCGGCTCTTCGACTGCCATCTTTGGTCGATGCTCGGCCAGTCGTGCATGCATGGCGGCAGTCTCGTCTGTAGTCACAAGCTCCGGCCGGGCCTCCTTGCCCAGCCAGTGCAGATCTCCGCTGCCCAGTTCGTAGACCGCTGCCAGACTGCTGATTAGACCGGCTTCTTGGCCGCGACGCAGCAGATGACTCCTTTCGATAAGTTGATCCGCAACCTGCCGCGCATGGAACTCGGCTGCCAGTTCGAAAAGCTCGTCCCCGCTGGCTCCCGTCTGACGAGCACTCTCTATTGCCGGGGCCAGGTATTCGTGTAGAGATCGCATGCTCGGCGAATATGCCTGCCCATTCTCGGCCGTAACCGCGGAGTGAATCGCTGCGCAATCCCGGTGACCGAGGCTTAGCACCAAGCTGGCACCGTACTCCTCGACTGCGTACTCAACACTGGCGAGCACTTCTTCGTTGATTGCGTTGCCGAGAACACGCACTACGTAGAGTTCGCCCAGGCCCATGTCGAAGATCCTCTCGGGACTCACCCGCGAGTCGGCACAGCTCACTACCACCGCGAAGGGGCGCTGGCCTTGCAGCAAGTCTCGTCGTCGGTCCGAGCCGAGATCAGCAGCCTGCCCATTCTCGGCGAGGAAGCGTCGATGGCCGGCGCGCAACATGCTCAGGGCGAGATGCGGCGGCATGCCTCGAACCTTCTGTGGTCGGCGAGTCGAGTCCCCTGCGGCTGCGAGTTCAGCGCTCGGCCGATCTCGTTCGGGCAGCCAATCCACCTGGCCACTTTCCAGGAGGTAACGCGCCGGAAGGATGCGAAAGCGCTCGCTCGCAATTGCCTTTCGCAAGATCTCGCTGCGGCTGATCGCCTGCGCGATGACTGCCTGGGCGTTCTCCTCTTCGGCGGCATCAAAGAGATCTCGACCCCGCAGACCCTCCTTCTGCAAGGAACGCAGGCCAAGGGAGAGGCGATTCTGCAGCGCGGCCTGAGCGGGGCTTTCGGCTTGCCCGGCCAGGGCAGCACGCAGGGCGCCACAGTCCTCATGGCTCATGACCAGGCAGAGGGGCGCGCCCAGAGTCTGCACGGCATACTCGAGGCTGGCCAGGCTCGCGGGATCGCAGGCGGGCCCCGCGGTGCGGATTACGAAGAGCTCACCCAGCCCCGCATCGAAGATATGTTCCGGTGGAACCCGGCTATCCGCGCAAGTCAGGATGACCGCGCAGGGGCTTTGGCCAGAACTCAGGCTGCGCCGGACCCCTTCCCCCAGGGCCTGCCTCTGCGGGGACCCTTCCACAAAGCGCGAGTTTCCCGATCGCAAGGCCTGTAGCGCTGCCTCAGGCCCGATCGGCTCCTGGCCGACAAGCTCCCCAGAGAGGCTTCCCAGTAGGGTCGCGAGGCATGCAATCCTGGCGTACATCCGCTCTCTCCATCGATAAAACTCTCATCCTGACTCCACAGGACTTTCATTTGCCCCGTGTCAGCGGAGAATGATCGCGGCCGCGCCTCACTGGGGTCCGTGGAAGGGCTTGACAGCCCTAAGGGCAAGGGTAGTGTTCCGACCCTTTTTTCCCCGCCGGCCATGGCCAAAGCTCCCCATAAGACGGTTGAGATGTCAAACGCAGAAACCCACAAGCCCTCATCCGGGGACAGCAAGAAGAAGCTCTCAAAGGAAGAGCTCCGGGTGCTGCGTACCCGCAACATAGGCATCATCGCGCACATCGACGCCGGCAAGACGACGGTGAGTGAGCGCATTCTCTTTATCACCGGTCGCAGTCACAAGGTTGGCGAGGTCCACGATGGTGAAGCCACCATGGACTACCTCGAGGAGGAGCAGAAGAGAGGGATCACGATCACCTCAGCTGCTACCACCTGCGATTGGCGCAAGCACACCATTTCGCTGATCGATACACCGGGGCACGTGGACTTCACCGCTGAGGTGGAGCGCTCCTTGCGTGTCTTGGACGGGGCAATTGGTGTCTTTTGTGGCGTGGCAGGAGTTCAGCCTCAGTCGGAAACCGTTTGGCGGCAAGCCAATCGTTACAAGGTTCCCCGCCTGGCATTCGTCAACAAGATGGATCGCACCGGCGCGGACTTTGATGGCGCCGTCGAGAGTATGCGCATCCGCTTGGGTGCCGTCCCGGTGCCACTGCAGATGTGCATCGGTGCGGAGCGTGAGTTCAAGGGCGTCATCGATCTCGTGGAGATGAAGGCCTACACCTGGGAGGATGATGCCAAAGACGTAAGCATCACCGACATCCCAGCGGGCCTCCTCGAAGAAGCTGAGCGCCGCCGCGAGGAGATGATCGACTCAGTCGCCGAGTTCGAGGATTCGGTTCTAGAGAAGTTCGTCGAGGGTGAAGCTGTCCCTGTTGAGGACCTCAAGCTTGCCATTCGCAAGGGCACGAACCTGCTCAAGATCACCCCGGTATTGGCTGGCTCAGCCTTCAAGGACAAGGGCGTGCAAAATGTCCTGGATGCGGTCGTGGACTACCTGCCCGCCCCTTCCGAGGTGACGGCCATGGAAGGCCTGCATCCCGATACTGGCGAGACAATCGCGCGGCCGATGGTTGCCGGCGAGCCATTCTCGGCTCTGATCTTCAAGACCATTTCCGACCCGAATGGCGACCTGACCTTCATGCGCATCTACACGGGCGAGATCAAGCAGGGCGAGAAGTACTACAATCCGCGCACCCGGCGCCCCGAGCGCGTGGGCCGTCTCTTGCGCATGCATGCCGGCCAACGCGAACCGCAAGACTTTGCCCGTGCCGGCGATATCATCGCGGTGGTCGGGGTCAAAGATACGGTGACCGGCGATACGCTTTGCGAGCGCGATCATCCGGTGGTCTTCGAAGCCATGAGCTTCCCGGAGACTGTGATCTCGGTTGCCATCGAGCCCAAGAAGAACGCTGACCGGGACAAGCTAGGCACCGTAATCGGCAAGCTTGTCCGTGAGGATCCCACGTTCAAGGCACGTACCGATGAGCAGACCGGTCAGATGATCATCAGCGGCATGGGTGAGCTTCACCTCGAGGTGATCTGCAATCGCATCAAGTCCGAGTTCAAGGTCGAGGTGCACGTCGGCAAGCCCAAGGTCGCTTACAAGCAGACCCTGAAGGCGGCAAAGTCCGTCGACGCCAGGCACGTCAAGCAGACTGGTGGCTCCGGTCAGTTTGCCGTCGCCAAGGTCAACTTCACCCCCAACGAAGAAGTCGAGGCCGTGGAGTTCGTGGACAAGATCACCGGTGGGTCGGTTCCTCGAGAGTACATTCCTTCGGTTGGCGCCGGCATCAAGGCCGCTGCCGAGGGTGGTGGTCGCACCGGCTATCCCTACGTCAAGTTCACTGCCGAGCTCCATGACGGTCAGTCTCACGACGTCGATTCGAGCAACATGGCCTTCGAAGCTGCGGGCGTTCTTGCCTTCCGCTTGGCTGCCGAGAACAACTCGGTTCTGCTCGAGCCCATCATGCATATCGAGGTGGAGAGCCCCGAGCAGTACACCGGCGACGTGATCGGCGATCTGAGCTCCCGGCGCGGCGCCATCGACGAGATGGTCACCAAGCCCGGTGGGTTGACTGCCGTCTCCGGCAAGGTGCCCCTGGGTGAGATGTTCCAGTACTCCACCAGCCTGCGCTCCATGACCCAGGGCCGTGGGCACTACTCCATGGAGCCGCACAGCTATCAGCCTGTGCCGGCGAGCATCGCGGAGAAGATTCTGGAAGGAGAGTAGCCTCCTCTTCCTATTCCTCGGGGGACCTTCCCTCTTCTTCGGGGGAGAGGGTCAGGTCGATCCCCTCGGCGGCAATGGCAAAGAAGACGCAGGGTGGACCTTCCTGCAGCGCTCGGGGATGGTGGATGCTGCCATCCTCGTAGCGCACGAACTCGCCCTCTCCATAGCTGCCGTGCTCGTCCTCGAAGCCTCCCTGCAGGATGAGCAATTCCTCTGGGCCGCGATGTCGATGCCGCGGATAGCTTGCCCCAGGTGCCATGCGAATCATTACCGCCGCATGGCCGCTTGCCTTGTCGCGGTGATAGAAGTGAATCTCGATGCCGGGATGTCGCGTGGGGCGAAAGGAAACCCTGTCCAGGTCCATGCCCGAAGGGTATAGCTGTGTCGCCGGAGGCGAGGCCTGGCCGTGAAAAAAACCTGGTCGATCCACATAGAGAAGGACTATCTCAAGTTCTCTGCTGCCCACTTCCTCATCTTCCCGGATGGCAGCGCAGAGCGACTCCACGGTCACAACTACAAGGTCTTCGTGGATCTCGAGAGTCCCCTGGATGAGTACGGATTGGTGCTCAACTTTCGCGAGATCAAGCCGCTGATCCGTGAACTCGTCGGTGAGCTCAACGAGCGCCTACTGATTCCCGGGCGACACCCGGTGCTCACCTGTGAGCCGGATGGGAAGGGTGCCATGGAGATTCTCTATCGCGAGAGGCGATACCTGATTCCTGCGGAGGAGGTCATGTTGCTACCCATAACCAACACCAGTGCGGAGAACCTGGCGGCTTGGATCGCCGATACCCTGCTGCAACGGCTTGCCAAGCGTTTCGAGGGCATGGTGCCCGACAGTCTCCGTGTGGGCGTCGAAGAGACCGCTGGTCAGAGAGGTATCGTCGAGGTGCGCAAGCCGTGACCGCAGTTGTCGCCGCCTGCGTCCTGATCGCCTTCCTGCTCGGATACCGCTACTACGCCCGATACATAGGCAATCGGATCTATCAGGATCAGGAGGAGATCCTCACGCCGGCGAAGGAGTTCGAGGATGGGCGGGACTTTGTCCCCACCGACAAGCACGTGCTCTTCGGGCACCACTTCACCTCGATCGCCGGTGCTGCACCCATCGTCGGGCCCTGCGTTGCGGTGTACTGGGGATGGTTGCCGGGACTTCTCTGGGTCGTACTCGGCACAATCTTCATGGGCGCAGTGCACGACTTTGGCGCCCTTGTGGTCAGTGTCCGCGAGAAGGGTCGTTCCATCGCCGACATTACTGGCAAGGTGATCAACAGCCGTGCCCGGCTGATGTTCCTCTGCTTCGTGCTCGTGCTCACCTGGCTGGTCCTGGCGGTCTTCGCCATGGTGATTGCCGGGCTCTTCGTCTCGGTGCCTGGTTCGGTTCTGCCCATCAACGTGGAGATCATTGTCGCTGTCGTCATCGGCTGGTTGATCTACAAGAAGGGCTACGGCCCGCTTATCCCCTCGCTCGTCGCCTTGGGCATTCTCTATCTCTTTGTCTGGATCGGCAGTCACTACCCGGTGGACCTGACCAGCATGCTCGGCTGGTCGACAGAGAAAGCCACCAATGCCTGGATCATCGGCCTCTTCGCGTATTCGGCGATCGCCAGTCTCCTGCCGGTCTGGCTCCTCCTGCAGCCCCGGGACTTCATCAACAGCCATCAGTTGATCGTCGGTCTGGGGATCCTCTACCTAGGCCTATTCATCGCGCACCCGGAATTTGACGCGCCGATGATCAACACGGCGGCAGATGGGCCTTCGATCTTTCCCCTGCTCTTTGTGACCATCGCCTGTGGTGCCATCTCGGGTTTCCACGGCCTGGTCTCGTCGGGCACTACCTCCAAGCAGATCTCCAGCCTCTCGCATGCGCGGCCAATCGGCTACGGCAGCATGCTTGGTGAAGGATCCCTGGCGCTCGCCGCAGTCATGGCTGGCGTCGCCGGCATCGCCCTGGTGGGCGAGTGCAACCTGGCCGGTCACGATGGCCCGGTGGCCGACCTCAATTGGGCTGTCTACTATGACTCCTGGGCCAACGCCGGCAATCGCAAGGCATCCGCCTTCGTCCTCGGTGGAGGCGCCTTCGCCCAGGAGATCGGTATCGCTGCCAGCATCGCCATGACCCTCATGGCGGTTCTGGTCATCTCCTTTGCCGCCACCACTCTCGACACGGCAACCCGCATCCAGCGCTTCATCGTCGCTGAACTCAGCGCCGCGGTGGGCATCGGCCTCTTCCAGAATCGCTATCTTGCCACCCTGGTTGCGGTTCTGCCGGCGGTCGCCCTGGCCTTCGTTCGCGTGCCCAACCCGAGTGGGGAGGGAAGCACCGAGGCCGCCTATGTGCTCTGGCCCATCTTCGGAGCCAGCAACCAGATGATGGCGGCCCTGACCCTCATGGTTCTGTCCCTCTACTTCTGGGCTCGGAAGCGACCGGTCCTGCCCCTGGTCTTGCCCATGATCTTCGTCATGGTCATCACCCTGGTCTCCCTTTTCATCCAGCTCACCGGCTTCCTCGAGCAGTCCAATTGGTTCATGGTTGGCTTCACTTCCCTGCTCCTCGCCCTAATTCTGTGGATGGTATTAGAGGGGCTGGGCATGGTGCGAAGGATAAGAAGCGGGGCTGTCGGAGCCTGATTCCTTTGCTCATCGCGATTTAGAGAACGGCTGCCAGAGCCTCTCTAGAGCCGCCTATCGGGTAGTCCTTCCCGAGCGCCCGGAGCTGAGTGAGGGGCTTACGTTTGGTCGGAAACGAAATCCGTAAGCAATCCGTTCAGGGAGGGAACATCGCCGACACATGGTGACGTCCTAGTTGTCAGTATTGGCAGGTGTCATGTTCTCCTGCTTGCTCTCTCACATTTGAGTTTCAGATTTGGTTCTGATGGACAACCGGACGCAAAGACTTGGCATTCCGTCTCAGAGGGGTCTGTTCGTAAGGGTGCAATGCCCGATGCCTGGTTGGAGCGCGATCAACCAACCATCAGTCTTAGTCCATCGGGGCTCCCCCCAATTGATCTGAAACTTCTGCTCGAGCGGAGTGCGAGCCACTCGAGCAACCTGCGGCGAGGTGTGTCCTTTGGGGCACGCCTCGCTTCCTTTTTAACGACGCGCAGGGCATCCCCGGCGGCTAGTCAGCCAAAGCTAGGCGCAGCCGCCGCACCACTTTCTGCGATCTCGCGCACATGCGCGTGCACCTCCATCGCGCGCGCGATGCACTGATCCGAGTTGTGGTACTCGTACCTGCCGAAGCGACCGAAGGTGATGTAGCCCGAGCTGTCGAACCAGGCGCGCACTCGATCGATGCGTTCCTGGAATTGCAGGTTCTGATCGATGTAGGCGAAGGGGCTCTTTACGAAGTGAGTTGTGACGATCTGTGCCGGGTCGAAGACTCCAGCCTTGCCGATCTGCTTGCCGAGTCGATCCACCCAGTCCTGATCCGGCTTGAGCTCGCCGCGGTGGGTGACCTCTGCCATGTACGAGGCGTGACCCTCTGGCGCATTCTCCGGTGAGTAGTTGCTGAAGAAGGTAATCCGGTTGGCGGGACCCTGTTCGGGGAAGGGCAGGTAGATCCAGGAGAGAGGCTCGGGGGCCTTGTCGACCTTCAGACCGAAAAGCACGTTCACCAGGCTGATGGGGCGGAGCTCTCTGATGTCCGCCCGGATCTCGCTGGGAATCTCTGCGATGACCTCGGAGATGAGCGGCAGGGGAGCGGTATTGATCACGAGATCAAAGCTCTCGCCATTGACCTGGTAGGCATCCCCCTGGCGCGAAACTCTTTCTACCGGGGTCGAGGTATGTAGCTCGAAGCCGCCACCACTGATCGTGCCGCGGACCATGGTTTCGAAACCACCCTCGCGGGGGAAGTAGAAGATCGACTGATGGCTGTAGCCGTCGGTGTCGATGCCGACCGCTGCCCTGATGATGTCCTTGAGGGGTGCTTCTGGGACACGACCGGAAACCCAGCCACTGGACATGGTCGAAAGATCGCAGCTCCAGATCTTCTCGTTGTAGGGCACCATGAAGTGCTTGGCGAAGCCCTCACCCATTCGCCAGTCAATCCAACTGGCGAAGTCTGCGGGGCAGTTTGCACCCTGTTGACGTTGCAGGTAGGCATCGATGTAGCCATCCATGCAGTCGACAATGGCTTCCTTGGTCAGGTGACCGACGCCGTTCTCGAAGGGGTAGGGCACGTAGCGATCGTGCCAGCGGATGCGTGTTTGGCGCTCCGTCCGCTGCACTTGGTCCATGCCGCCACAGCGCTCGATTTGCCAATCGAGGACCTTCTTCTCCTTGCTGAAGAGGATGTGTCCGCCGGCCTCGTCGAAGACGAATCCGTCGACGTTTTGGCTCTTGCAGAGTCCTCCGGCCCGGTCGGAGCTTTCCAGGACCGTGACACTGTGGCCATCAGCAGCCAGCAATCGGGCGATGGTAGCGCCGCTAATGCCGGCGCCGATGACAGCGATCTTCAAGCAGGTCCTCGATCTCGGGGTTGGGTCGGGGCAGAGTCTAATACCCTCAAAGAATACACCCAGGCAATTCGCCGTCATGCGACAGGGATCGCCGGGCTGAGTATCACCTTGTCATGGGCCTTTTGCTGGATCCTCCCTGGAGATCCTGCTTCCATCCCAGCCTTGCGGAGACAGTCAGTAGCCTTGAAGCAGGAAGCGGCAGCAGAAACTATCAGCATCCGGCAGGAGCGCCTGGCAGTCATCGCCTTGGCCCTGTCCTGCTTCGGCATCGCGCTCAATACGAATGTCTTCGCGGCGCTCGCCCCCTTCCTGGACGAGGCCATCGGCGTGAGCAGTAAAGTGGAGAAGGGTTGGCTCCTCTCCAGCGCCGGTCTTGCCGGGGCCTTTAGTGCGCTGGCTCTCGGGCCGCTCATCGACCGCTTTGGCCGGCGCCGGCCGCTGATCTGGGGCAGCGTCCTCTTTGTGATCGCCAGCCTGGGTCACTTTTGGGTGAGTGATGCGCAGACCTTCTTTGTCTTTCGTGGCCTCGCGGGCTTGGCGGGTGGCATCGTCTTCACCTCGGCTTCCGCGGCCATGGCGGACCTGGTGCCCTATCATCGTCGGGCGGCAGCTATGGGGATCATGACCGCGGGTATTTTTCTGGCGGTGCCCGTTGGCATGCCCCTCGCAAACCTTTGCGCTGACGGCGGATTCTGGCGCGGTATCTACGTGCTGCAGGCCATGACTGCTGTCGCCGCCATGGTCATGATGATCCGTCTGCTGCCGCCGCGACTGGGCAAGGAAGAGGCTCTGCTTTCCCAGTGGTCGGTCATGCGGCAGCCTATGGTGGTGCCGGCGCTCCTGTCCGTCTTGCTCTACACCGGGGCCTTCTTCACCTCAGTGCAGTTTGCCGGTGAGTGGTTGAACGAATCTGGCATCCTTCCCAAGGAGAGTCAGAAGAGCATGTGGGTGATTCTCGGTCTGGCTTCGGCGGGTGGCAGCATCCTCCTTACCCGCTATGCGGACCGCGTTGGCAAGCGGCGCTTCGTCTTGTGGACCACGGCCGGGGTCGGCATCTGTCTGCTAGCCCTGGGGCAAGTGGAGTCGATCCTAGGGCTCTTCCTCGTCGGCCTACCCCTTTGTCTGATCGCTGCGCCACGATCCGGGGCGCTGATGGCCTTGATATCGCAAATCGTCGAGCCGCGCATGCGAGGGACGCTCATGGGCATTCGTGCCGCTGCGGTCAACCTGGGCATGGGGGCATTCGCGGGCTTGGGAGGAATCATCTATGCGGACCAGGACTTTACCGGTCTTCTGGTAGCAGCCTCCGGGGCGGTTGCCCTGGCCTTCCTCCTGGTTCTCCTCTGTCTTCGCGAACGATCTTGAGTGCACGTCCAGTCATCTGTGCCTTGCTGCTCGTGCTCGGCGTTGCCGCGCAGCGGCCACTCCTCTTGACCGATCTACCTCTGCGTGAAGCGCAGAACCTGACCGAGCGATTCCGCGAACGCGGCCTCCGGGTCAGTGTAGAAGCCTTGGCCAGCAGCGAGTTTGCTATTCGTATCAGGCAAGAACCCAGACCATCCTTGGTCTACGGAGTCGATGCTTTTTCACTCTACGATCTACTCGAGTCGGACCTTCTGCTGCCGATTCCAGCGGCGCTTCGCGCAGGCTTGCAGCCGTTTTGGAGTGATGCTGCCGGAAAGGTGCTGATCAACATGGCCGAGCCATGGGTGGTCGCCTACTCACCGGAGACCTGGTCGAATCGGCCGCCGCCCGAGCAGTTCGATGAGTTCGTAGACTTGGATTTTGCGGGCAGGCTCAGCTTGCCCATGCCGGAGTCAGCGCGCTCTCTCTGGGTTACTTTGGTGCAGAACCAGCTGAGAGCTGGCTTCAGCGAGGAGCGTGCCTTCTCCTGGCTAGCCTCTCTCGATGCCCGCACCGAGAGCTACCAGTCGGACAGCGAGGCTTGTATCGCAGCCCTGCGCACCGGCCCTGCGGATGTCAGTCTTCTGCCGTTGGCGATGATCGTCGAAGAACAGGGTCGCGGTGGTGACCTGCTCTATCAGTTACCCAAGCCTTTGATCCCAGTGCAGGGTCGCGGCATGGCCCTTCTCCGGCCGGTGGATGCAGAACTACAGAAGCTGATCGAGTTCCTGCTCGAGCCGGCACTGGCCCTGCGACTGGCGCAGCAGGCGCAGTTGATTCCCTGCCCGCAGAAGGGCCTCACGAGTTCAGAATTGCCGGCCCTCATGCGTGAAATCTCCAGGAGGGCCATGCCGGTCCTGCCGAACTTCGGCAATCCGAAGGCCTGGCTGCAGCGTTGGCGAGAGGAAGTGCAGGGCAAGGGCCAGCAGGCGGAGAACCTGGACAGTCTGCTCGAATTCATCCTCGGTCTGGGCTTCTTCGGGCTCTTGATCTATGTCTTTCTTCGTAGCAGGACTATCGATGAACAAGGCTGAGCCACCCTTTCCCAGCATCTATTACGTCTGGGTCCTCTGCGTCGCCGTGCTCTTCATCATGCTGCTCTATTGGTTCACCGAGAGCTTTAACGTTCCACTGGGGTCGGCATGAACTGGATCGCATGGGCTGTCTTCTTTGCCTTCCTGATCTACGTCGTAACGGATGGCGTGCGTCGCGGCCGAAAGCAGCAGGATCTGGACGGCTACTTCGCCGGTGGACGCTGCATCCCCTGGTGGGCCGCAGGTCTATCAGTCATGGCCACTCAGGCTTCGGCGATCACGGTGATCGGCACCACAGGGCAGGGGCATGAGAAGGGGATGGAGTTCCTGCAGGTGTACTACCCTCTGCCTCTGGCAATGGTACTGCTCTGCATTTTCTTCATCCCTCTGTACCGCAAGAACCCGATCATCACTGCGTACGAGTACTTGGAAGGTCGCTTTGGACCAGCCACGCGCAGTCTCGCCAGCTTGATTTTTCTGGTCTCGCGCTGCCTCGCACTGGGGGTTGTCATCTACGCCCCCTCGGTGGTGCTGTCCTCCATGACCGGGCTCGACCTACTGAGCACGGTGCTGATCATGGGCCTGCTCACGACTTTCTATACCTTCCTGGGCGGAATCAGCGCAGTGGTGTGGACCGATGTGAAGCAGATGACGGTCATTCTCGGTGGCCTCTTCATCTGTCTATTCATCCTGCTAAGCGAGGTGCTGCAGCACCTGGACTTCGGTGAAGCACTGCGGGTTATGGGCAGCGCCAGCAAGCTCAACGCTGTGGAAGTGACCCCTGAGAGCGTGAACTTCGTGCCGCGTACTCACGCGGAGATCGCAGCCAATCCCGACGGCATGCCGAGCTTCTGGGAAGAGAAGTACAACCTCTGGTCCGGGCTCTTCGGGGGCTTGTTCTTGATGCTCGCATACTTCGGATGCGACCAGAGTCAGGTGCAACGCATCCTGACCAATCCGACGGCAAACGAGAGCCGCAAGGCCCTGCTGCTGTCAGCATTTGCCAAGATCCCGATGCAGGCCCTCGTGCTCTTCATCGGCGCTCTGCTTTACCTCTTCCATCTGGTGGGCGACGAGCCGCTCCTTTATCGGCCGCAGGATCAGGCTCTGGCGGACCGGCCTGAGCACGTTGAGGTGATCGACTCTATTGAGCAGCGCTATGCGGCGGTGAAGACAGAGCGGCGTCAGCTTGCAATGGATCTCGCCGACTCGCCGGATGACCCTGTCCTGCAGGCGGATCTCGTCGGTCGCTTTCAAGGGGCGGTGATCCGGGCAGCGGAGCTTCGCAAGGAAGCGTTGACCGAGCTGGCGCCTCCGAACGAAGCGGGCAAGAAGATCCCCGAAGTGGACACCAACTACATCTTCCCGCACTTCGTCCTCAACAACCTGAACCCGCTCCTGCTTGGATTGATCATGGCAGCGATCTTTGCGGCTGCCATGTCCAGCATCGACTCGGTGCTCAACTCTCTCTCGGCAGCCACGGTCATCGACTTTTACAAGCGCTGGTTACGTCGGGATGCCAGTGAAGCTCAGTCCCTTTTTGCCGGCAAACTTGCCACTCTGTTCTGGGGTCTGCTGGCGACGGCCATGGCCGTCGGCTTCGAAGGCGGCGGTTCGGTGATCGAGCTGGTCAACCGCGTCGGCTCGTACTTCTACGGCAGCCTACTCGGCATCTTTACCCTGGCCATGATCTGTCCCGCGGCCAAGGCGCGGGCCGGGCTCATCGGGCTCGCGGGCGGCATGCTCACGGTGCTCGCCGTCCACCTCTCCATCAAGGTTGAGTTCCTTTGGTACAACCTGATCGGTTGGTTGGGTGTGCTCGCGGTCGGCTTTGTCGCCAGCCGCTTCGAGCCCCGCTAGTCTCCGCTCGGGATGTCCGGCAGAGACCAGGGGCCGCGGTACGGCCGCTCGAGCATGCTGTTTGCTTCGGCGTCCTTGGTGAAGCGTTCTACCGTCGGATTCCAGCGCAGCTTCCGTCCCGCTCGCATGCTGATGTTGCCGATGTGGGCGACAGTCGCCGAACGGTGACCGACCTCCACGTCGCTGACTGGCTTGGCGCGCGTGCGGATGCAGTCGATCCAGTTCTGGTGATGATCGCGGCTCTTGTAGAGGCGGATCGCTCCGGAACCGACTTCGTAGTCGAGGATCTCGTCGCGGCTGGCTGAGATCTCTTCGCGGTTGACGAATATCTCACCCTCAGTGCCCACGAAGGTCACGCCGTTTTTGCCTGCCCCGGTCGCATGTAGCTTGACGCCATTTGCGTAGTCGTAGCGCACATCGAAGTCGACGGGAGTTTGGTAGAAGTTCTCCTCGGGGAAGGAACCGCTGGCTTCGACACTCACGGGGCCGGAGAGTTCGCTGCCGATGCCCCACTGGGCGATGTCCAGGTGGTGTGCGCCCCAGTCGGTGAGCTTGCCACCGGAGTAGTCCCAGAACCAACGGAACTTGTAGTGGCAGCGGTTCTGGTGGTAGGGGACCTCGCGGGCCGGGCCGAGCCAGCTGTTCCAGTCGAGAGTCAGTGGGGCCTTCTTGGCGGGCTCCTTTGCAGCGATCGGCCCCTGTCCGAGGACAACCTTGACAGTCCGCAGGTCGCCGATGGCGCCGTTGCGCACCAACTCGCAGGCCTTGTGAAAGCGCTCGCTCGAGCGTTGCTGGGTCCCGGTCTGAAAGACCGTGTCATTGCGATGGGCGGCTTCAACCATCGCGCGTCCATCAGCCACTGTGAGGGAGAGGGGTTTCTCGCAGTACACATCCATGCCTGCGTCACAAGCTTCCACCGCCGGCAGAGCATGCCAGTGGTCCGGTGTGGCAATGATCACCGCATGGATGTCCTGGTGATCGAGGAGCTGGCGATAGTCGCGGTAGCCCTTGATCTTGCCCTCAGCTGTGGTGACGGCCTTGTCCAGATGAACGGCATCAACATCAGCCACTGCAACCACGTCCAGGTCGGCCATCTTCAGGCAGCGGCCCAGGTGGTGCCAACCTCCACCGAGGCTGCCCACGCCGATGATCCCGAGTCCGATTCGATCATTGGGTCCCGGCCGCTTTTCACGGCGGAAACTTGCCTCTTGCGTTAGCCAACCGCTGCGCACTGCAGGATTGGTGCAGCCGACTGCGGCGCCTGCGGCACCGATTCCGACGATGGTAAAGAAGTCCCGACGATTGGGCTTGGAAGTCATTGGCAAGACTGACTGGGGAGGAGAGGAGGAGCCCGAGGATTCTAGCATCCCCGCCTGGGGAGTGGCCGGCTACCTGCCTCTTCCTTGCGGTGGGTGCTTCTTGGCCCTCAACCTTGGCAGCTTGGGCAGTAGAAGGAGGATCGGCCGGCCTCGACCACGCGACGGATTCTGCTGGCACAGCTTCCGCAGGCTTCACCCTCCCGACCGTAGACTCGCAGTTTCCGCGCGAAGTAACCGGCCTCCTGGGAGACCCCGTGGTAATCCCTGATAGTTGTCCCCCCAGATTCGATCGCCTCGCTCAGAACTTCGCGGATGCTGTCGACCAGAGCGACGCAGTGCTTGCGGTTCATGCTGCCCGCCGCGCGCCGGGGTCGTAGGCCCGCACGAAAGCAGGCCTCCGAGGCGTAGATGTTGCCGACACCGACCACGAGCTTGGCGTTCATGATCAGGGTCTTGATGCTGATCTTGCGTCGGCGGCTGACGCGAAAGAGATAGTCTGCATCGAAGTCTGATCCGAGTGGCTCTGGGCCCAGCTCGCTTAGTCGCGGGTGAACTTGTAGTTTGCTCTCGCGAGTTACGTCGAGCATACCGAAGCGCCGCGCGTCGATGAAGCGCATGAGGCGGCCCTCGAAATGCATGCGCCAGTGCTCGTGCTCGATCCAGTCAGGAGAGGTTTCACCCCTCGGAGTGAGGTCGATGAAGAGCCGACCGCTCATCCCCAAGTGAATCATGGCCACTTCCGGGATCACCCCATCGAAGTGCAGGAGCAGATACTTGGCGCGGCGCTCGATGAGTCGGCAGCGACGAGAAGCGAGCTTTCGCACCCGAGTCACGGGTATGGGCCAGCGTAGATCCTTGCGACGCAACTCGACCTTATGCAGTTGGCGGCCAGTGATGTGTATTTCTACACCGCGGCGCAGGGTCTCGACTTCTGGGAGCTCGGGCAAGGTAGGACAGCTGGAGGGCTCCGCAGGGTAGGTGGCAGGGCCTGAGAATCCAGTCCAGGGAGTTTACTCAAAGGTCCAGCCTGTCGATGGCTATGTAGACCGCCACTGTTATTGACGAGGATCAGAAACCACATGCGCTACTCCAACAAACGCCTTCCCCTGTGGTTGCCGATGTTGCTCATCCTGTGCACTGTGAGTTGCACGACACCATGTGTCATCCTGATGGAGGATGGGCGCCGGATTCGCACCGCTGATCGGCCGGAAGTAGAGGACGGAACCGGCTTCTACATCTTCGAGGATGTGGGGACCGGCAAGGAAGTGCGGGTTAACAAGGACCGGGTCGTCGAGATTCGAGTGCAGTAGGGGCGGGTCGGTTTTTCCGATTTCCTGTTTCCAGATCCGCGAGTCTCCCGTTTCCGGGGGACTATCGCTTCGTCCATGATTGCGCTCCGAGGACAGGTGATCGCAAGAGCTGCATCCCTGTTACCTAGTTGCGGTTACTCTTGCGCAGCCTGATGGACGAATCGCAGATCGAGCAAGGAATCAAAGAGCTAAGACAGGGCAACGATTCTGTTTTTGCCGATCTCTACTCCTTCTACCGGCCTCGCCTCGAACGCAGCCTGCAGATGCGCATGGATGCGCGCTTGCGCGGTCGCATCGATGTGGACGATCTGCTGCAGGATTGCTACCTGGCAGCGGCCAAGCGTTTGCAGCACTTTCGGAGCTCGGTCGAAGTTTCGCTCTTCGTATGGCTGCGCAGCATCAGCATGCAGACCCTGGTCGATGCGGGGCGGCATCACCTGCAGGCAAAGAAGCGCGACGCGGCAGCAGAGAAGTCCTTGGATGCGAATCGCAGGGGGGCGAATGGAACTTCCAGCCAAGTACCTGGCGAATTGATCGGCCAGCTCACATCGCCTTCTGCGGTGGCCATGCGCGCGGAGCGGGCACAGCAACTCGAGGCAAGCCTGGCCAGGTTGCCGGAGATCGATCGGGAGATCCTGATCCTGCGTCATATCGAGGAGCTCAGCAACAACGAGTCGGCTGAGATCCTGGGTATCCACAAGGCGGCTTCTACCAATCGTTATCGTCGAGCTCTGCGGCGCCTCAAGGAAACTCTCGAGGCGCTTCCGGACTTTGATCCAAATCAGCGTACATGACTGCAGAAGCGGACAACGCGGAGCTCTTCGAGGCGATCAGTGCGGACTTTGCCGCCAGAATCAGAGCTGGTGAGCAGGCATCGATCAGCGAGTATGCCAGCAAGCATCCAGAGCTGGCTGAGGAGATCCTCGAGCTCTTTCCTGGCATCGAAGCCATGGAGGCTATCAAGGGGCATCGCCTCAGCACCGAGGTGCGCCTGCCCTCCAGCGTCGATCCGGAGATTGATCGTCTCGGAGAGTTTGCCATCAAAGGGGAAATCGGTCGGGGTGGGATGGGCATCGTCTACGAGGCGAAGCAGGAGTCTCTCGGTAGGCCGGTAGCTCTCAAAATCTTGCCGCCCAGTCTCTTCCAGAATCAGGATCAGGTGGCGCGCTTCAAGCGGGAAGCAGAGACAGCTTCCCGGCTGGAGCACGAGCACATCGTGCCCATCTTCGCGGTGGGGCAGGAAGCGGGTATTCACTTCTATGCCATGCAGCTCATTCATGGGCGTGGGCTCGACGCTCTATTCTTGGACGGCTCTTGGTTGCCGAAACTTGCCGACGGATTCGGTCTCTCCAAGGCCAAGTTGGTTGCGCGCATCGGTTTGCAGGTGGCGCTTGCTCTCGAGCATGCCCACAGCCGCGGGGTGCTGCACCGGGATATCAAACCCTCCAACCTGCTCGTGGAGAAAGGCGGCAAGGTATGGGTCGTGGACTTCGGCATTGCCAAGGTCTTGGATGATCAGGCCATGACCCGCAGTGGCGAGTTTGTCGGGACCCTGCGCTACTCGCCTCCCGAACACTTCCACGGCCGTTTTGACGGGCGCAGCGATCTCTACAGTCTTGGTCTCACCCTGCATGAACTGCTAACGGGCAAGCCTGCCTTCAAGGGGCCCGGTCGCGAGGCTCTGCTTCGCCAGGTGCAGGAAGGTGACTTGGATGTCTTGCCAAAGTCGGTGCCGGATCTACCTCGCGACCTGGCAACCATCGTGGGGAAGGCAACGGCCTTGGATGCGGATCTGCGCTACCAATCAGCGCGGGAGATGGCAGACGATCTGTCTCGCTTCCTGGCGGACATGCCTGTGCTCGCTCGGGAAACAGCGGTCTTCGAACGTGTCTACCGCTGGGCGAAGCGAAACCGGGCAGCCTCTGCGGGATTAACTGTCGCCGTTCTCGCTCTGATTACCGCCAGCATTGTCGGCTGGTGGGCTTTCCTATCCACATCAGCTTCTCTGGAGCGTGAACGGGGTGCAAAGCAACTAGCCGAGTCGAACCTGCTGTTCTCACTGCAGGCCTTCGATGATCTCTTCGACGCCATCGCCGGCCGTGACCAGGCATTGCTCATGAGCGATGAAGGCTTCTCCGAGGTGCCGGTGCTCCCTGCGGTCTCGGAGAAGGACCTGGATCTCCTACAGCGGCTCCTCGTTTTCTACGACGGCTTTGCCCTGGAGAATGCGACGAACGAGCGCCTGCGCCTGGATCGTGGTCGAGCTCTGCGCCGCGTTGGCGATATTCACCGCTGGCTCGGCGAATTCGCGGCGGCGGACGAGGCCTACCTAGCCTCGCTGGATGTCTACGCCGAGGCCAAGGCGGACGATCTCGAGGTGGACCCCATGGAGCTTGCGATTCTGCACAAAGATCGCGGCCATGCCCTCGGAGACGAGGGGGAGAGCGATGCTGCGCGCGAAGAGTTCGGGCATGCGATTCGCATTCTCCTGCTCGAGCTGGAAAGCGAAGCGAAGCCGCGAGTGCAATTCGAATTGGCTCGAGTTCACAACGCCATTGGAGCCTTGCTCGCCAGTCCGGAGCTCTCCCTCCTCGATCACTCGGCCCCGGAGAGTCCGCGGCGAGGTCGTCCACGAGTGCGCAGAGTCTCTGCTGAGGTCGAAACGGAACATCGGCAGGCGATGCGCTTGGCGGAAGACCTGCTGCAAGAGGATCCAGACAATCCGGAGCTGGCCTTCTTGCGCGCTCGGAGCAAGCGCTATCTCGCTCAAGCCATCTTCAGGCGTGGTGATGTGGTAGCAGCCACTGCCTTGATCGCCGAGGCCAAGATCATCCTCGAGGACCTTGCCGAACTCTTCGGCGAGGTTCCCGACTACCGGCAGGAGCTGATCGAGTCTTTGATCATGATGGCGGCGCTGCATCCGAAGACCGAGCGGGCGCAAGAGACCGGTGCAGAGGCGGTCGAGGCGGCGCGCGCCTTGGCGATTGCCTATCCGGAGACGCCGCGCTACAGCGAATTGCTTGCTCGATCGCTGCGCCACCTCGGCCAGGCCTTGGCCGAGTCCGCAGAATCGATGGACAGCGAGAATCTCGGCCCTGCAGCCCAGGCCCTGAATGAGGCCATCGATCTCAGGTTGAGCCTCTGGGAGCGCTTTCCCTACGCGGAGCACCATCTCTGGGAGTTGGTGATGGCGAGCCGCAGCCTGGCTGCAGTGGAGCAGACCAGCGGCAACCTGGTCGATGCCGCGGAGATCTTGGAGTTGGTTCTTCTCGATCTCGAAGCGGAGGCGGCGGCGAGCACGCGGATCCCCCTGCCGGTGGCCGGCATCTTTCGCGATCTCGCCAGTCTCTACCAGGAGATGGGGGAAGCTGAATTGAGCCAGGAGGTTAGGGAGCGCGCCAGGGAGACCTTGGCAAGGCGGAGGCGATGAGCCCCGGTGCTCTAATTGCAGCGCTTTTTCTCCTCTCGAGGCGATGCCCTGTTTCCTCGGGGACTCGCCCTTCGGTTCATGTCCTGCACAGCAGCTCCTAGGAGCTCGACCCCAATAGACCCGCGCACACAACCAGGAACAGCGATGAAACTGAACAGCTTGATGATCGGCCTTCTCACTCTCTCCATGACCAGTTTACTGGATGCACAGCAGGGCCGCGGCGGCGGCGGCAAGGGGAGTGGCGGCAAGGCCGGCGCCGAGGCGAAGGAGCGGGGGGCGCAGGGTCGCAGAGCGCAGTTCAAGACCTACGACAAGAACGGTGACGGCAAGGTCACCGCCGAGGAGCTTCCCGAGCGCATGCGGGGACGCATCAAGGGGCTGGACAAGGATGGCGATGGTGCGATCAATGCGGAGGAATTCGCAGCCATGCGCGGTCGCGGTGGCAGAGCTGGTCGCGGTGGTCGCGCAGGACGCGGTCAGGGCCGGGGCCTTGGTGGCGCCGACTCGAAGGCCCGCCGCGAGGAGGTGCTCAAGCGCTTCGACAAGAACAAGAATGGCAAGCTGGACCCGGAGGAGCGCCAGGAGATGCGTGGCCGGGCTGGTGGGCAGGCCCGTGGAGTTGGTCGTGCACGCGGTCGTGCCGGCGCTCGTGGTCAGGGCAGAGGACGCGGCGGAGCCAGGGGCATTGGCGGCGGTCGTTCAGGGAGCGCTGGCGAGGTGAAGAAGGGCGAGGTGAAGAAGCTGGTGAAGAAGATCGTTCACCGCATGCGGATTCAGGAGCGTAGGAAGGCCGGGCGTCAGCGGCGGGCTATCGCCCGCCGCGCCCTGCGTCGACTGGCCTAGGCCAGCCGACAGGCAGTGCCGAGCTCAGAGATCCTGCAGGCTTGCCTGCAGGCTTTCTGCTTGGGACTCGAGTTCCGTGAGCTGAGTCCTCTGCTTGGCCACCACCTCTGCGGGCGCCTTGGCGACGAAGCTCTCGTTGCCGAGCTTCTTCTTGATGCCTCCGATCTGAGCCTGAAGCTTGCTCAGGCGCGCCTCCAGCTTGACGCGTTCCTTCTCCGGATCGATGACGCCGAGCACATAGACCTCGCAGGATTGGATCACAGCGGTGGCGGCGCCCTTGGGCTTCGCCGCTGCCGAATCGATGTTGAGGCTCGCAGCGCCGGCCATGTGCCCGAGCAGTCCTTCGCTAGATTGCAGGGGTCCGAGGGCCTCTTTGCTGGCCTTGATGACGATCTCCACCTTCTGGCTCGGTGGCACCTGATAGCGGGCGCGAACCTCGCGCACCTGGCGGACCACCTCCTGCATGAGCTCGATGCTCTGCTCCAGATCCGAGTCTCGCCAGTCGCGGCGTTGCTCGGGCCAACTGGCCAGCGCCAGCAGATCACTGCTGGCGAACCTGCGGTCGACACCTCGTTCCACGACGGCTTCGCCGAGCCGGGCCCAGAGCTCTTCGCTGATAAAGGGCATGAAGGGGTGGAGCAGTCGCAGGACCTGATCCAGAGTTGCTGCCAGGATCTGCCTGGACATGGTTGCACCTTCTGCGCCCTGCATGCGTGGCTTGATCAATTCCAGGTACCAATCGCAGAGCTCGTACCAAAAGAAGTCCCGCACGGCGAGCACGGCGGCCGAGGGGTTGTAGGCCTCGAGTTGCTCATGCACGGCGTCGATGGTTGCGCTCAGTCGTGAGCAGATCCAGCGATCCTCCAAGTTGAGAGCGCTGAGCTCGGTCGCTTCGAAGCGGGTCTCGTCCAGGTTTAGGAGCGCGAAGCGCATACCGTTCCATAGCTTGTTGGCGAACTTGCGCCCGTCTTCGAATCTCTCGCTGACCGTCTTGGCCTGCGGCACGCCGTGGTCCGCCATCAGACCGACTACGTCAAATTCCTTACCCGCTCTGGGGTCGACATAGGTGCCCAGAGTGCTGCCGCGCTTTGCCTTGGCCAGGTCCACGGGCTCGCCATCGAAGGGGGAGATCGCCTGCACCGGTAGGCGAATGTCCTGGGTGCCGGTTTGCATCTCGGAGAGCACGAAGCGCAGGGCGTCGGCGCCATAGCGATCGACCATGTCGATGGGGTCGATGCCATTGCCCTTGGACTTTGACATTCGCTCGCCGCGGCCATCGAGAATGGTCGCGTGCAAGAAGACATCCGTGAAGGGCATATCGCCCATGTTGTAGAGACCCATCACCACCATGCGCGCCACCCAAAGCGTGATGATGTCGCGGCCGGTGACCAGGCAGGATCCAGGATAGTAGTACTCGAGGCAGTCGGGCCCGTCCTCCCTGGCAGCGAGGCTGCTTTGTCCCGGTTCCACCTGCGCCGTGCGCGGGTCGGGCCAACCCAGGGTGCTGTGGGGCCAGAGGGAGGAAGAGAACCAGGTGTCGAGGACATCCGGATCCATCTCCAGTCCACCCATGCGCAGAACAGTCCCCATGGCCTCGTCACGGGCCTCGTCGCGAAAGCAGACCTGTGCTTCGACGGCGGTGATGGACTCGTCCGCCTTGACCCGGTCCAAACCATCGAATCCGTTGAGGCGTTCGCCGTCGTCGAAAGTGAGCCAACTGGCCACGTCTTCGCGGCCCTCGAACTGCCGCAGTGAGTTTTCGATGGTGAGCAGCGCTTCGCGATCGAGGCGGCCCTGCCAGACCGGGATGCGGTGGCCCCACCAGAGTTGACGAGAGATGCACCAGTCTCGCTTCTCCTTCAGCCAGCTATGGTAGATCTTGTGGTAGCGATCCTGATCGGGATGAAAGCTCAGTTTGCGCCCGCTCGACGAAGTCCACTCACCATCGGCGGCGCTGATGGCGGCCTGGGCCAGGCCGGCGATCTTGAATTCCTTGTCCGTGCCCTTGCCCATGGTGACGCCGCCTTCTACGTCTCCCATGCGCACGAACCACTGCTTCGACAGGTAGGGTTCGACGATGGTCTTGGAGCGATCCGAATGGTCGATCTCGATGCTGCGTTCTTCGATGCCCTCGAGGAGATGCTGTGCCTCCAGGTCCGCGACCACCCGCTTGCGTGCTTCGAAGCGGTCGAGACCCTCATACTTGCCAGCCTCTGCACCCAGACTGCCATTCGTTTCGAGGATGTTGATGATGTCGATCTCTTCCCGGTGGCGTAGCCAGACCTCGTAGTCGTTGGGGTCATGCGCTGGGGTGATCTTGACGCAGCCACTGCCTAGCTCGGGCTTCGCCCATTCGTCGCAGATGATGGGGATGGGGCGTTCCTGCAGAGGCAGCATGATGTGCCGACCATCCCGGGCCATCTCGACGATCTGCTCCAGGGCGGCGACCTGAGTTTTCTCCCTCTCACGCAGTCTCTCCAGCTCGCTGGCGATGCCTTCCCGGTCCTTGGCGCTGGCAGCCGCAAGTCTTTCTTCGGTCTTCTCGATGAGACTGGCCAAGGCCTTGGCAGGTTCTGGGTGACAAGCAACAGCCGTATCTCCGAGCATGGTCTCGGGTCGCGTCGTCGCCACCACAACATGCTCGGGTTCGCCGGGCTTGGGGTGAATCACCGGGTAGCGCAGGTGCCAGAAGTGGCCGTCCACGTTTTCGCGGTACAGCTCGTCATCGGCGACTGCGGTCTCCAAGTGGCAGTCCCAGTTCACCAGGCGGTTGCCCTGGTATATGAGACCCGCTTTGAACATCTTGAAGAAGGTGTGCCGCACAGCCCGCGCGCAGATGCGGTCCATGGTGAAGCGCTGACGATCCCAGTCACAGGAGCAACCCATGGACTGCAGTTGCTCGACGATTCGTGCCTGATATTGATCCTTCCAAGCCCAAATGCGTTCGACGAGTGCCTCTCGACCGAGATCGTGTCGCGTCTTGCCTTCAAGTTCGAAGAGTCGCTTCTCGACTACGGCCTGGGTGCCGATGCCAGCATGGTCCGTGCCCGCCATCCAGAGGGTGTTGTCGCCACGCATGCGGTGCCAGCGGATGAGCATGTCCTGCATGACGTTGTCCATGGCATGACCCATGTGCAAGGCACCGGTCACGTTCGGCAGCGGCATCATGATGACGTAGCGATTCTCGCGCTCGTCCGGAGTGGCTGAGAAGGCCTTTGCCTCGAGCCAACGACTGCTGACGCTGTCCTCTACGGAGGCAGGTTCGTACTGCTTGGGAATCTCGCTCATCGCGAGGGGAGCTTATCCTGGAGGGGGGAGCAACAGAACAGGCAGGCTGGACTGCTGCCTAGTCCTTGGCGAGGATCTCCTCCACGGTCTCGTGGAGGTCGACGCAGGAGAGCGGCTTGGTCATCACGGAGGAGGCGCCCAGGGACTTGGCCGTGTCCAGAGAGGAGCAATCTTCCAGCAGCCCGCCACCGGTGATGGCGACCACCGGCGGTGCATTCTCGTGGCGGCGTAGGCTGGCCAGGAGCTCGATACCGTCCCCATCGGGCATGAGAATGTCAGTGATGACCAGGTCGATGGGCCGATCGGTCTCCGCGAGAATGCGCAGGGCTTCGGTGCCGCAACCAGCTTGCACGACCTCGTGCTCCGCAGCTTCCAGGCTCAGGCGGATCACATCGCGGATCTGGATTTCATCATCGACGATAAGAATGTTGGCCATCTTTGCTTCGTTATCTCCCTGACTCTCCTCGGCAATGCCGGGCTCAGGATGAATTCTTTGTGCCCGCAGCTGGTCTAGCGGCTGCGGACGAGCCTTCGCATGGGGAGCTTCGCGCTCTGGGCAAAGGGCGCGATGTCGTCGAGAAAGCGCTTCCCATCCACGTAGTAGCCAGCGGTTCGTCGCAGTCCGGGTACTTGCCCGCAAAACCAATTGTTGAGGGCGTGGATGAGCACTTCGCGCAGATACTTGGCTGCACAGCTGGCCAGGGCGGTGGGGAAGGCGCGCTCCTCGCCGCGACTGACGAAACTCAGGCGCAGACTGCGTCCCTCCTGATCGAGTCGATAGACCGAGCCATCGCGACCTTCACTGAGCACCTGAACCCGGGATCCAGGGCAGTTGTCGCGCAATGCCTTGGCATAGCGCGTGCGACCGCCGCAGCGGTCGGCGACCAGGTGCCCACCATCCGGGACCTGCTCCAGCATGCGGCGGATGACTTCGGAGTAGGCGTGGAAGTGGGTGTGACTCTTGTTGTCCGTGCGATCGATGAGCAGGTTGAACTCCTCGACTTCGACGGCGCGGAGGGCCATGTGCAAGATCTGCATGTCTGCGGCCTGCATTTCACGATCCAGTAGATGGGCGCCGAGTTCGATCTCTTCTCGCGGGCTGAAGAGTGGCAGCTCCTGGCTGAGATCCCGATACCAAGGACAGGTTCGCAGCCGTTCCATGTCTGTGCCGCAGGCGCTGAGCAGGTCTGCCGTGTTCGCTGGCAGGTCACCCTGCCATGCGGTCCAGAAGGTGAGCACAGTTCGCTCGAGGCGCTGCAATCCGTGGGGCCCCTGTTTGACCTTCTTGCTGTCCGCAACCTGCACCTGGCCCTTGCCTGGGGCGCCGCGACTGATCACCCGGGAGAGCCGTTGCCATGGGTCGATTCCCTCCGGCCCGGTCATCGCCATGCCGGCGACCACCAAAGGACCGAGGATGGGCCCGAGCCCGGCTTCGTCCATGCCTGCCAGACAGTTCAACCCGGCACCTGGATCATGTCGATAAGTTCTGCATGGACATTCTGCTCGTCGAGCGTGACCGGCTGATTCGCGACCAGGTCAAGGTCGGGTTGCAGCAGTTCCCTGAGTTCACCGTCACGCCCGGTGAGGGCCATGCTGGCTTGAACAAGCTGCGATCGCACAGCTTCGATGCGATTTTTCTCGGCATTCCGCCTGAGGGCAAGGATCGACTGAAACTCGTCGAGCACTTGCGGGGCTTCGACTTCAATACCGACCTGGTACTGATGACCGAGGATAAGAGCATGAAGGACCTGGCCAAGGTGAAGAGTCGCTTCAATGTGAGCTCCTTCTTGAGCACGCCTATCTCGGCGGTGGAGTTCTTCCGTCTGGTAGCGCGTATCCGTGAGCGGCACCTGGACTCGCTGGAAGCCTCCGGCCCGGTCTCCGGGATCGGGGCGCGTAGCAGAGGCTGATCCGGGCCAGGCTGCAGACCGCCCTTTGAAGCCAACTCTTCGCAGGGTTAGTCTTCCCGGGTGACCGAAACCGGCAAGGAATCTGCAAAGCCCCAGGCTGGGAAAGCCCAGTCGAGAAAACCCCCACGTCCAAAGGTCTATCTCGAGTCCCGGTACCAGAAGCTCGAGCGTGGCCTGCCGCAGACGATCTTCTATTGTCCGATCTGCAAGGGTGATCGTCGCAAGAGCAAGAACTGCCAGCGCTGCGAGGGCTTTGGCAAGCTGACGAAGGACTCGGTGCAGGAGATCCTGTCGCGTCGCTTGGTTCCCGCCCTCGGTGCGCGCTTCGGCAAGTTCCATGGTGCCGGCCGCGAAGATGTCGATGTGCTCATGCTCGGCCGTGGCCGCCCTTTCGTCTTCGAGGCGGTAGGCGCTCGCCGACCGGATCTGGACTTGGATGCCTTCCTCGAAGAGTTTCATGAGCGCAATGGTGAGCGCGTGCGCTTCGCACCCTTCCGTCGGGTGGAGAAGGCGCGGGTTGCGTATTGGAAGGAAGCCAAGTTTGCCAAGGTCTATCGGGCCGAGGTAAAGCTCGCGAGCCTGCCGGGTGCCGATCGCTGTGCTGAGCTCGTTGGCCACAAGCAGGCGATCGTTCAGCGCACACCGCAGCGTGTGGCTCATCGGCGCGCGGACCTGGAGCGTGAACGCGAAGTCGAGATCTGCGCGATCGAGGCCATGGACAGCCAGAAACTACTGCTTGAGATCCGCTGCAGTCATGGCACCTACGTCAAGGAGTGGATCAGTGGTGATGAGGGTCGGACGAAGTCCAGCCTCAGCGATCTCCTCGGCTGTGCTGCCGAGTGTGCTCAACTCGACGTGCTCGAAGTTCTGGACGCCTAGGCGAGCCGGAACTAGTCCTGGCCGCGGATACCTTCCGGGTATTCACGATCGAAGCGCAGCATGAGCGGACTGCGGTTGGCATGGGTCGCAGTGAATACGCTGCCCGCGCTGGTCTCTTGCATCTCGCCAGCTTCGACCAGGACTGGTAGGCGCCGATCGAGATCGAGGGTGAGGGGTTGGCGGAGAGCCATCCACAAGCGTTGCTCGCCGTCGCTGTCGACTCGGCCCTCGCGCAGCAGGGCGAAGAGGTCGATGCTGCCTTCGCCTGCCGCGCCCTGGCCAGAATCGGGAACCAGACAGGTCAGATAGCCACCGGCAGTGAAGACACTGACCCGATAGAAGGGGCTGCGATGTCCCGGCATGCGCAGCATGAGCTTGCCGCCTGCGCTGAGCACGCGGCGCAGGTTCTCCGTGCTGAGGTCGACACCAGAATCCATCTGCAGGGGCAGATCTCGCAGGGCTACTGTCGGCAGCGCAGCCAGGATGCTGTCGTTGACGATGCTGAAGGTCCGGCCGATGGGTAGACCACGTTCGTCGCCATAGGGCAGGCGTCTCGCTCCCGGCGTTTGCGAGAGGGGGCGCAGGGCGAAGAGGCGGCTGGAAGCCATGGTGAATGGCGCTTCCAGCAGGCGATCCACCCCGAGATGGAAGGCCAAGACCGTGGCCTTCCGGTTCTGCCTTTGCAGGCCACTGACGAACATGAGCTCATCGCCAGCCTCCTTCTCGCCGTCGATGATGAGCTTGTGCACTGTCTGGTTGCGTTCAGCCTGCTCCGCATAGTCTGCGCGCATCTCCAGGGCCGGCAGAGTCCAGGCCAAGAGTGCGAGGAAGCAGGCGAAGGGTCCGCCAGCGGCGATGAGAACGAAGAGTGCCATGCTCGGCAGGTAAAAGAGGCGCAGGTCCTTGATGTTTTCGCTGCCGGGGAGGAACTGAACGATGGGCACGAGGGCACAGAGGTAAAGTGCGAGCAGGCCAGTCGGCAGGCCAAAGTTGCGTCGCATCAGCAGGATCCCGAGGCCTATCAGAGCTGGCAGGAAACCGAGCAGCCAGAACTGCTCCACGAGCTCATGGAACTCGCGACCGGCATAACCGAGGGGATTGAGTAGATGACCCGAGCTCTCACCCAGCCCGACCAGGACCTGTAGCGGATCTGGCCAGGCGCCTTCGTAGCCGCCCAGTCGCCCGAAGAGCATGGTGCGTGCACAGAGGTAGATGGCCAAGAGTAGAGCGAAGGGCCAGGTCGCCTGGATGGTCTTCTTCACGCGGCCTTCGCCGCGCAGATTGCCGAAGGCGATGATCGCCACCAGACCCGGTGTGACCAGGGCCGATTCCTTGCTCATGAGTGCCAGCGCGAAGGTAATCAGTCCAGGCCAGAGGGATCCAAGCCCCCGACTCCATCTCTGAGCGAAGAGACAGGTGCCGAGAATGAACAGGCTGCTGATCACGTCCACCCGCCCGACGGCCCAGGACACGGCGCCAAAATTTGCGGGGGAGAGACCCCAGAGCAGGCCGCAGGCGAAGGCGTTCGTCAAACCCAGATAGGGCCGGCAGAGCCGGGCCAATAGCAGAGCGTTGAGGCCGTGCAGGAGGGCGTTGTTCAGGTGAGACACGAATGGTCCGCCGCCGCCCATGGCCGCATCCAGAAAGAAACTGAGGGTGATCAGCGGCCGGTAAAACCACACCATGCCCGGCAGGTCGTATTGGTTGCCGGTGAAATCGCTGAGGGCGCGCCCGAGATCCTGGGCGTAGTTGATGGCGATGAAATCATCGCTCATCCAGTAGCTCTGTAGTGGCCACCAAAAGGCGACGACGATGGGGATCAACAACCAATCAAAGCTGACCTGTCTGACCGGTTGCCTCTCCTCTACGAACGGTGGTGGACCGCCCGGGAGGCAGGGTATGTTCACAGCATTACGCCAATCAGCTCCATATCCAGGACCAGCTTGCCTTCGTTGAAGGCCTGGGCCGGGTACTTGGCGAGGCGGTTGCCACTGCGAATCCCTACCTGTGAGACGTAGTACACCCTTGCGGGTGGCACCACTTGTCCACGGAAACGAACTTTATCGAGCCCTCCCAGGCCGATGAATTCTGCATTTGACCAACCGCCCACCGTCTTCATCAGGATGGTGGAGACCTGCGCACAGCTCTCCGCCATCAAAACGCCCGGCATGATGGGGCGACCAGGGATGTGACCCCTTGCCCACCATGGGTCGTTGTCCCAGTCCTTGTAACCGACCACGATGCCCTTCTCCTCGTCGAGGTGGCATATGCCGTCGATCATTTGGAACTCATGCCGGTGCGGAACGAACTTCCGCAGTTCCTCTTCCGGAAGCACGTCCTTGCTCAGATCGAGAGTGCTCAGATCAACGAGTGGACGCGGCATTCCTCAGAGGTTAGCGGAGACTGCGAGGCGGTAGAAGTCTTTCTAAACCTGGTGGCTGGACCAATGACCTCGGCGGTAGAGCAGCAATGCCCAAAGAAATTTCCCCAATGTGGAAAGGTTGATTGCCCACCAGATACCGGGCAGGCGCATTCCCATGCCCACCGCCAGAAACTGGGCCAGTGGGATGCGGATCGCATTCATGACGCCGGTGCTGATCATCACCGGCATGGTGAGACCGGATCCGATAAGGACCTGCTCATAGACGATCTGCACCGCCTGGAAGGGCTGGGCGAATGCCATGTAGTTCAGGTACTCGCTGTTGGCTTCTACCGCCTCTTCCGCAGAGGCGAGCATGCCGACCAACGCTGGGCCGAAGAGCCAGAAGCACAATCCGCTGGCCAGGCCAAGCAGGAGGTTTATCCACAGGGCCAGGCGAGCCACTTCTCTGGCGAGCTCGACTCGTCCGGCTCCGAGGGAACGACCGACCAGACTGCCCACTGCCTGGCCGAAGCCGAAGTAGAAGCAAAAGAAGACCGATTCGATGCCGAAGCCCGGGCCGAGCACGGAGCGACCTCCGGACCCGAAACGAGGAAAGGTCCAGGCGAGCATGACCTGATACACGGCGGTGTAGATCCCGATGGCCAGGCAGGCCGGGGCACCGATGCGCAGGATGCGCAATGCGATCCGACCGGAGATCGGGCCGCTGAGCAGACGTCGCTGACCGCTGGCGCGCAACAGGGCGAGACCGCAGATCAAGGGGATGATGCGGGACAGAGCTGTGGCCAACCCGGCGCCCTCGACGCCCATGCGTGGCACCATGATGGAGTTGAGCAGCACGTTGGTGCCGACGGCGAAGATCTCCAGGCACATGGGAATGCGTGAGTTCTTCATGGCGAAGAAGCTCGAGTCCACAGAGGGCAGGATGGCCATCACCACCTGGCCGAGGCCAACCCAGAAGACGTAGTCGAGAAACATGCGTCGCTCGCCCGCTGATTCTTCGCCGGGAATCAGCAGCTCCGACAGGGGCCCGCGAAAGAGCAAGGTCAGCAGGGCGAGGAGAAGGCCAACCAGGAAGGCCATGCGCACGGCGGTGCGTATGCTCCGGCGTGCGGCAGCCTGGCGACCTTCACCCAGGCGTCGAGAGGTGATCGCGAGGTTGCCCACGCTGATCAGCTGGCCGAAGGCGAAGTACCAGAGGGCAACCATGCTGCCGACGGCTACCGCCGCCTGGGCTTCGACGCCGAGATCCTGGACGAAGTACTGGTCGTTGATGCGGTACAGGCTGTGTACCGTCATGCCGAGGGTCGCTGGCCAGGCCAAGGCGACGAGATCGCGCAAGGCAGAAGTCTCGGTCTTGGCGCGGGATGTCACCGCTCCCCTTCGCTATTTCGACTAGCGGTTGGAGAGGCGGACCTGCACCGGCTTCTGCATCCCTTCATCGGTGATGCGGATCTTGCGCGTGGTGCGCTGGAAGCCACTAGCCGAGATATCCAATTGGTATGTGCCCGGCATGAGGTGAGGGAAGACATAGATGCCAGAGTAGTCGGTGACTGCCTGGTGTCGCCTGTTCTCTGTTGTGTCTACCGCGTAGAGGAGGAGTTCTGCCCCCTCGATGCCGTAGCCAATCTTGCTGCTCACTTCGATCTGCAGGTCATTGCCTGTTGGCACCAGGATCTGGGCTGCCTGCAATTCGGATTGACCAGCTGAAACCACAGTGACTCGTTCGAGAATTGTCTGCGAAGCACCGACCCGCACATCGTACTGGCCGCGGATCACGTTCTCGTAGATGCAGCTGCCGAAGCCGTCTGTCTCCCCCGAGTAGACTCGGCGGCCGATGGGTTCACCGACCGGTATGAGATCGACCAACTGGCGGACCACCGGGTTGTAGTGCTGATCACGCAGGCGGAGACTGAAGGGCACGCCCAGGCTAACGCTGAGAATGACCTCTTCGCCGATGGACTCGGCGTGGTCCGGTGTGCCTGCGACCGGATGATCCGGCGTCAGGTGTATGGTGCGCTTGCTGCCGTTGAAGTCCACGACGAAGACTTCCACGTCGTAGCCATACTTTGAGAAGGGGATATCTGTGATGGCGAAGCGCGGCGTGCGGTGGAGATCGGTCTTGAAGGACTTGCGCAGGTTGAATGGCTTGCGATCGACGAGGTGAGAGTTCGGGTTGATCAGCTCGTTGACAAGAATCGTATACGTGCCGAATTCACCGATGGCATCCGTTGCCACGCTCAGTCGGCCGTAGACACTGCCACTGGTGGGGGGAGGGCCCGGCGGGATGTAGGCCTTGGGTTCGCCAACTTTCTCCGAGCTCAGAGAGATGGCCGGGGCAAAGTCCATTTCCCGTGGCTCTTCCGTCTCGGCTGGCTCTTCGATCGGAGCCGAGCTCTCCTCGACAGCGCTGACGGCCTGCACATCCCCGGAACCGCCGAGGGCGATGACTGCGCCAACCACCAGGAGGATGGTGACTGCGAGGAGGATGATGCTCTGCTGGGTCTTCAATGCTTGGGGAAGCGGGTCTTGGGGCTTGCGGAGTATAGTACCCCGCTCAGCGGAGGAAACTGCCAGGGGGCCGAGCCAGGGGAATCCTCTAGTCCCGGGCATGCCCCCTTGTCATCGCCAGTTAGCCGATTTCTGCCAAGAGGCGCTGCAAAGTCTTCTCATTTCCCGCGCTGATCTGGGCAATTTCGGAGCGGGGAGTATCGAGGAAGCGCTCCGGCAGAGGACCCCCCGAGAGCTCCTGCCAGGCCTGTCGCCAGCCTGCATCGACTTCAGATGGCAGGCTGCGCTGGGACATCACCATCCAAACCATGGCCCAGGCGCGGGGCAGGACCCGATAGGGTTGGTAACCGCCACCGCCGCTGGCTACCCAGCGCCCGGCGCAATGCTCTCCCGCCAGCTCCTGGCTCAGTTGCGCCGCGAAGAGAAAGGACCCGGTGCTGAGCCTGAGGTCGGCGAGGGGGTCCTCGTAGTGGGGATCACAGCCGTGCTGTGTGACCAAGAGTTCGGGCTTGAAGACGGCCAGCGCTGCTCGCAGGCTGGTCTCGACACAGTGCTGCCAGCTGCCATCGCCGCTACCGCTCAGGAAGGGCAGGTTGAGCACCGAGCCCTTGCCTGCGCCGCGCCCCCGATCCTCCACGTAGCCCGTTCCTGGCCAACGAACCCGCGGATCCTCGTGGTAGGAAACGGTCAGCACTCGCGGGTCCTCCGCGAAGGCATGTTCCACTCCATCGCCATGGTGAACGTCATAGTCCACGTAGGCGACTCGACTCAGGCCCGCATCCAAGGCGGCGCGGATGGCGACCACCAGATCGTTGTAGATACAGAATCCACTCGCTGCCGCGGGCATGGCGTGGTGCAGTCCCCCGCTCGGGTTGAAGGCGGCCCGCGCTCGACCCTCGAGAACCGCCCGGACGCAGGCCAGGCTGGCGCCCGCGGCTGCACTCGCCCCCTCGTGCTGCCCCGCAGCGATGGGGTTGTCCGCGGTGCCCATGCCGAAGGTCGGTGCCCGCCGGCGCAGGGCGGGGTCTTCTGCTGCAGCGGAAAGCTCGCGCATGAAGGCCACGTAGGCTGGATCATGGGCCAGAGCCAATTCGCTGTCAGTCGCCAGAGGGGCGGCGATGAGCTCGCTTTGCTCGACCAGCCCCTGCCGCTCGATCAGGTCGTAGAGTGGGCGCAAGCGGTCCCTTGCGAAGGGATGTTCGGGCCCGAGCTCGTAGACTGGCAGGCTGGCAGCGTCGATGAGAAGGGCCTTGGCCATTGGCGGCGAAAATTATCCTCTTCCCCCCGGCGAGCGAAGCGGGAGGGACAATAACTCGAAGGCCCATGAACCCCTACCTCAGCACCCAGGCCCTGACTTCTCAGGATGCTGGCAGCGATTTGCTGCTCGTGCGCCGGGCCCTCGAGGGGGAGCGGGAGGCGGTTGAAGCCGTTCTCTCCCGTCTGGCCTGCACCGTGCGCTTCGTCTTCCGTCTCAATCGGAACTTGCACTGCGGCCTACCAAGCGAGGCTCTAGAGGATGTGGTGCAGCAGGTCTACACCACGGTCTGGACCTGCCTGAGCAAGTACTCCGGCAATGCAGCCCTCGAGTCCTGGGTCTTCGGCTTCTGTCGAAACTGCCTTCGCTCCGAACTGCGCCGAAGAAGCAAGCGACTGCGGTTGCTGCGCAGCGCGGGTTCCGAGCTCAGCGAAGTGGTCGACCAGGCGGCACGCCCGGACGGTCATCTGCTCATGAGCGAAGGATTGGATTTGCTGCACGAGGAGCTGGAAAAACTCAGCCCCGAAGAGCGCAGCGTTGTGAAGCTCCGTCACTTGGAGGACTGGAGCTTCGAGAAGATCGCCCGGCATATGGATTTGCCGGCGAGCACTGTCAAGGATCGTTGCTATCGAGCCCTGCTCAAGATGCGGGGTGGACTTGGGAGGCGAGATGTCAGCGCCTGAAGAAAGAAAAGACGAAGACCGTGAATACGAGCTGCTTCTCGCAGCCCATGCCAATCGCGAACTGAGCGTCGATGAGAATCGGCGGCTCCTGGATCTGGCCGAAGAGGATCCGGAGCGGGGGTCGGATATCGCTCTCATGGATCGGATCCATGCGGGCTTTGCCGCGGAGCGCAGGCTACGCGGGGAAGTTGCAGCGCCGGTGGATCTATCGGAAGAGGGCGATGCGAGCTATCGCCGTCTCGCGGCCAAGGCCGCGGCGGCGGAAGAGCAACTGCGCGTCCGGCTCCTGGATCCCCAGGGCGCCCCAGCGGCGCGGCCAGCCCGTCGCCTGCTGATGCCGATCTCTCTCGCCGCCCTGTTGATTGCCTGTCTCTGCTTCTGGCTATTCTCTGGGGGCGCTGCCAGCGGCCCTGGGACTGGGCCGGAGATGCTCGGCGGCAAGCCGGAGAACCAGGTGCTCGGTATCGGTCTGACGCGCATACACCTGAGCGCTGAGCTGAGTCGGAGTCGACCGGTGTTCTCCTGGCTGTCCTCGGTGGGCGCCAGTCGCTACGGCGCCTTCATCGAAGACCGGGAAGGTGTAGTCTTGATGCGCCGATCTCCCGAGCTGGCAGGAACGACACGTTGGCAATTGAGCCGCGAGGAATTGCAGAAACTGGAAGAGCGCATGGCAGCGAGCCTGCCTGCCGGCGGCCTCTTCCTGCGTATCGAGGGCATGGATGCCACCGGTCTGAAAGTCGCGTCCTCGGGCGACCTGCAGATCGTTCTCGTGGACTGATTCGGCGAGTCCTGATCCCCGGGCTCTTTCTGGTCTCTGCCCTGCCGGGGTTCTTGCCGGCTCAGGCCGCCCTGCAGGAGTTTCAGCAGCGCTTTGTGCGCGCTGTGCGCGCTGCCGACCAACCGGCGGCAGACTTCTCCGCCCTGCTCGCAGAGCTCGAGGCGGTCGATGCTCTGGTAGGCGAGCTGCCCGCAAGTCGGCAGGAGCAGGCGCGCTTCTTCGTCGGCGTGCGCAAGGCGGAGATGCACATGCGTGCTGGCGACCTGCTGCAGGCCGCAGAGATCGGACTCGAGGTTCGCGCGTCGGCGCGAGAGGCGCGGGTCTACACGGGTTCGTATCGGGCCATTCTTCTGGTCATTCTCTGGCAGTGCATCGCTGCCGAGCTCTTCGACGATCTTCTCGCTGAGGAGAGCGACTTTTTCGCCGAAGGTGGCGAGATGGAAAGGGCGCCTGAGTACCTCGAGCCGGCGGTGCAGCTCATGCGCTGTCAGTTGCGCTTTCGTCAGGTCTCTGAGGTTCTGGCTCTCCGGGATCTTCGCGACCTCGCCGATCGCATGATTCGCGAGCGAGGGAAGGAGGATCCTTGGCGCATCAAGTGCCTGGGTGAGTTGGCCTGGTATTACATCGAGCGCAAGGACTTGGCGCGGGCGGAGATCTACCTGAACGATCTGCCAGCGGATCGTGGCCGCTATCCCCGTGCACTCATCGCCCTTCGCCGCGGTGACTATGCTCGTGCTCTGGAAGAGGGGCAGGCGCTGAGCAAGGAGGATGAGCTCTATCTGCACTTGGTGGGGGAGGCACTGTTCTATGCCGGGGAATTGGCACCGGCTCTGCAGGCCTACGGTGACTTTGAGAAGGCGGCGCGGACAGATCTGGACCGAGCCTTGGCCCTGCGCGGACAGGGGGATTGCTACCTCGGTCTGTTCAGAGAAAGCGGCGAGCAGGCGCTACTGGCGAAGGCGGACGACGCCTGCGCGCGCGGCCTGCTGCTGGCAAGGGGCTCATTACACGCCCAGGTAGAGCGCTGCGGTCTGCTCACTCTACGCGGCAAGATCGCCGGCGCGGCAGGCCAGAACGTCGACGCCAATCGCTTCTATCGGCAGGCTCTGGCCAGCTTGGATGCGGCCCGTACGGCGACAGCGACGGACCTCTTTGGTGGGGCGCTCTTCACCGCCGACTACATGGACTGTGTTCTGGGCGCTGCCCGCACGGAGCAAGATCCAAGGGCAGCACTCGCCGATCTCGAGGTGGGCAAGGCCCGGGCGATGCTCGACTGGATGGGGGGCAGCGAAGCGGAGCTCAGTGCCCGCCGCGAAGACCTTCGCGATTCTGTGCGCCGCCTGAGCATCGCCACGGATCTGAATCAGCTCAACCGCGATCGTCTGCAGCTGGAGCGGGCGCGGCGACCGGTCGCGCGCAGTCCGGTGCCCGCCCTGGATGGCAAGGGGATCGCTGCCCTGCTGGCGAAGTCTCCTGATCATCTCTTTCTGTCCTACTGGCTTGGGGGAGAGGGTTGCCTTCTCGTCTGGGGAAGAGGCGCCAAGGGCGAGGGCGGCCGTCTCTGGTTGGGAGACCGGGAAGAGGCCCTCGAGCACCTGGCGGCTGCGCGTCGCGCGGTGGCTGTTCCGGGCTCGGATGCCTGGCCGGCCCTCGATGCTGCGGCCGAGTTCTTTCTACCGGAGGAGCTGCATGCCGAGCTAATCGCTGCTGAGCGTCTGGTCTTCTGTCCCGACGATCTGCTCTCCAGTCTGCCCTTCGAGGCCCTGCGCATCGAGGGGAAGTCCATCGGCCGCGAGCAGCCCCTGGAGCGGGCGCCCTCCCTGACGATTTGGGCGCTCCTGCGCGAGAGGCAGCCCGTGGGCAAGGACCTGCTCGTCGTCGACTCGGTGCAGAGTTCCCCCGAGCTCGAAGAAGCTCTGGGTCTGCAGCCACTGGCCTTCTCCGCTCGTGAAGCGGAGCTCACCCAGCGCGCCTACGGTGATGTGCAGAGGTTGACGGGGGAGGCAGCGAGCTTGCCTGGGCTGGAGAATGCTCTGCGGGACAAGCAGCTGGATCTATTGCATATCTCAGCCCACGCGGTGCAGTCATCCATCGTCCCGACGGCGACCCTACTCCTCCTCGCGGATGGCGCGACTTCCCTCGCCTCTCTGGCCGAGCTCTCCTGCGAAGGCGCCCTGGTGGTCTTGAGTTCCTGCAGCTCTGCCCTCGGTGTCGCCCAGGAGGGCGAGGGCAGTCTGGGGATCCTGCTCTGGCCCTTCGCCACCGGTGCGCGTGCGGTGGTAGCCTCCATCTGGAACGTGAATCAACAGGCGACAGCGGACCTCATGGGTCAGTTTCATCACTTCCGTGCCGCTGGGGCGGATCCGGCGGAGGCCATGCGCCGTGCCCGCGAGACTCTCGCCGCAGCGGCGAACTATGCGCACCCGCATTACTGGGCAGGCTTCCCGGTCTTCGCTGCCAGCAAGTAAGCCGCTGACTAGCGGACCGTCGCCTGAATTGGTGAGGAGAAGCTCAGGAAGATCGGGCCCAGGGGTGAGACCTGCGACTCGCCGAGGGACTGGATGATGAAACTGCTGCCCAGGGGCAGGCTCTTCGGGATGCTCAGGGGAATCCGCGCCTGTCCCTCTGGGCATCTGCCGGAGAATGGCCCTGGGGGGATGCGGCCGATGGCATAGATGACTGCCGGTGGACTGAGCACCAGCGCGCCAGCGATGCCCGGTAGTGGCAGGCAGCGATTGCGCGCTGCGGAGATGCCGATAAAGAAGCGCGTGCCGGGAAAGCCATGGGCAACGATCTGAGCGCGGCCGCCGGAGAACACGAAGCCCTGGTCGGGACGACAGGTGAAGGGCCCGCAGGTCTGACCGAAGGGGCGCAGATTGGGGGCTGCCTGCAAGGTCAGCCCGATGCGCGGCTCAGGAAAGTTTTGCGCGCTCAGGTCGGCATTCAGGCTGCAGAGCCCGATCAGGCTGAAGGCGATGCTTCTGATGATGCTCATGTTTTCCCTTAGTCGGGGTTAGTTCCAGGGCAACAGGTCTTCGTCCTTGTCCGGTTGCGGCGGGGCAGCCACCAGGTCCCATTCGATGCCGACTTCCGAGCCCTGCCCGCCGCCGTTGCCGTCGAAGAAGATCAAGCGCGACTGATAGCGGCGGCTGCCGTCCTTACCGTGGATGCTCATGAGAGTCGGTCCACCGGCGGTCATGCTGCCAGCGATGTCGCGATTGCCTGCGGCGATCATGTTGCGCAGGCCCTGCTTGTTGGTCATGACGAAGAGATTGAGCTCTGCGGTCTGGGTGCTGGCATTCACCGTCGGGAAGCTCCGCGTCCAGTAGAAGCTTTCCCCGGTATCCGGGTCTTCGAGAAAGACGGCGACCTCCAGTTCGGGGATGCCAGCGTCGAACCAGCTGTCGGGCAGGTGCAAGGTCAGCTCCTGCTCACAGAAGTTGGATTGTCCCATGGGGCCGATGTCCACCACATCCACCTGGGGCAGGGGGCTGAGGTCGAGGGCAGCTCCGCGCAGGCTCTGCCAATGCTTGCCATCGGGCAGAGGATGGATCAGTTCTGCGTCGCCGTCGTTGTCCAAGTCCAGGCTGGCTACCCGTAGCTCGCTGTTGCCGGCCCCGGAGTAATTGGGTAGTTCTTCTGCGGAAGGGACTTCGATGATCGTTGCCTCGAAGCCACCACCGATCTCGTCATAGGGGTAGATTGCCAGACCCTGTCCATCGCTGGGGAAGACCAGGAGCTCCTGCCCCGGGCTAGCTCCCGCATCAAAGATTGCCGCGCTTGCCAGAGGACCGAGGCCGAGGGGTCTGAAGGCCAGCTCGATGAGCATGCCTGCGGCTGGATTGCGAATCACCGCGACGCCCACATCGAATACCAGGGCGTAGTCGTCGCGGCCGTCGCTGTCCAGATCCCCGATGGCGAGATCGCGTAGGGGCATGCCGGCGAAGGGCAGGGCGTTTGCGGCCACCAGACCACCGGCGGCGTCGTCCACATAGGCAAAGACGCCAAAGCCTGGAGCGAAGAAGACCGCGTCGCTGCGATCGTCGCCGTTGAGGTCTAGGATGCGGAGATCCTGAATGAAGGCAGGCAGGAAGACCGTGCTTCGACTCAGCTCGACCAAGGAGCCGGCCACTTCGCCCATGTGCAGAATGCTCAGGTTGCTGCCGCCAGGACCCGCAGAGAGCACAGCGATGTCATCATGGCCGTCGCCGTCCAGGTCGCCGGTCTCGATCTCATAGGGGGCGCTGCCCGCATCGATGCCCGTTGCTTGCAGGTGCCAGCTGCCCAAGCGTGGGTCGCCGATCGCTGGCGGAAGGTAGAAGAAGTAGTCCAGCTCGCCGGCGACTGGGTCTACCGCCAGGACAAAGTCACGGGCACTGCTCGCGCTACGAAAGCTGGCGGCATCGCTGAGGTCAGCCGTTGCCAGTTCTGTGTAGCTGCGAAAGCGACCCAGGTCCGAGGTCCGGGGCATTTGCACCGAGAACCTGCCCGCAAGACTTCCGGAGTCGGCCAAAAACCAGAGCTCTTGGTTGCCATCGCCGTCGAAGTCAGCGCTGCCAAAGTTTGCGGCGCTCGTGCTGAGACCAGTGCCCGCCGCATCCACGTAGGCTGCGAAACGCATCCCGAGGGAGTCGCTGGGAAACTGGACGTGCGCGGGACCCTGGGGGACCAGGGCCAGGCTGCTCAGGAGGGTGAAGGTGAGCATGACAGGGAGGGGTGGTCAGTATACTCAGAACCTGACCCCGAGCAGACTTGCCCCCAAAGGCCCCTCCCGCCGGAGGAATCTGAAAAAAAGACCCTAGCCGCGAGCGGCCTGCTCGATGCTCCGCAATTGGCGCAGCAAACCCGCCAGGTCCTTCAGCGGCAGCATGTTCGGTCCGTCGCTCGGTGCCTGGTCCGGGTTCTCGTGCACTTCCATGAAGAGCCCATCGATGCCACAGGCGACCGCGGCCCTGGCCAGATAGGGGACCTTGCTCCGGTCCCCACCGCTGCTCTTGCCCTGGCCGCCGGGCTGCTGCACCGAGTGAGTCGCATCGAAAACCAGCGGCTTGCCCGTGCTGCGCATGATCGGAAAACCCGTGTAGTCCACCACTAGCCGGTGATAGCCAAAGCTGCTGCCCCGTTCCGTCAGCAGAACCTTCTCCGTGCCAAAGGCGCGTAGCTTCTCCACCACGTTGCCCATGTCCTGAGGTGCCAGGAACTGGCCCTTCTTGACGTTCACGGTCTTGCCGGTCTGCGCTGCTGCCTCGAGGAGATCCGATTGGCGGCAGAGGAAGGCCGGGATCTGCAGGCAGTCGACCACTTCGCCTGCCCGCCTGGTCTGTTCCACATCGTGCACGTCGGTGAGCACAGGGAGGTCGAACTGCGCCTTTACTTCGGCGAGGATTTTCAGGCCTGCCTCGATGCCGATGCCGCGGAAGTTCTCGTGCGAGCTTCGATTCGCCTTGTCGTACGAACTCTTGTAGACCAGGGGCACGTCGACCGAGCGACAGGCTTCGGCGATCGCTTCTGCATGGCTGAGGGTTTGCTCCCGACTCTCGATCACGCAGGGGCCAGCGATCAGGGCGAAGGGCGCGCCGCCGCCGAAAGCGACCTTGCCTATGGCGACTGACTCGGTGGAGATGGACTCGCTTGGCTTGCTCATATGCTGTCGCTGATCATAGCAGGGGCGTAGAGCATTACCTTCTCATCTGCTCGGCGCAGGGAGACCGGCGTCGTCCCCGCGCCGTCGCCATCGATCTGGCAGGGCAGGGGAGAATCGCTGCTGATCTCCACTCGATCCGCCCGGAAGTAGCCCAGGTCCCGGCCCGGTCGCAGCCGCCCCAATAGGCCGCGTAACCCGATCAGGCCATAGGCCAGGCGACCGCGTTGATGCAGGCAAAGCACGTGGAAGGGTCCCTCGCCCATGCTGATACCTGCCGGCAGGCGCATGAGGCCAGCGTAGTTTCGGGCCTTGGTGACGAGCACCTGGGAGCAGCCCTCGATCACTTCGCCGCTGTCCAGCTCGACACGCATGCGCGGCTGGGGCCAGTGCAGGGCCGTGTGCAGAATGGGCCCGGTCCAGCGTAGCTTGCCCAGGCGACCTTTGCGCACCTGCTCGAGGCGCTGCACGATGCTCGCGTCCATGCCCGCGCCGAGGAAGAGGAGGAAGCGGCGTTCGTTGGCGAGGCCTATGTCCAGCTGGATCGAGCGGTTTTGTTGAACCAGGTTGGCCAGGTCTTCGGCATTGCGGGGGAGTTTGAGTTCTGTAGCCAGAACGTTGGCGGTGCCCATGGGCAGGAGGCCCAGGGGCAGGCTGGGATCCGAGAGGCCGTTGAGCACTTCGTTGAGGCTGCCGTCGCCGCCTACTACCAAAACCGCGGAGCGGTTTTGTTTTCCGAGAGTTGCCGCGAACTTACCTCCGTCTCCCTTTTCTCGGGTCAGAAAGAGCGAAGCATCGAGGCCGCGGGCCTGGAGGGCACGGAGCAGCTCTTCGCCGGCCTGCTTGCCGCG
This sequence comes from Planctomycetota bacterium, assembly GCA_021776805.1. GTDB lineage: Bacteria > Planctomycetota > UBA1135 > UBA1135 > UBA2386 > JAJFFD01. Next base: position 50,372 of record JAJFFD010000101.1, read on the forward strand.
GCCGCCGCCGGCGATCGGGTTGGCGATGACTTGAAATGCCACGCGCGCAGTTTAGCTGGCGGACATGGGGAACAAGGTCTCTGTTGTGGGAGAAGCAAATCGGTTATTGCTCGCAGTATGGTTCGGGTACTGCTCACCGGTGCGACAGGATTCCTGGGTGCTTTCCTGGAGGCGGAGTTGCGCCGACGGGAGCTCGACTTTGTCCTTGCCGGGCGCAATGCGGAGCTAGAGATGGACCTGGCGGCGCCCGATTCGATCGCAGCAGCGCTGCGCGAGTCGCGGGCAGACTTGATACTGAATGCGGCGGCTTGGTCGACTCCGGGCGAATGCGCCAGGGATCCGGCGGCTGCGAAGCGCATCAATGGGGATGCGGTGGGACTGCTCGCTGGCTCCGGCCTGCGCATGCTGCAGGTATCGACAGACCTGGTGTTTTCCGGATTGGAGGGCCCCTATCTGCCGACGGCGGAGGCGGCGCCTCTGCATGAGTACGGGGCGAGCAAGCGGGCGGGGGAGCTGGCGGCTCTGGAATCTGGCGCCCTGGTGATTCGCTTGCCCTTGTTGTTTGGCCGTCTCTCCCACTCCTCCCGCGGTGCGAGCGGGATGTTACGCGAGTCCCTGGAGGAGAGGCGCCCGCTGGGTCTGTTCGTGGATGAGTATCGCACGCCTCTGCACGCCGGCGATGCGGCGCGCATTCTCGTCGACCTCCTGGTGGATGATGATCTGCTTGGCCTGCATCATCTGGCAGGCCCGGAGCGGCTTTCTCGCTGGGAATTCGGGCAACGGTTTTTGTCCGTGCATGGTTTGCAGACTGATCTCTGGTCGCCAGCGTCGCGTGGTGATGGGGTGGGCCGCGCCAAGGACGTGAGTTTGATTTCGGATTGGCGGGTGGGGCGGAGTTTGGATGCGGCCCTCGCCGAGGCATAGTCAACCAGGCGCCGCGCGCGGCACTTCGCGCAGGCTGAGCAGTCCGGATCGTCGCCAACCCCTCGTAAGGAGCCATGTCCGCGCGTCGCTGGTGACCTGCTCAGCCTGGTTGCGCAGGCGCAACCGTTCTCGCCAGCCGCCGAACCAGGCTGCTGAGGAGAAGTAGTCGAGGGCTAGCTTCATTCGGACGCCATGCTTCTTCGCATTCTGAAGCACGTAGAGGAGCGCGTTGCGCACCTGTCGCGGTGTTCTGAGGATCCGATCGTGATAGCGATCGGAGAAGACCGAACCACGGCGCGACCAGTGCTTGTTCAAGCCCTTGGCGATGCGGACGAGCAGGCCTTGCACGCCTCTGCTCAGCGCTTTGCTGTTCTTCGCTTCGACCAAAAGGTGCAGGTGATTGGAGAGAACCGAGTACTCGATAAGGCGGAAGCCGAAGCGCGCGCAGCCTCTCCGGAAGCAGTCGAGCAGAACCTCATACTCGGGCTTCTGTCGCAGAGAGGGCAAGCCGGCCTGCAGGCGGACCGTCACGTGTACCGGGTATCGGGACGCCAGCGCCGAACGTCGACGATGGCCAACGCCCGGCCGCTCGCCGTTCGGCTTTCGCCCGGCACCCTGGCGGGCACCGCCCCATGTCCTGTAGCTGAACTCACCCTGAACAGGCCTCTTCTGCTTGCGTGTTGGCATCTTGATTGGGCAGAGATCTTGCTCTGCACCCTTGGTGCCAATGGGAGGCTGTGATCTGGGAGCCAGTTCTGAGAATTACCAGTCAGAATCTCTTCGAGTACCGAGATGCCTAGCCGATGGCCCCCAGAATGGTCTCTTGAGCTGGACTGGTCATCTCCCTGGAGGAGGTATCCGTAGATCGCCCTGCCCACCGGCGTGTTGCTTGCGCTCGCCAGCGTGTTGCTTGCGCTCGCGGTCGTCTTGATTGCGCAGAGATCTGCTCTGCCTCCTTAGTGCCCATGACCGGCTGTACTCTCGGGTCGGATTCACGAGAAACATGATCAAAGCGATGCGTCCGGCTCAGTCGCAGGGCCGATGTCGCTCGCAGTCAATCGAGCAAGGGTCCCGCTCCATTCGATTCGTTGACTTGATTGGGCATAGATGTCGCTTTTCATCATCTGTGCCAACGACATGCGGGGTTTCCGGAGTGAGTATCGCAGAGGTTTTTCTCCAGGGCCTTGGGGTGAGCTGCCTTGGGCTATTGAGGGAAGCGATGGTGAGTCAATTGGAGGGCTTGGATCCTGCCTTCTCATCGCTGGACCTGCTCAGGGTCCGCGATGTTTGTGCGCGAGGCGAGTTCGGCCGCCATCGTCCATGCTCGAGCCACCTGATTAGGTGCTCGATTGGGAACTCGATCAGGCACTTGATTGAGCAGAGATTCTCCCGTCACTTTCGATGTCAATCGGACACAGCTGTTCTGTGCGGACTCTCTCGCCGAGCCGAAGTCTCTTTGAAAAGCAATGGCCTGTGGGGGGCATACCCTTCAGGTTGGCACGTTTTGCGACGGGCGCGGTCTTGTGACACGCGTGGGCTTGCGACGCGCGCGGGCTTGCGACTCGCGCGGGCTTGTGACGGGCGTAGGCTTGTGACACGCGCGGGCTTGCGACGGGCGCGGTCTTGCGACGGGCGTGGGCTTGCGGAGGGCCTGGTCTGGTAAGGGTCAGGTGTCCATACCGGGTGGAACCTCAAGCAGCGCCGTGACTTTGCACGGGAACCAAGTCGTATGCAGTGCTGTGGGCGAATTGCGTTCTACGGGCGTGAGCGCATGCCAGCCCCTAGCCCTTCACCACTTCCCAGATCTCCGCACCGACGTGATCCCAGGGCAGGCGGCCTTCGTCGCAGTCGTCGTCGACGGAGAACTGCACGTCAACCATGTAGATGATGTGACCCTTGGTCGTGGCGATGTTGCGGCAGCCGTGGGCGACGCCCGGGGGAATGCGCAGGAGGCGGTCCTTGCCGTCGCCGAGGATCAACCTCTGGGTTGAACCTTCTGTGGCAGATCCCTTGCGTGCGTCGTGGAGGACGATCAGCAGCTTGTCTGCGGGTGGCACATACCAGACATCGGTCTGGCGGGAGTGCATGTGAAAGGCCTTGATGGCGCCGGGTTCGACTTCACTGAAGTTGATTTGTTTGACTTCGAAGCCAGGGAGTTGGCCATGCTGGCCGGCCATGAGGCGGCCGAGTTCGGTGATTGCGCCGCCGTCGTCGTTGAAACGCTTGAGTTCGACGATCTCGACCCCGTCGATCTTGGCCTGCGCTGAGTAGTCCTGCTGGAAGTAGGCCTTCTTTGCCTTGTCGTTGAGTTCCACTGCTACCTATTTCGGCTCCGAGGGGAGCTCGGATGGAGGCGGCTTCTGTTAATGCGACGAGCCCACATGTCTCCGACATGCGGGCTCGCAGATATAGGGGACCAGCCCCCGAATCCAAAGGATGCGGCCGGCAATCCCGGAGGGTGCCGGCCGGAGGGTGCCGGTCGGAGGGTGCCGGCCGGAGGAGCACGTCGACCCTTACTTGGTGCGCCAGCTGGACCCGGCCGCCGATTCGGCGGGCAGGGTTACGGGCACCACATACTTGTAGACCTTGCCCTTGCTGTCCTCGTATTGAGGCACACCCAAGGTGAAGGTGGCGATTTCGCCTTCGCCACCCTCCACTGGGATGATCGCAGCGGTGGCGTCGCCGTCAGAGTACTTGCTGGTAACAACTCCCTTCTCGCCATCCCAGGCCGAAGTGAACTGGCCGGTGTTGTTGCGGAGCAGGAACTGGTGGCGATCCGTGTAGACCTTGAGGTCGCCCGGCTTGATGCGCACGAAGTTGACTTCGCCAGCAAGGACTTCCTTGTCGGTGATGCCGTACTTCTTGGTGACTGCGCGCCAGTTGCTCTTCTTGGCATCGTCCTTCTCATCTGCCTTCTTCTTGCTGCTTGGCTTCTTGCCAGCTTTGGCCGCTTCCTTGGCCTTCTCTTCGGCAACGAGTTCCTTGTTGCCCGCGGCAACAGCCTTGGTCAGCTCCTCGGGCATGCCGAGGTGACGGAAGTAGATGGTGTAGAGGCCAGGATCCGCCGGCGGAGTGCTGAGCTTCTCCGTGGTCATGAGAGTGGCGATTGGCTGCGGAGCGTTGGTTGCCTTCTCGTTCCACTTGGCCTCGTTCATCTTCTTGCTATCGCCGGCGTAGCTCACTGGGACCAATGAGACCGCATGGTAGCCAGTGATGAGGCGGCCCTCGTCGGCGAGCTCATAGCGTTCCATGCCCACCTGGTCTTCGATGTTGGGCTTGCGGTCGCCGCTGAAGACCGTCATGTCATAGTCGAGGGCGATTCGGGAGAGGAGGATGTCGCGGGCCGGCACGTCGCTCTTGGCCAGGCGGAAACCGAGGCGCTCGCGCACCTGGTACGCCTCCTGGGGAACGCGAGTCTGGATGCGGAGCACCACGCCCGTGCCGCCGTAGTCGCCACCCTTGGTAATCTTGGTGTTGCCGCTCCACTTGGGGCGGTAGTTGAGGATGCTCTTGACGTCCCGGTCGTCCTTGTCCCTGAAGCGCTTATCCTTGAGGAGGGCCTTGCGCTGCTTCTCGTACTCCTTGGTGTCGACCAGGGAGAAGAAGCCAGCGTCGCCCATCCACTCGTAGACTCCGAGGACCATGTCCTGCTGGCCGAAGGGGCCGGCGGCCTTCTCCGACCAGTGCCCAACGGGCCATGGGCGGTCGTAGCGTGACCCGCGCTTGATGGGAATCTCTTCCGGGTCTTCGCCCCAGAGATAGTTGCGGCGCTCCTGGCCGCTGGCAGCGTAGACCCACTCCGCTTCGGTGGGCAGGCGCATGCCGGCCCAGGCGGCGAAGGCCACCGCGTCATCCCAGGAGACCCAGGTGACAGGAAACTTCTCCATCGTGCCCTTGACCGAGCTGTTCTTGCTCTCCGGGATGGCGTAGGGGAGCTCCTTCCAATGGACCTGCCAGTAAAACAGATCCTTGGAGCCCTCCACGTCCTTCATCTCCTCGTTCATCTTTTGGAGGTGCTCGCGGAAAGAATCCTCGCGACCGTGCCGCCACCAATCGAATGGATAGCGGCTGCCAGTCTCTTCCACGAAGATCTTGTACTGCTCATTGGTGACCGGAAACTTGCCCAGGTAGAAGGCTTCGACCGGCACCGTGGACTCGCCCAGCTCCGACATGCAGCGGCGCATGTCGTTGATCTGGGAGCGCGACGTGCGCCCGATAGTCTCCAGTTCTTTGATGTAGTCCTTGGCGTCCGAGCCGAGGGCAACCTTGCCCTTGGGGACGCGGAGCATCTCGCTGGGGAAGGCGATCTCGTCATTGGCTTTCGCCGAGATCGATTCTCCGGCAGCTGTCTTCGGTGACTTCTCGCTGCTCGACTTGGACTGGGCTGTTGCCGAGAGGCAGAGTCCCAGGCCCAGGGTGGTTGATAGATAGAAAGATGCCTTGTGCGGCACGATTCGACGCATCGCTCTCATAGCTTTGCTGGGCGGTTGACGCAGGGGGTCTGAAATTGCTCGGGCAGGCTGCCCGAGTCTCGGCGGACGACCGCCCTATGGTAGTCCGGGGTTATCGGCTGCCAAGCCCCAGCCTGGCCCCGTCCCCGGAAACTGCCCTGTTATGGTCGGATCGTAGATCCAGCATCGCGGCCTAGAAGAGCATCCCCGCTTCAGGGGCAAAGAAGCCCTTGCCCTCATTCTCGAGGCCATTGGCCACGATCCCGGCCAGTTCGGGGTCGAAGTGGCTGCCGGCCTGTTCGCGAAAGAAGCCGATGATCTTGGGCACGGGCCAGGCTGGTTTGTAGGAGCGCTCTTCGGCCAGAGCGTCATAGACCTCCGCTAGCACGAGAATGCGCCCGGGAAGGGCGACATCCTCTTCGCCCAGGCCCTGGGGGTAACCCTTGCCGTCCCAGCGTTCATGGTGCTGATAGACCCAATCGCGGACCTTGTCGCTCTCAGCCAGGGATTCGAGGATCTCGTAGCCCATTCTTGGATGAGTATTGATGACCTCGCGCTCCTTCGGATCAAGGGGCCCCTGCTTGCAGAGGATCTCCTCCGGAATGCCAACCTTGCCAATGTCGTGGAGAAGGGCTGCCAGGCGCAGGGCGTCCCGGTCCTCTTCCTCCACCCCGCAGAGCTGGGCGAGCTTCTCGGCGTAGCCGACCACCCGCTCCGAATGACCACAGGTAGTGGGGTCCTTGGCCTCGATCATCCGCGGCACGACTGTGGCGAGCACCCGGTTCTGCCCCTCGAGAAGGCGCTGCGTCTGCTCCATCGCCGCTGCTTGAATGGTATTGCGGCAGACGGAGAGGAGGGCTTCAGGCTCCATGGGCTTGACCAGGATCTCGTGAACCTGGCTGCGTAGGGCTTCACAGGCGCTGTCGAAGCTGGGGCGGCCGGTCAAGAGGATCACTGGTACCCGTGGCTGCAGGCCACTGGCAGTAGCGGCGATCTCGTAGCCCAGGTCGCTATCCCCCAGATAGAGGTCGGTGAGAACCAGCTCGAACTCTCCCTCGACAAGGGCATTCTTCGCTGCCTCGAGTCCGTCCAGGCATGTGACCTGGTAGCCAGCGCGGCTGAGCACCTTATGCAGTGCGTCCAGCATGCTGGGCTCGTCATCGACCACCAGAACACGTCCGCCTGCCTTAGCTCGACGGGTGCCGCCCACGAAATCGACCATATGGATCCCCCCAAGGGATAGGTTTACGGGCCGGAGCGTAACCTGGGCGCGGGCCAGGATCAGCACATTTGCCCGTGAAGCCCAGCAGCACATGAGCGAAGCCGAGCAGATAACTCATTCAAGACGGGTCGAAGACGAGGAGGAGAGAGTCCGTCTGGATGTCTTCCTTTCTCAGCAACCGGAGCTTGGCTCCCGCTCCGTAGCCAAGCTCTTGATCAAGGCCGGTGGTGTCGAAGTGGACGGTCGAGTGCTGAAGGCTGGCGCCTATCTCAAGCCCGGGCAGGAGGTACGTTTCTCACCGGGCCTGCTGCCACCAGAGGAGACGTCGCCGCCCGCGTCCGAATGGTCGCAGGAATTGAAGGTTCTCTTCGAGGACCCACACATGCTCGTCATCAACAAGCAGATCGGGATCGCTGCGCATCGACCGAGTAGCCACCACAGCCATGAGCCGAACATTGCCGACCTGGCGACTCGCCATTGCGGTGAGCGACTGAGCATCGCGGCCGGCGAGGATCGCCCCGGAATTGTTCATCGCCTGGACAAGGACACCACCGGCGTCATGGTCCTCGCCAAGACCGACGAGGCGTCGCACTTCCTTCGCAGCCAATTCAAAGCTCGAACCACCCAGAAGGAGTATCGAGCCATCGCCTTCGGGAATCCGCGCTTCGATTCGGATTACGTGGAGCGCATGATCGCTACCCATCCGCGCATGGGGGATCGCATGACCGTGGTGCAGGAGGGTGGGAAAGCGGCGAGCACCTACTACGAGGTCATCGAGCGTTTCGCCGAGCATTGCTATCTGCGCTGCCTACCCAAGACCGGGCGTACCCATCAGATCCGCGTGCACTTGATGAGCATCGGACATTCGATCGTGGGGGACCGGGTCTATCGCTCCCGCAATGTGCGGACCGGTGCCCTGCCCGAGGCCGCGCCCGATCCGGGCCGACAGTGCCTGCACGCCATGCGTCTGGGCATCAAGCACCCCCGCACTCATGAGGACATGAGCTTCGAAGCCCCCCTGCCCCGAGACATGGAGGAGCTGCTCCGCTGGCTTCGCGGGGGCTGAGGTTGTAAGACAGCCGCCCCCATGAAGAGCCTTTGGAACGATAAGGAGGCTGCCGAGTTCGTCGACTGCTTTGGCGAGCACGGTGAAGATCTGGCCCTCCGCGTGTACAGCTCCCGCCTCATCGGTCGTGACCATGACCTGGTCATGCACGGCGGTGGCAATACTTCGGTGAAGACCGAGCTGAAGGACCTCTTTGGCGAGCCCTATGAGGCCATCTGTGTGAAGGGCAGTGGTTGGGATCTGGTGGACATCGAGCCGGCGGGACTGCCAGGGCTGCAGATGGCGGGGCTGCGCAGATTGCGTGCCCTCGATGCGCTGAGTGACGAGGAGATGGTCAACCAGTTGCGCCTGCACCTCGGTGACGCGAAGGCGCCCAATCCATCCGTGGAGACCTTGCTGCACGCTTTCCTCGAGGCCAAGTTCGTCGACCACAGCCATGCGGATGCGGTGCTCATCCTCGGCAACCAGCCGGACGGGGAAAAGCGCATGCGCGATGCCCTCGGGGACAAGGTTGCTATTCTCCCTTGGATCATGCCCGGCTTTCCTCTGGCCAAAGCGGTGGCGGATGCCTGCGAAGCTCAGCCTGGCTGCGAGGGTGTGATGCTCTTGCAGCACGGCATCTTCTCCTTCGCTGAAGATGCCCGGACAAGCTATGAGCGGATGATTCACTTTGTCGATTGCACCGAAGGCGCGATCGCCGCAGCGACCAAGAAGGTCGTGCCCATGCTCGCTGGTCCGGCCAAGACGAGTGTCAAAGCAGCCGAAGAAAACGCCGCCAAGGTCCTCCCGATCCTTCGCGGTGCCCTCGCGCGCAACAAGGGTCAGGAGCGCGTCATCGCTGATTGGCGTTGCGCTGATGATTTGCTCGCATTCGCCGCGCATGCGGATGCCCCTGCACTCCTTTCGACAGGACCAATCACTCCTGATCACGTGATCCGCACCAAGGGTCCGTACCTGCACCTGAGCCTGAGCGAGGCGCAAGACCGCAGCGCCGTCGAGGCGAGGCTCGACCAATACCGCAGTGAGTACAAGGCCTACTTCGATGGCTGCGTCGCCAAGAAAAAGGCTGGCGAGTTCATCATGCTCGACCCGGATCCACGGGTGCTCATGGTCGAAGGAGTCGGTCTGCTTGCCTTTGGCGCCAACAAGAAGGCTGCCACTGTCGCCGCGGATCTCGCCGAGCACACGGTCCGCGCCAAGGCCCAGGCTGCAGCCATCGGCAAGTATGTCGATCTCTCTCTCGAGGACCTCTTCGAGATGGAGTACTGGTCCTTGGAACAGGCCAAGCTCGGCAAGAAGAAATCCCCTCTGCTCGCTGGCAAGGTTGCTCTGATTACCGGGGCTGGTGGCGCCATCGGCCACGGCATCGCCGAAGTCCTCCTCGAGAACGGTGCCCAGGTCATGCTCACGGACCGCAGCGAGGAACAACTGAAGAAGGCTGGCGAACTGCTCACACAGAACTTCCCTGAACGCGACTTTGGCCTGGCGGTCCTGGACGTCACCGATGCGGACTCGGTGGCCACTGCCTTCGCCGAAACGACTCGCCGCTACGGCGGTGTGGATATCCTGGTGCCGAACGCGGGCATCGCCCACGTGAGCGAGCTCGCGGAGATGGACCTGGATCAGTTTCGCAAGGTTGTCGATGTGAACCTCACCGGCACCCTCACGGTTTTACGCGAGTCTGCAAGGATCTTCCTGCAGCAACGCACGGGCGGAACGGTCATCGTCCAAGCCAGCAAGAACGTCTTTCAGCCGGGGGCCAGCTTCGGCGCCTACTCGGCGAGCAAGGCCGGGGCGCACCAACTCGGCAAGGTTGCCGCTCTCGAGCTCGCCCCTCTCGGCGTGCGCGTCAATATGGTCAACGCGGACGCGGTCTTTGGCGGTGAGATCAGCAGCGGTCTCTGGGACGAGGTAGGACCCGAGCGCATGCGTTCTCGCCAGCTCGACCCCAGTGGCCTGCGCGAATTCTATCGCGATCGCAGCCTGCTCAAGCTGGAAGTATCCCCGCGTGACGTGGGCAATGCGGTGCTCTTCTTCGCCGCTGAAACTACGCCGACCACGGGAGCGACTTTGCCTGTGGATGCAGGCGTGCCGGGGGCCTTCCCCCGGTGAGCGATGCGGCGGCAGGCTCCGCCATCGAGCTTCGCCAGCTGACCAAGGTCTACAAGGCGAAGGAAGGGGATGTACGCGCCATCGATGCCCTCGACCTCCAGGTCGAGCGCGGCGAGATCTTCGGACTGCTCGGACCAAACGGCGCTGGCAAGACCAGCACGGTGGAGATCTGCGAAGGACTCGAAGAACCGACCTCGGGAGAGGTGCGCATTCTCGGTCGCAGCTGGGGCGAGGACTCACAGGGCATCCGCGAACGCATCGGAGTCTCTCTGCAGGAGACCAAGTTCTTCGAGAAGCTCACCGTTCTCGAGCTACTCGAGCTCTTTGCCAGCTTCTACGCCAAGCCCATGCCTCTGCCCGAGCTCCTCGCGTTGGTCGGCCTCGAGGAGAAGGCCACCCAGCGTTACCAGAATCTCTCCGGCGGTCAGTGCCAGCGCCTCGCGGTCGCCTGCGCGCTCATCGGCTATCCGGACTTGCTCTTCCTCGATGAGCCGACCACCGGTCTCGATCCGCAATCACGCATGCGCCTCTGGGAGGTCATCAGCAGTTTCCGCGAAGGTGGAGGCACCCTCCTCCTGACGACCCACTACATGGAAGAGGCGGCGACCCTCTGCGATCGGCTGATGATCATCGACCATGGACGCTGCATCGCCCTCGGTTCCCCCAAGCAGCTCATCGCCGAGCTCGGGGCAGGACATGTGGTCAGTCTCGAAGCTCCGGGAATCGGCGAGCGTCTGCAAGCTGCAGAGCTCAGCTCCCTGGCTTCAGTGCGCGAATCTACCTCCCTCGGTGACGAGCTCAATCTCACAGTCGAAGAGCCCCATGTCGCCCTGCCGGCAATCCTTTCGCTTTTGCGTGAGAAGAACATCGAGCTTGCCGGTCTGAGCACCAGGCACGTCAGTCTGGACGATGTCTTTGTGCACCACACAGGTAGGCACCTTCGGGATGAGGAGCCGCGGAAGTGAGGCCCTCTGTCATCAAGCAGGTAGCGGTCACTTCCCTCCGTGAGTATCTGCGCACACCCGAGGCGATCTTCTGGACCTATGGCTTCCCGCTGGTGATGGCGGTGGTGCTCGGGATCGCTTTCAGCTCCTCGGAACCGGGGGCGGTGCGGGTGGTGATCCCGGAAACATCCCAGGCTGCCTTCGCGGATCTTCTAGAGAAGGACAACGGCCGGGTGGAGATCGAAGTTCGCCCAGCGGACGCAGCAGAACGAGCCCTGAGTATGGGCGAGTTCGATCTGCTCTTGCAGGGTTCGCGGGAGGACCCGAGCCTGCGCATCGATCCCCGTCGACCGGGTTCGGAGTTGGCGCGCTTTCACCTGGAGCGATTGCTGGCAGGTGAGTCGGAGACAGCTGGACCGCGCATCGAAGCGGTGACCGAGCCGGGGGCGCGGTACATCGACTTCTTGATTCCGGGACTGGTGGGATTGAATCTGCTCGGCGCCGGCATGTTTGGCGTGGGGGGCAATCTGGTGCAGATGCGAACGCGGCATTTGTTGCGCAGGTTGACGGTGACGCCCATGCGCCGTTCCGAGTTCCTTCTCGGTTTTGTCTCTTCCCGGGTGTTGCTGTCGCTGCCGGCGCCCTTCGTGATCATTCTCTTTGGCTGGCTTGCCTTCGATGTTCCTCTGCGCGGGTCGATTCTGACGGTCTTCCTACTCACTCTGCTGGGGGCGCTTTCTTTCTCCGGGTTGGGGCTCTTGGTGGCGAGCCGAGTGCGCACGGTGGAGGGGCTGTCGGGCGTGGCGAACATGGTGATGATGCCCATGTGGTTGTTGGGGGGCAGCTTCTTCAGCAATGAGCGCTTTCCTGAGGTGCTGCAGCCTTTGGTGCAGGCCATGCCGCTGACGCATCTGAATGATGCTTATCGGGATGTGATGTTGGGCGGGGAGAGTTTGGGTTCTGCGCTGCTGCCGATGCTGATTCTGGTAGTGATCGGTCTGATCTCCTTCGTAGTCGCGCTGCGGATCTTTCGGTGGAAGTGAGGGGGGGGAGCCTGGCTCGGTGTTGTCAGGTTGGGTGAAGGTGCTGGGTTAGACTGCGCGGATTGACAGGTCGGTGGGTTGGATTAGGATGCGCGCACCTGCCCCACCAGGAGTGAAGGAGTGATGCGCGAGATGTTCTGGCGATGGATGCGAGTGGGAGCTGGAATTGGGATGGGAATCGCGCTGCTAGCCCTAGGAGTGAGTGCGCAGAAGAAACCCGCGACCCGATTGAGCACGGATACACCTGGCTTCGCTGTTGGCGACGAACCGAGAATGGCAGCCGACGGTGACTCGGTCTACGTCGTCTGGATGGATCGCCGGTCGTTGGGAAGACCTGACATCTACTTCACTCGCTCTCTCGACGGAGGAGCTACCTGGCTCGATTCAGACGTACGGCTAAATACTGACGACCCTGGTCAAAGTGACTCGCGCGATCCGCAAATCGTCGTAGATGGCGATTCTGTCTACGTTGCCTGGGTGGACTTCCGTCGTGGGTTTGAAGACATCTACTTCAATTGCTCAGACGACGCGGGTTCGACGTGGATGGAGCAAGACTTGAGGATTGACCACACGCCCATAGAACAGGCCACCGGTTTGCCTCTGGAGGGGAAGTCTCGTGAGCCAAAGCTGGCGACACTGGATGGCCGTGTCTATCTAGTTTGGAAAGATGATCGAGTCAGACCATTTCGCGGGCTGTTCAGAGCAGACATTTACTTCAATCGATCCTTGGACGGTGGACAGACCTGGATGGCAGAAGATTTGCGGCTTGAGACGTTTCCAGCTGGGGAAGCACAGTCTGATACACCTCAGCTTGCCGTGTCAGGGGATTCAATCTTCGTCTGTTGGAAGAGGAAGGGCATCCAATTCAATCGCTCCTTGGATAGAGGCGTGACTTGGTTGCCTGCCGAAATTCGCGTCGACTCCGCGTCTTCTCGGGCCAATTCTCCTCAGCTTGCCATTGAAGGCGATTCGGTGTATGTGGCTTGGAAGGATCCGCGGAACTGGCCACTACCGAGTCTCCCGGAGGGCGAAGATGTCTACTTCAATCGCTCACTGGATGCAGGCGATTCCTGGTTATCGGAGGAGGTTCGGGTCAATACGGATGCCCCGGGTAACGACTTTATTGGTGCTCCCTTCCTCTCCGCGGAAGGTAGCTCAGTCTACGTCGTTTGGTGGGATCGCAGATCTGACCTCCCTACTCTCGCCGACATCTACTTCAATCGATCACACGATGGCGGTAGCTCGTGGCTCGCATCTGACATCCGTCTGGATACAAACGCCCCAGGGACCGGCCTATCGACAGGCCCACAAGTTGCCTCATCTGGACAGGCGGTCTGTGTGGTCTGGGAGGAAACAAGAGCTAGGAATCCATCTGATATTTACCTCAATCGATCCTTGGATGGGGGAGCGTCGTGGCTAGACGCGGATGTGTGGCTGAATGCCGACAAAGACATTCTGGCTTACTCAAGTGCTCCTCAGATCACATCCTCAGGAGATTCTCTCTACACGGTCTGGGCGGAAGGCAGCAGCTACGCGGGCCTCGATATTTTCTTCACCATTCCCTTCGGTGCCCAAACCTACGGTGATGCAACTGCCGGCTCCGGAGGCATTTCTCCTCGTCTTGATGGCACGGACAGCCTGACTCTCGGCAGCACCTTCACTCTATGCGTTTCTGACGGTCTCGGCGGGAGCGTTGGCGTCTTGGCCTTGGGCGGTCCTGCTTCGAAGGCAGCCATTCCCTTGGCGGGAGGAACGCTGCTCATTGATCCCATCGAGCTGGCTGTGCCAATTCTGCTGGGGGGTGCGCCAGGGGTTCCTGGTGCGGGGACCTTCTCCATTCAGGTTCCTATCCCGGTCGACAACGCCTTCCTCGGGTTCAACCTGAATATGCAGGCTGCCGTCCTTGATCCAGCTGGGACAGAAGGCCTCACGTTGACCAACGCCGTTGAAGCTTGGATCCTCTGATGAGGCCAAGACCGGCCTCGGTGCACCAGGTCTTGGCGCGGATTGACAGGTCGGTGGGCGGGTCTAGGATGC
>JAJFFD010000102.1 GCA_021776805.1 Planctomycetota bacterium
TGTGCGCCGCATCGACCGAGTTCGCCCGCAGCAGATCCGAAACCGAGCCGTAGACCTGCTCGATTCCGTGCCTGCCAGCCAGGGCCTGCGCCCGCCCCAGGTCTGCATCGCAAATCGCCACAATCTCAGCATGCGCACAGCGACGCATCACCTGCAGGTGCACCTGGGCGATAAATCCTGCCCCGATCAGGGCAACGCGGGTCTTTGCCTCGGACTTGGGCATGGAATGGGTCTTCAAGCTATCGGCAAAGCCCCCCCGCCTCGATGTTGCAACCTTCCTTGCGCGCCAAGACTTGTCGCCAAGCCCCCCTGCCATGGCAGTCTCCGGACGGCAAAGCCCGTGACTCTGGGGCTCTCTAGCCAAGAAAGCCGAGTCCAAAGACTCTTCTATGCGCAGATTCTTCCGCGATCACGGCGCGCCGGAGCCTGACATTTCCCCTGGCCAGGGCATGGGCTGCCCGGTCTCGAGCAGGGTCTTCAGCCGGCTAAGGGACTTGAGCCAGCCCACCGGCGTGATCATGGCATAGCTACGCGGGGCCCCGCTGCAGTCGTGCCGCAGGGAGACCAGGACAGTTTCTCCAAACTCGAGGATCTCGATCTCCACCGGGGTCGGCGGCTCATCGAAGTCGAAACCCACGAACTGGAAGCTGTGACTGAGTCCGCGGCCCTTCTCGATGTAGCGGAGGCTGCCGCGATAGAACTCGCGCTCGTCGTTGCCCCAGATGATGGCATCGCCAGGAGCCTCGCCAAACTCGCGGCAGGGGGCTGAATACCAGTCTGCATAGGCAGCCGCTTCGGTGAATCGCCGCCAGACTTCGTCATACTCCGCCTCGATGTAGACGGCGGCGCGGAGGGTTTGATCCGCTTGGTCTGGCTGGTTGGCAGCGGCCTTCTTATTGGCACAGGTGCATGCTGCGAGGAGGGAAACTAGGAGGGCAGGGAGAAGTTGGCGCATGAGTTGATGCTAGGCTCTGGCGATTGCTGCTGCGAGGATGGGCAGCTGGGAAACCTTGCTGAGCGGGGCTCGGATACCTAGACTCCCGCGCCTCGTGCGTGCAAACAAAGGCGCCCTTTGACGCCGAGAAAGGTCGCTATGACAGACAAGAGCCCCTCATCACCGACCCGGAATCTCTGGGTCACCCTCGTGCTGGTGGCTGTCATCATGGTCGGGGCCTTGCTGTACTTCGGAAGCGATGTCTATCAGGCAGCGCCACCGATTCCCGAGCGCGTGGTCACTACGGACGGCGAGCTCGTGCTCAGCGGCGACGACATCCGCAATGGCCAGGACGTTTGGCGCGCCATGGGCGGGCAAGAACTGGGCTCGGTCTGGGGCCACGGCGCCTACACCGCACCGGACTGGACCGCTGACTGGGTTCACCGCGAGGCCGTCTGGCTGCTCGCATACTGGGCCGACCAGTTGAATCCGGGCCAGACCTTTGACGAGCTCAGCGCCGAGCAACAAGCGTCGATGACGGCCCGGTTGCAGGTGGAGGTGAGGACCAATACCTACGACGCGGCCAACGAGACCCTGACGATCTCCCCGCAACGCGCTCTGGCCATCGCCGCGATTCGCGACCACCACCGCAGCCTCTTCGGCGACGATCCGGCCTTGCATGACATGCGCGAGGACTTCGCCATGCCGGCGCGCACGGTGAAAGACGACGCCAGCGTTGATCAACTCACGGCCTTCTTCTTCTGGGCTTCGTGGGCCTGCGTCACCGAGCGACCCGATAGCAAAATCACCTACACCAACAACTGGCCTCCGGAGGACCTGGTGGGGAATCGTCCCACCGGTCTGCTGGTAGTGGTGTCGGTATTCAGCTTCGTGCTGCTATTGGGCGGCATCGGTTGGCTGTCCTGGTTCTACGCCTCGCGCCGACGCCGTTGGCAGGATGAGAATGTCGCCCCGGCTAGCGACCCGCTGCTGAATATGACGGTCACTCCGTCGATGCGCGCCACGCTCAAGTACTTCTGGCTGATCGGTGCAATCCTCATCTTGCAGATGATCGTTGGGGTCATCACGGCGCACTACGGCGTCGAGGGCAATGGCTTCTACGGCATCCCCTTGTCGGAATGGTTGCCGTACACGTTGGCGCGCACCTGGCACACCCAGCTCGGCATCTTTTGGATCGCGACCGCCTTTCTCGGCACCGGCTTGTTTCTGGCGCCGGCGGTGTCGGGGCACGAGCCGCGTTGGCAACGTGCAGGCGTAAACTTCCTGTTCATCTGCCTCGGGATCATCGTCGGCGGCTCGATGCTTGGGCAAGCCTTGGCGATCCACCACCAGCTCGCTGGCGTGCTCAACTTCTGGTTCGGTCACCAAGGATTTGAATACGTCGATCTGGGACGCTTCTGGCAGATCTTCCTGGCAGTCGGTCTCTTCGTTTGGCTGGGACTGATGACGGCAGCGTTGCGACCAATGCTGCGCAGGGGCACGGGCGAGAGCCGACAACTGGTGGCGTTCTTCCTGCTCTCGGCGGCCTGCATCGCCTTGTTCTACATAGCGGGATTCATGTGGGGCCAGCACACCAACCTGGCCGTGGCCGAATACTGGCGTTGGTGGGTCGTGCACCTCTGGGTCGAGGGGATCTTCGAAGTCTTCGCTGTGGTCGTCCTGGCGCTGATATTCACTCGCCTCGGCCTGCTTCGCGTGAGCTCAGCCACCGCAGCAGTTCTCTTCACCACGACCCTCTACATCTTCGGTGGCGTGCTAGGCACATTTCACCACCTCTATTTCACAGGCACCTCACCGATCATCATCGCGCTGGGCGGCACATTCAGCGCACTCGAAGTCATGCCCTTGGTCTTGATCGGCTACGAGGCTTACGAGAACTTGTCGATGGCCCGCGCGACCAAGTGGCTCGGCAATTACAAGTGGCCCATCTACTGGTTCATCGCCGTGGCCTTCTGGAATCTCGTTGGCGCTGGACTGTTCGGATTCTTGATCAACCCACCTATCGCGCTCTACTACATGCAGGGCCTCAACACCACGCCCCTGCACGCGCACGCTGCTCTCTTTGGGGTCTACGGCATGCTCGGCATCGGCTTGACCCTGTTCTGTCTGCGTGGGTTGTTTATGCGCCAGCAATGGCGAACGGGCGTGCTAGCCTTCGGCTTCTGGTCGATGAACATCGGACTGCTCTTGATGATCGTGCTAAGCCTGCTGCCCGTTGGCTTGGCCCAAACCTGGGCCAGCGTCGAATCGGGCATGTGGTACGCCCGCAGCGCCGAGTTCATGCAAGACCCGACGCTCCAGATACTGCGTTGGCTTCGCGTTCCGGGCGACACACTCTTCGCCATTGGGATTCTGGCAGTGGGCTGGTTCGTAGTCGGCTTGTCTACGGGCTGGTCGGTTCGAGGCACCCGCTCCGACATCGATACAGGCCAGGAGTCCTAACTTGGCGATGGCCCTGTCCTAGCTGCTCGACAGCCAGTCCCGGGGGATCAACAGCGCCCAGCCGGGCCTCGGCAGGATCAGATCGACCACGCAAGGCAGGAGGATCTTGTGGTGAAGCACCCCCGGGATTGCGAGGATTGGCAGCCGCGAGCCCTTGCTTAGGGGAGCCGGGATACCTAGACTCCCGCGCCTTGTTGTGAGGCCATTTCGTCGTCGAACAACGGGCTGTAGCGAAGCCTGGTAACGCGCCTGCTTTGGGAGCAGGAGATCCCCGGTTCGAATCCGGGCAGCCCGACCATTTCAAACTCTGTCGATCTCAATGACTTGGGCACTTCCGCTTACAGGCGGAACGCGGCTGGGAACTCCAAATCCTGATGTTGTTCAACATCAAAAGGAGACTCCATGTCCGAGCAACCCAAGTCCAAACGACTCCCCTACATCAGGCACTCTCGATGGGGAACTGCCTACACCTACGTCCGAGATCCCGACGGGACTCGTAGGCAAATCTACCTGGGAAAGGCAGACTCGACAGCAAGCTGGCGAAGGTACTACGAGATCGGAGCCAAAGTGACGGCTGGGGAACTCATACCCCACCGAGACCGCCACGAGCCCGAACCGCCCAAGCAATCATTCACCGTCGAGGAAGTAGTCCGCACATTTTTGAAGGATGCGCGGAAGAAGTATCGGAACCCAGATGGGAGTCCGGATGGAGAGTTTGATTCCTTTGTTCAGGCAGTAAAGCCTCTCCTCAAGCTCTACCGAGATCTTCCAGCATCTCAATTCGGCTCTGTCAAGCTGGAGGAGGTGCGAGATTCGATGAGAGTGGGAGAATCAT
>JAJFFD010000103.1 GCA_021776805.1 Planctomycetota bacterium
TGATGCGGGATGGGATGGGTGGCTGGACCCAGCGCGCGAAGTTGATGGATATCGACGGAGAAGCGAACGACTACTTCGGAGGGGCTGTTTCGATTAGTAGGGACACAGTGCTCGTCGGAGCCTACGGCGATGCAGATGCCGGATCGAATTCAGGCTCGGCCTTCGTTTTCTGCCTCGGCAAGCTCATCGCGGATGATGGTGCCTTCGGGGACTACTACGGCCAGTCTCTGGCCCTGGATGGGGACACGGCCCTGATCGGCGCCACCGGTGGTGCCGATGGCAACAGCTTCGTCCCAGGTTCGGCCTACGTGCATATGCAAGCTGAAGACGGGACTTGGACCCAACAAGGGAAGCTGACCCCGGATGATGGCATCGACGGCAACCAGTTTGGCTACTCGGTTTCTCTGAGTGGTGACACGGCCCTGGTCGGTGCCATGCGCGATGGCCCGCCATCGTTGCCGGATTCGGGAGCTGCCTACGTCTTCCTGCGCGACTCCCTTGGCAACTGGACCCAACAAGACAAGTTGACCGCTGACGATGCGGAAATCGCTGATGCCTTCGGGATCTCCGTATCCCTGAGTGGCAACAGGGCCCTGGTCGGTGCGGTCTTCGACAATCATCCGGGCGGGGGCCTGGAATCGGGCTCGGCCTATGTCTTCGAGCGGAACTCGGATGGCACTTGGACACAAGAGGACAAGCTTGTCCCGAGCGATCCCCTGGCTGCTCGCCAGGTCGGCATCGCCGTATCCTTGAGTGGCGACACAGCCTTGCTCGGGGCCAATGCCAGGAATGGCAGCATCGGATCGGCATACGTCTTTGTGCGGGATTCGCTTGGCAACTGGACGCAGCAAGCGGTCTTGGCTCCGGACGATGGAGCCGCCGGCGACGAGTTCGGCTATTCAGTATCCCTGAGCGGCGATCGGGCCTTGATCGGAACCCGGAGATCCGCCGGCCTTGGCAGAGCCTACGTCTTCGAGCGGGATGGGTTGGGCAACTGGACGCAAGAGGCCAAGCTGGCGGCGCCCTTCATTCAGGGCGCGGAGTTCGGAATCTCCGTCGCCCTGGATGGGAATCAGGCGCTGATCGGGGCACACAAGGACGCGGGCAATGGCTCGGCGTACAAGTACTCGCGGGACGCGGAAGGTAACTGGAGCCAGGTGCAGAAGATCTCCGGACTGGAGGTGGTTGTCGGCAACGGCGTGCCTGGTGGTCTATTCGGCAGCGCGGTCGCCATCAGCGGAAACAGGCTCTTGGTCGGAGATCCGATCGGAGATCGACTCGACCAGGTCGACGTGGGCGCTGCATACGCCTTCTGCAGCAGTCCCGGAACCTTCTTGAGTTTTGGAAATGGCTGCGCAGGCACGGCCGGCATTCCGCGTCTCGGCAGCGAGGCTGGCGAAGCCCCGCACCTGGGTAGCAGTTACGGGCTGGAGGTCTCCGGCCTGCCGAGAGCCTTCAACAGCACACCCTTCGGCATCTTCGGTCTGTCGAAGACCGAGATGAGTGGAGTGCCCCTGCCCCTGGACGCGACTCCCTTCGGCTTCACCGGATGCAAGCTCTACGTCAGCGTGCGCAAGACTTTCATGCTCTACAACCTGGGCGGCAGGGCCTTCTGGCGCCTGGACATCCCAAGCATGCCGAGCGTGATCGGTCTGCCCCTCTACTTCCAGGCCGGAGTCATCGACTTCGGTGCCAACCCGGGCAACATCGTCTTCAGCAACGCTGGCGAAGCGACCGTGGTCAGTCGCTGATGAAATCCTCTTGCAGCGAGGTCTGAGCGAAGGTGGCTCTTGCTTGAAATGCTAGTGACTGATCCATGGCTCCTTCCATATCATTGGCGGCCATGCTTTGAGCCCTCAAGTCACCCCGGAGAATCGCGGTCGTGGTTCTAGCTCTCGCCATCGGTTTCGCTCTTCAGCAGTTCGCGGGTCTTAGCCAGGCGATACTCATAAGTGCCGTGCTGGGCCTTCTCCTAGCTCGCCTCGTGCCTGTAAGGACCAGCTGCTCAATCAGGCCGACGCCGGCTGCGGACCAGGAATGATCATGTCTACCAGCAGATCTCGCTGCCTTGTTGTTCTTGTTCCCTTCGTCTTGGTTGCCTGTCAGAGCGCTCGCTCCATCGCAAAAAACCGGCTTACTCCGGCCGAGGAACTCTTGGCCCGTGCGGTTCAGTTTCATGACCCAGCGGGAAGCTGGGGGCGTCAAGACCTGAGCTTCTCTTGGGTCAGTAAGCGCCCGAATCGCGAGCCAGTACCCTACGCGATCGAGATGGCTAGCAATGGTGACTTCGCCATGCGTGGACAGAGAGCCGGCATGGAATTGGAATACCGGGTGGTGAACGGTGTCGTCCAGGCAAAGGTCGACGGCGACAGCGAGTACAGCGCAGAGGTCGGCGGCCGTATGGTTCTCGATCGAGAAGATGGTCTCTTCTGGCGCAACTACATGGGCTTTCTTGCGGGCATGCCGATGAACCTTCCAGGGGAGCGCGCCATGATTGAGACCGAGGTGCAGCAAGATGAGCTCGAAGGGAGTTCAGTGCTCGCACTGCGCATCACTTATCCACCGGAAGTTGGCACGGATATTTGGACCTTCTACTTCGACCCGGAGACGGCAGCCATGCGCGGCTGTCGCTTCGATCGCGCGGATCCATCTCGCGATGGCGAGACCATCGTTTTCAGCGGCATCGAGAGAATCGGCGAACTGCGCATGCCCAAGGAGCGACGTTGGTACATGAATGCCGATTGGCGCTATCTCGGGATGGATGAGGTGATGGCGAGTCGCCGGCCCTGAAAGCTCAGCTTTCTCGAAAGAACTCCGACTGTGGGTCATTGCCGGCTCAGAGGCATGCGGAAGCTTCGCGGGGGAGGGCTTTTCCGATGTGTGCCGTTCACCCGGACATCGATGGATGGGTGGGCAATACGACCCCTGCGTGGTTCTGCATCAATTTGACTTCTGCCCCGGCACTCTCTGGAGCTGTGCCCACAGCTTCAAATTGTACCCAGCCGAGATGAGCTTGCAGTTGACCCTGTCTTGTCCTGACTTCGCACTCGGCTAGAGTCATTGAGGTGACCGATTCCGTCCCGCCTGCTGCGCAGCCTCTCGGCCAGACCGCATACCTGGCGGCGCCCGGATTCGTTCAGCAGGTGGTCGACGAACTCGGTGACGTGGTCGCCGTGCACGATCGTCTGGTGCTCGCCGACGGCCTTGCGCGACCGGTGGCCTGGGCTCAGAACATTTGGCGCGAGCCGGTCTCCCTGCGGATCGGCTCGGTCAACGATGGGGCCCGTGCACTGCGGTCCATTCAGCGCAACTGGGCCTTGTACTCCTGCGCTCACCATGGCCGCGCTGCCCTGATTCAGGACAAGCTGCCGTATGTTGCGGCCAAGCCGCTGGTGTTTCCTGCTGCCCCGCCGTCGGCGCCGCTCGGATCCTGGACGCTGGTCGAACGCGACAGGATCATCGCCGCTGGGAACTGTTCCAGCCCATTCGTCAACGGTGAGCCACGCTTCGTCGAGGACCGTGAGAACCCACCGAATCGGGCCTACCTGAAGCTCTGGGAAGCGCTGACCGTGTTGGGCCAGCGACCGGCACCTGGTGAAGTCTGTCTTGATCTCGGCGCAAGCCCCGGTGGCTGGACCTGGGTGCTGCAGGGGCTCGGTGCGCGGGTGATCAGCGTCGACAAGGCTCCTTTGGATCCGCGTGTCTCTTCGTTGCCGCGGGTTGAGTCCCGTCGACAAAGTGCTTGGGCCTTGGCGCCGGATGAACTCGGTCCGGTCGACTGGCTGTTCTCCGACATGGCCTGTTACCCGGAGCGTCTTCTACGCTTGGTCCGGGAGTGGATGGCCGCCGGAACTTGCAGTCGCTTTGTGTGCACGATCAAGTTCCAAGGCGAGACCGATCACGCGACCGCCGCCGATTTTGCGGCGATTCCCGGTTCGCAGTTGTTTCATTTGTCCTGCAACAAGCATGAGCTGACCTGGGCGTTGGTGTGAGTAACAACCGGATTGGTTGCGTTTGCCGTTGGTTTGCGGTCTCGGCCTGGGATCGATTCGCACGTTTTCTCGGCGGCCGCTGATGAGCACAGTGGGTCACAAGAACCGCGGCGAACCCTTCTTCCTCCTCTACTCCCTGGCCGCCCTAGCCATCGTGCTCACCGGCTTTGCACCGAGCTTCTACCTGCGCAGCGCTGAGCACGCGCCGCTCTCGACCAGCTTCATGGTGCACGGGGCGTTCTTGACCAGCTGGTACCTCCTGGTCGTCGTGCAGAGCGGAGTCATCGGTTTGGGTCGAACACCGACTCGTTTACGCCTGCACCAGCGCCTGGGCATGGCCAGCATTCTCATATTCGTTGCTGTCATCTGGACGAGTTGGATCGTGGCGGTGGACTTCTATCGCTGGGGTCGGCCGGAGGCGGTACTCTCACCGGCAGCGCTCTTCTACGTGAACCTGAACAACATCCTCGGCTTCGCCCTCTGCTTTGTCGCCGGGTTCCTGCGGCGAAAGAAGCCCAAGGCACACAAGCGCTACATGGCCCTGGCAGGCATCGTGATCCTCAATCCTGCCGCCTTCCGACTCGTCATGAGTCTCGGTCTACCCCCGCCGGTTACGGTCCCGATCCAGCTTGGCTTCGTGATTGCCCTCATGGTCTATGACATCAGGCGGGAGAAGCGCATTCAGCCGGCGACCTGGATCGGCTTCTCGCTCATTCTGGTCATGATGCTCGGATCGTTCACCTTCGGCGAGTCGGCAGTCTGGCGCGGCCTCTTGGAGACGCTGTTCCCGCCGGGCTAGAACTCGGTTGGCATCTGTCTACCAAAACAGGCGCAGGCGCCAGGTCAGCACCACCAACTTGTCCACTTCGTGTTTCATCACGAGCGGGATTAGCTTGTCGAATAGATCCTGGGTTTCATCTAACGCTTCGCCAGGGCTTGGCGGATGCTCGCGACCACCTGGTCCCCC
>JAJFFD010000104.1 GCA_021776805.1 Planctomycetota bacterium
CA
Organism: Planctomycetota bacterium; assembly: GCA_021776805.1. GTDB lineage: Bacteria > Planctomycetota > UBA1135 > UBA1135 > UBA2386 > JAJFFD01. The sequence goes on from JAJFFD010000104.1 coordinate 3, forward strand.
CGCGCACCCGAAGATCCGCCTCAGCCAAGGTGGTCAGGACGGCAGCGGCAGCCCCACGATCTCTGGCGATCCCTTGACCGACCACGCAGAGAAGCGCCATCTCGCCCTCGACAGTAACCTCGCCCAACTCGCTCAAGTGGGCGGCGAAGGCCTCCAAGTTCGCGCTCCTGTCCGTCGACATGGTGATCGACACCACAGAAGTCGCAACCAGATCCACATCCACCTCGTGCTCCGCAGCGATGGTGAAGGCCCGTGCCAGGAAGCCCGGTTGCTGCAGCATACGGGGCGAGACCAGGTTGATGAGGAAGATGCCCTCCTTGTAGACCACGGATCGAATCGCTCCCTGATCCTCCGTCTCCTCGGGCAAGATCACCGTGCCCGGTGAACCCGAGCGCTGGGTGTTGAGAACACGCACGGGAATCGAACGCTCCATAGCAGGTAGCAAGGCCGCCGGATGCAGCACTCGCCCGCCGTAGTAGGCCAGCTCGCTCGCTTCCTCAAAGCTCATGCAATCGATGCGCCGCGCGTTGGGCACAAGACTGGGGTCGGCGGACATGATCCCATCCACATCCGTCCAGATTTGAATCTCATCGACCGCCAGCGCCTTGCCAAAGAGGGCGGCGGAGAAGTCGGAACCGTTCCTACCCAGAGTGGTGATATTGCCCTTCTCGTCCTTGGCGATGAAACCGGTGATCACCGGCAGGGCAGGGAGGCCGGCGATGAAGTCGGCGATGCGCCCATCATCCTCCAGGGGGCGAGCTCGCCCATAGTTGCTATCGCTGCGGAGACCGGCATCGAAGGCATCTACGGGCATGGCCTCAATCCCCTGCTTGACCAGGTAGGCGGCCAGAGTCCTGGCCGAACAGCGCTCGCCATAGCTGAGTAGCTGGTCCCTGGCTCGCGGACTCGCCTCACCGACCAACTTCATGCCCCTGAGCAGGTCCTGCATCTCAGAATGGAGAGGATCGAGCATCCCTCCCTCGAGGCCCAGCTCTGAAAGCAGCGCCGCATGCCTCTCCAAGACCAGCTTGCAACCCACATCTCCACTGGGCGCAGATCTGCTTAGAGCCTCCAGGGCATCGGTGACACCCGAGTGCGCCGAGACCACCAGCACCGGCCGCTGGTCCAGCTTGTCGCGAACGATCTCCGTGACCCGCTGGATATCTCTGGCGGTACCCAAGGAAGTCCCGCCGAACTTCATGATGATCATCCGAATCCTGCCCGCCCTTGCTTCCTCATCCTGGAGTTCCATTGCTCTGCTTACCAGGAGATGCGACAGGTTATCGCGCTCCCTCGGGGTCACAAGGGGAACCCGGCTGACCCCGAGGCTACAATCCTGCCAATGACATCTGTGGACGAACTCATCTACGACTGGAATCGAGAAGCTGGGACCGAGTCTGTGGTCCGTGAACTCAGCTTCGACGACGAAACTCTCCGCGACGGCCTGCAATCCCCTTCGGTCAAGGACCCCAGCATCGAGAAGAAACTCGAGCTGCTGCATCTGATGGATGCGCTGGGAATCCAGACCGCGGACGTTGGCCTCCCCGGTGCCGGTGGCCGGCCCCGTGAGGACATTCTCAGACTCGTGAAGGAGATCGCCGACAACAAGCTGCGCATCCAAGCGAACGTCGCCTGCCGCACAGTCGTTTCGGACATCGAACCGGTAGTCGAGATCAGCCAGCGAGCCGGGATCGAAGTCGAGGTTTGCACCTTCATCGGCAGTAGCCAGATCCGGCAGTACGCCGAGGACTGGAGTCGCGAAGGCATGCTCAAGAACACGCGGGATGCATTGAACTTCTGCCGGGATAACCAGTTGCCGGTGATGTACGTCACCGAGGACACCTCCCGCGCCCACCCGGAGACCTTGCGCGCACTCTTCAGCGAAGCCATCGAGCTCGGCGCAAAGCGTCTCTGCGTCTGCGACACAGTCGGCCACGCGACGCCCCAGGGTGCAGCTGCGGTAATCCGCTTCGTGAAGGAACTGGCAAACTCACTCAATCCCGAGGTGGGGATCGATTGGCATGGTCACCGTGATCGGGATCTGGGGATCGCCAACAGTCTGGCCGCCATCGAGGCCGGCGCCACACGCGTGCACGGCACCGCCTTGGGGATCGGTGAACGCGCAGGCAACGCGCCGATGGATCTTCTCCTGGTCAACTGCAAGCTCAATGGCTGGATCGACAATGACCTCAGTCGACTCCCGGAATACGTGCGGGCCAGCGCCGAGGCTGTCGGCGTAGACATCCCCCACAACTACCCCGTGCTCGGGGCGGATGCCTTCGAGACAGGGACGGGAGTCCACGCGGCCGCGGTCATCAAAGCCTTCAAGAAGGGCAATGCCGAGTTGGCAGACATGGTCTACAGCGGTGTGCCGGCCAGCATGGTCGGTCTCGAACAGGTGATTCGAGTTGGACCCATGAGCGGTCGTTCCAACGTTACCTGGGTGCTCGAGGGCCTTGGCATCGAGGCCACGGAGGAACGGATTCAGCGCGTGCTCGCCGCTGGCAAGGGCAGCAAGCGGATGCTCAGCGACGAACAGGTCAGAGCCGCTGCCAAGGACGCCTGAACAAGCGCTTCAAGCATGCAGGCCGGATGGTCGATCCTCCCTGTGGAGGCGCAATTGTCCACCCGACCAGTCAACATGGAAGTCATCCAGGAGCTCCTGGATCTCAGCGACGGAGGCGATCCGGAGCTGCTCATCGATTTGATCGAGATGTTCCTCGAGGACAGCCCGATCAAGATGGCGGCTATTCAGGAAGGGCTGGAGACCACTGACTGGGAGATGGTTGAGCGCGCCGCGCACTCCCTCAAGGGATCCTCAGGCAACCTGGGCGCGGTGCGCCTGCAAGACCACGCCGAGTTGTTCCAAGTCGCCAGCCGCGAGGACTCCCCGGAGAAACTGCATGCTGAACTCGGGGAGTTGCAGGAGAGATTCACAGAGGCTCGCCAGGCGCTGCAGACAATTCTCTGCGAGCACCGCTAGCCTGCGCCGCGTCAGTTCGGCTTGCGAAGCTGTCCGTTACTCCTGCCGGCATCGTCAGCCTCGATCTCGAAACTAGCCGGCTTGCCTCTGTAAACGCAGCGATGGCACTTGTGATAGTTCTCGCGCTGCCTCTGGAGACAGAGGTCCGTACCGATCCGGTGCGTGATCAGTTGCCGCGGAGCACCATTGGTAGAAGGGCACTCTCTGCCAGCACAGCTGCGCCTGAGTTCCGAATCGATGTGGTCGGTTTTGGAGCCTGCCATAGACGCCTCCCTGAGCCGGACGGTCGCGGAACACCATAGGTGCCCCTAGTTCGAGGTCAACTTCGGGACTCTCGCCAGACACGACTACATATCTCTAGAACTTCAGGGGCTTTATGACTGGAGCGGGAGATCTCGAAGCAGACGGCTGCCGCAAACCCTTGTTCTTCAAGGCTTTGCAGAACTCTATCGAAGTCCATTTCGCCCTCCCCCGGCACCAGGTGCTCGTGTACGCCTCGGCGCATGTCCTCGAGATGAACCTGCGCCAGATTTTTCCCGGCGGCACGGATCAGGGCCTCGGGAGGCTCCTCCTCGTTCACCAGGGCATGGCCCAGGTCCAGGGTAACAGCAGGCGCTGCCTCGCCGAGCTCAGTGCAGAGACGCTCGTAGTCCGCCAGGCGGGCAAGCGCCATCCCTGGCTCCGGCTCCATCGACGGCAGCAGGCCCTGAGCCCGCACCAGCTCGCAGGTCGCTTCGACGCCCTCGAGAAGCCAGGGCCAGGCGTCTTCCCTGGGTCCGCGGTCGATGCCACTCCAGAAGGACAGGACCTTCGCACCGAGGTCTTGGCCGATGCTTGCGGCGCGAGAATAGAAGTCCAGGCGTCGCGCCCGCGCCCCGGGCTCCCGAGTCATGAGCGTCGGTTCGTGCTTGTGTGCAGGATCGAGTAGGAAGCGCGCCCCAGTCTCGATGATCACTTCGAGTCCGAGTCGGTCCAAGGTCTTCGCCACCGCCGCCACCTCTGCGGACGTGGCCACGAAGGGATCCAGATGCTGCACGTCCAAGGTGAGCGCGACCGACTCATAGCCATGGTCCGCAAGCAGTTGAAGTGCATCACAGAGTCGGTGGTTCTGCAGGCCGTTGGTGTTGAAGCCCAAACGCATGTCTAGCTCGTAGCCTTCTCGAGGAGAGCGTGGAAGCCCCCATCATGGCTTGGCAGTTCGGGGAAGGTGCGCTGCATCGCCAGGATCTTGACTCCTTCTTCGCTGGCAAAGCCTGTCACCAGATCTTCGTTCTCCTCGGCTTCGATGCTGCAGGTTGAGTAGAGGCAAATGCCTCCTGGCCGCAGTAACTCCCAGCCACGGGCGATCAGGCGCTTCTGCTGACGGGCGAGACTCAGGATAGCCTCGAGGTTGATCCGATCGCGGGCCTCGACTCGGCGGGAAAGGACCCCGGTATTCGAACAGGGGACGTCGATGATCACGCGATCGATGGGAGGAAGATCCTCCAGATTCTCCAGACACTCGAGTTGGCTCAGGCTGAGTCGAGCCGCAGTTTCTCTAATGAGTTCTCGACGTCCCGGATTGGCATCGAATGCGTAGACCCGACCAGAGGCAGTGACTTCGTCAGCGAGAAAACTGGCCTTGGTGCCTGGCGCGGCACAGAGATCGAGAATGCACTCTCCCGCCTGCGCGCCGAGAGCTTCGGCAGCTCGAAGAGCTGTCGGATCCTGGGCGACGAAGAGTCCCTGGGCAAAGGCCTTCCCGGCAAATGGCGAGGAGCCGCCGCTCCAACGGAGGATTCGCGGGTGCTCGCTGGCCTCGGTCAGGACTCCTTCCTCCTGCAGGCTCGCCGCGAGCACCGCCGCAGACTCGACCTTGGAAGTATGGCGCAAGAACACCGCCGGTGTGCAGGAGGAGGCCAGGGCCAGACGGGTAGCTGTGGCAAAGCCGTGGGCTTCGATCCAACGCAGGAGCAGGAATTCGGGGAGGCTATGCAGGACCGAGAGGTATTCGGCCGGAGCCGTCTGGGGATCAGGGAAGAGCTTCTCTGCGAAGACCAGGCAGCGCCCCCCAGGAAGCTCCAACTCACGTTCTGGCAGCTCAGGATCAGCGGGACGATCCTCGATCATGCGAGTGATCCCCCGCAAAACCGCATTCACGAAGCCGCGTTTGCGCCCGGCCAGTGCGACCGTGGCGTGGACGGCTGCGTGCGACGGGGTACGCGTCATGAACATGAGTTGGTAGGCGCCGAGTCGAAGCACAGTGAGCAGGTGGCCGCTGGAGGGGAACTTGCGATCGACCAGAGTGCCGAGCACGAAGTCCAGGAGGCGCCGGCGCCGACTCACGCCAAAGGCCAGCTCACGAGCGAGGGCCGCATCTCTCACATCCAGTCTCTGGGACGCTAGGGCTTCTTTGAGTCGACCACTCGCACCCTGCTCTTCGACGCTGAGGAGGGCATCGATGGCAACCGATCGCGCATCGGCGCCAGATCGGCTCACGTGAAGCGCGCATCCGGGGGAATCGGATGCCCACGGACGAACTCGCCGGCCGACATGTTGCGGCCATTGTCCGGTTTGATCCGAATGATGCGTAACAGGTCCTTGCCGGTGCAAACCCGGATGCCTTCCTCACCCGCGGACATGAGAGCACCCGGCATACCCATGCCATAGAGGTCTTCTTCGACCTCGGCCTCGATGACGATGAAGCGCTTCGCGCCCAGGCGTGTTTGCGCACCGGGCTTGGGGGTCATCGCCCGGACCAGGCGGTCGATCTCGATTGCCGGCTTATCCCATGAGATCACGCCATCGGGTTTGTTGATGCTCGGCGCATGGCTGGCTTTGGATTCATCCTGCGGCGTGTACTTGTCCTCGCCCTTCTCGATGACCTTCAAGGCATCGACGAGAACTTTGCCCGACAACTCGGCCATGCGCTCTCGCAGAGCTCCAGCGGTCTCGCGATCACCGATCGGCGTGCGCTCGACCATCATGATGTCGCCGGCATCGAGTTTCTCGATGATGCGCATGATGGTGATGCCGGTCTCCGCACAACCTTCCCGCATGGCGTGCTCGATGGGCGCGGCTCCACGGTAGGCCGGCAGAATGGACGCGTGTGCATTGATGCATCCCTTGGCGGGTAGGTCGATCAGCTCGGGCTTCATGATCACCCCGTAGCTGACTACAACCGCGATGTCGGGCTGCATGCCGCGGAGCTTGTCAAGAAACTCGGGAGCGTGCACATCCTCGGGCTGGGCAAAGGGCAACTCGAGCTCTTCAGCCTCGAGCCTGATCTCCGCCGGGTAGATCTTTCGACCCCGCCCACGCGGCGCATCCGGCTTGGTAATAACCAGTTCGGGGGCGTAGCCAGCTTCCTTCAGTGCACGAAGGGAGGGACGCGCATAATCACCACAACCTAAAAAGAGGATCTTCACTTCCTGGTCTGTTCCTGCTCCGGAGTCGAAAAAAGGTAGCGGTCGAGTGCAGCCCCTGCAAACACCGCTGGCCTTGCTCGCCAGTGATGGGCAGGATGCCCCCTGAACAAGCGATGACAAGTGTGCGCGAATCTGGCCAGAATCCGCCCAAGGATCCATTCTCACTGTCGGATGACTGGGACTTCGTGGCCCATGCGCGCCGATCCATGCTGCTCCATGGCCAGGAGGTGCAGCTTCTCTACCTGCCTGAAAGGCGGCAACGGCGCGGAATTCCGGGTCCAGAAAAGCCACCATTTCTGGCCAGCCCGGTGGAGAGGATCCTGGCTGAAGAGGGGCTTTGGAGCGGTCGGAGAGTGACGATCACGAAGAATCGCTATCCCTTCACCGGCAAGCAGCTGCTCCTTTGGTCGCAGGCAGCCGAGCGAGAGGCCAGCCTGGAGCTACTCGAGCTGGGCTTCGCCATGGCCGAGGACTGTGGTGGCAGTCTCCTGCTCAACAGCTGCGGGGCAGCCGCATCCATCAGCAGAGCGCACCTGCACCTCATCGAGGATTCCCGCTGCTTCCTGGGCGGGCTGGCGAGTGAGCCGGTGGAACTAGCCGAGATCGATGGGGGCCCCAAAGTGGAGTGCCGGCAGCTTGCGGATCCCTTTCCGGGCTACATCCTCGAACTCATCGGTCCCCATGCGGAACGCGCCAAACTTGCCCATCGACTCCTGGCAATCCGCTCCAGTCCAGCGGTCAATTTGATTAGCACTGGCGGACGCTGCTGGATCATTCCGCGCTCGACTGTGGAGATTCCTGCCCCGCAGTTTCCCTATGCCCTCGGAGCTGCCGAACTCTTCGGCCTCTGGTGTTTCGGTGATCACCAAGCCTATGAGGAAGCCCGGCCAGAGGATCTGGAAGCGGCTTTGGCCAGCTGCTGCCTGCGGCGATAGCGGCTCGGCAGAGGGCTCAGTTCAGGCTTCCCAGGGAAGCGTCGCCGCTCAGGCCCGTCAATCCTGGGCTCCCGTCCAGGGCGGCATCCACCGCGGCGGCCTTATCAACCGCATCCCCTTCGTCCAGGCTATCGACCCGATGATCGCTGGCGAGAATCTCTTCCACCGTCAGACCGCTATCACCACGGAAAGCGACCATGATCTCGCCGAAGCCCGGTGACTGGTGAGCCTTCAACACTCCCTGCTTCATCATCTCCAGCACAGCAATGAAGGTCCCGATGAGCGCCATGCGTCCCTCTTCCTTGCGGAAGAGTTCCCTGAAAGCCACTTCTGGACGGCTGCGAACCTGCTCGAGAACCCTCTCGGTGAAGAAGCGGATATTGCGCTTATCAACGCCGATGTTGAGCTTCTTGCTGACCTGGCCGGTCTCCTCCAGGAGTTTCGCAAAAACAGAGGTCAGCGCCCAGATCTCGATTCCACCGAGATCCAGGAGGTCCTCCTCCTCGAGGCTGTCGCGAAGCTCCTTGGGCAAGGGGAGACTCGCCTCCAGCTGGCGGGAGCGTCGGCGCGAGAGCCGATCCAGACGCCGGGAGATATCGCGGAAGCGCTTGTACTCGAGCAGCCTGCGGATCAAGTCGTCTCGAGGGTCGAGCTCCTCGCTGATCTCCACTTCTTCCCGCGGGAGAAGATCACGGGACTTGATCTCCATGAGCGTGCTGGCCATGACCAAGAAGTCTCCCAGGTCAGCCAGATCAAGCGCCTCGAGGACCTCGAGATACTTGAGGTATTGGCCGAGGATGTCGGCAATCCGAACCTCATGTATATCGACCTCCTGCTGCTTGACGAGATGCAGCAGAAGGTCAAGAGGGCCACAGAAGACGGGTAGTTCGACCCTGTAGGTCATGGGCGCTAGAGTCTACCATCTGTCCCTGGCTGATATACCTGCCAGTTCCACTACCTCTGGCGCGAGACCCAGCAAGAACAGACCAGCGACCCCTGCCCATGGACGCAAGAATTGCACGCGCGCGCGCAATCGTGCAGCAAGAAGCCGCCGCCGTACAACAGGTCGGTGAGCGCATCGACGCAGAATTTGTCGCGGTCGTCGAGCAAATCGTCGATCTACCCGGTCGGGTCGTGACCACAGGCATGGGCAAGGCCGGCCTTATCGCCCAAAAGATCTCGGCTACCTTCGCCTCCACGGGCACTCAGTCCATCTACCTGCACCCGGCCGAAGCGATCCATGGCGACCTGGGCAGACTGAGTTCCGGGGATCTCCTCCTCGCCCTATCCAAGTCGGGTGAGACCGAGGAACTCCTGCGTCTTATGGCGCCGCTGAAGGCTCAGGGAGTACCGGTGGTAGCGATGACTCAGGGTCGGCAATCGAGCCTGGGGCAGCACGCGGACAGAGTCCTCGAATTGGGTTCCATCGAGGAGGCTGGCGACCTCGGCCTGGCTCCCAGCGCCTCGACTGCAGCGATGCTGGCCCTCGGCGACGCCTTGGCTCTGGTAGTCCAGGAGAGCAAGGACTTTGGCCCAGAGGATTTCGCCCGCTTCCACCCCGGCGGCGATCTCGGGCGACGCTTGATGAAGGTGGGTGAGCTGATGCGCCAAGCTGAACGCAATCCCCGGGTCGCCGCCGGCACAAGCATTCTCGAAACCCTCAAGACCATGACCGATACGCCTGGTCGACCGGGTGCGGCGAGCATCGCGGACAGCACCGGCAGGTTGCTCGGTTTCTTTACGGACGGCGATCTACGGCGACTTCTGGAGAGCGAATCACGCCCGGACCTGAGCATCGCCATCGACGAAGTGATGACCCGCAGTCCTCTCAGTATTTCTCCGGATACCTACGCCAGCGAAGCCCTCGGACTACTTCGTCAAAAGCGCGTTGACCAGATGCCAGTGGTGGACGGGGACAACATGCTGGTCGGACTTCTGGATGTGCAGGATCTTCTCGACCTGAAGATCGGATGACCAAAGCTCCGCCGAAGCTCGAGACCCTCCGTCGAATCCGCCTCCTCATTTCGGATGTGGATGGCGTGCTAACCAATGGACACATTCAGTTCGACGGCGATGGTCGCGAGCTCAAGACATTTCATGTGCACGATGGTGCCGGCTTTGTCTATTGGCATCGCAGTGGTGGAATCTCCAGCTTCATCTCAGGACGAAGCAGTCCGATAGTCCAAGCCCGTGCCGATGAGCTGGGCATCCACGAAGTGGTGCTGGGCACTCACGAAAAACGCGCTGTCATGGAGGAGATCCTGCAGCGGCGGGAGATCGCCGCGGATGAGGTCGCCTACGTGGGTGACGATCTCCTGGACCTGCCCGCCATGCGCAGGGTGAACTTTGCCGTGGCTCCGAAGGATGCCCGACGAGAAGTCATCGAGGTTGCTCACTACGTGACGGATGCAGCGGGCGGGAGAGGGGTGATTCGCGAGGTCGTCGAGCTTCTACTCAAGGCCCAGGGTCGATGGGATGCTCTTGTCGAAAAGGGGGGCCGGCCCTGATGCGCAAGATCCTGACCTTTCTGGCGCTCGTTTCCGTTTCCGCGGTCGTCTTGCACCTGACCATCGGCTTCGAAAACTTCACCGATGCGGTGGTTCGCGAAGGCGACCAACCGCTCACGCGCCCTGAGGAGGACAAGAAGAGCACCCCGCTCATGCAAACCGACAGAAAGGGACGTGAGCAAGAGGTCAACATCAGCGTCAGCGGCAAGCTGACGCTCCCCATGCGAGTGGAGAGAGTTGTCTTGGAGGGTGGCTACGAGCTGCTCATCCCGCTCTACACTCTGCATGCGGAAGACAGCGAGCCAGTCGAGGACGACCTGTTCAGACTGGAAGGCGTGCGAGTGGTCTTCCAAGAAGCGGGGGTGGACGAGAACGGGGTACCAACCGCAGTTGATGTCGGCGAACTGGTCGCATCCACAGCCTTCGTGCAACTGGGACGCGACGCTAACGGCGCCCCATCCGCCATCAAAGAAGACAAGGATATCGATCTGCGCGACGTTGAATTCACGACGCAGCCCGGTGCTCGCATCAAGAACATGCACTTGACTGTGGACCGGATCCTGGTGCGGAGTTCGGAAGAGAGCACGCGGTTGCGCACGCCAACCGCTGACCAACGCTTCGAACTGACGATTCGTGACAAGGACGAGATCGTCATGACGGGCCGCGGCCTCGACGCGACCATTCCCTCCGACCGAGTTGATCCTGCCACTCGCCAAATGCAGATCAATGTGCTGTCTGAGCCTGTCCTGCAGCGGGCGGACCTGTCCCTGAAGGCCAGCGGTGAGCTCGCCTATCGAGAATCGATGGCCAGCGGAGTGGCGAAGATCTCGCTCGCGGAGGATGTTGAGATCCGTGGTCTCGCCGGATCGGATCTTGGTGACATGGTCGCCAAAGGCGATCAACTCGATGCGGTGCTCGTTCGCCGCGGCTCGGGCCAATCGAGCGGAGCTGTCTGGCAGAGCATCCGCCTGGGCGGAGAGAACGTGGCTCTCAGCTCCCAGGACCTGGCCCTGCGCTGCCGCCAAATGGACGTCTCGCCAGGTGTCGGTGGCGATCCCTATCTGATTACCGCCGATGGCCTCGGTTCCCCCGTGACCCTCGAACAGGGTGGGGCCAACAGCCTGGCCTTCAGCGCCAGCGGGCGCATCCATCTCTGTCGCGTTCACCAGTACTTCGATCCGATCTACCGTGGCTTCGGGATTCCCGCGGGCTCCACGAGTAGCTGGGCGAGTCAGTTGATCATCTTCGAAGGCGATTCCGTGGTTGAAGACGAGGGCAGTGGCCTCTTCATCAGCGCCAGCGACGGCATGCAGCTGCTCCGTTCGGATGTCAGCACCGGACCATCTCTGGCCATGGGCCTCGGTAAGGTGGCCGTGACCAACACCGATTTGCAGATGTCGGGCAATGCTGGCTTCACTCTCTGGCAACAGCCATTGGAGCAGAAGCTGCGGCTCGGGCCGGCCATAGCCAGCGCCAACCATGCCTTCTCTCTCGACTCGGCAGATGGCCTGAGCTTTAGCGGGCATGGTCTCTGCCAGGTTCTGCAGGCTGCGGATGGACACGCGGCGATGACTCTGGAATCTCCCCTCGAAGACCTGGTCCTCGAGCAGGAGAGCGCTCGACTCGAAGGTGTCCGCCGCCTCGAGGCAGAGCTTTTCGAGGGCAAGCCCACCAGCCTCTTCGCAACCGGCACAGAATGCCATCTCGAGCGCAAGACCAGCGACCCAGCGGAGAGCATCGAGGGCTTCGCCAGCAGCATCAGTAGCAGCGATGGCCGTAACTTCGCACTCCTGGGCAGTCCGGCCAGGCTCAACCGAGAATTGGATGGCAGCAAGCTGGAAGCCCCCACCATCGACATCTATCAGATCGCCGAGGGTGAAGTCATGGTCCTTGCCGAGGGACCGGAGGATAGTCAGGCGAAGGTGTACCTCATCCAAGAGGCTGCTGAGAGCGGAGCGAATGCGAGCAGGATTCAACTCGAAGCCAATAGCATCCGCCTACTTCCGCGGCTCGTGCCCACAGATGTCCGTAGGTTGGCGAGCCTGCACCTGGGTGCCCCTGGCATGTCGGTGGACCAGCCGCATGTGTTGGCCAGCAACAAGGTAAGCGTCACCCAGGAGGCGGAGGATGGCAGCCTCTTGGCCAGGGCCTATGGCGATGCCTTCTTGATGCGCATATCCGAACGGGCCGGGCTCCTCACCGGTGCGCCGGCAATCATTCAGCGCAACCAAGAGGACGGCAAGCAGGTCACGGCACGGGCGCGCAAGGTCCGCTTTGAAAGCGCTCTCGATGGGGATCCGGTCATGGTCCTACGGCCGACCCCAGGCTACCCCCCGGTACTCGAGGTCTCAGGACTCTCCGGCGATGAGTTTGGGGACTTTGAAAACATTCGCGTAACCTGTCAGGGTGATATCTACGCACACCCGGACAAGGTCGACTTCCTCGGCGCCGTCGAAGTCGAGCAGCTCGATGCGGAAGGCAATGTGGATCCGAGCATGAGCCTGACTGCTGATCGAATGGAGATGCTCAGCGATGGCCGACAACTGCGAGAGATCGTCGCCTACGGCGATGCGGAGTTCAGTTTCAACCAAGTCCAAGCATCCGGCGATCGACTCATCATCGATGTGGTCGAAACCTCTTGCCTGGCCATCGGAGATGGACGCAATGTGCACATCGTCTACCCGGGCTCCTTGTTCAGAGCGAGGATGCTCGAGATCAACTACAGGAGCATGGATCTGAAGTCCTGGCTCGGAAACCACGAGATTGGCCCTGTGATCCGGAGTCGATGAGGGCAATTAGGCGGTCATGGGGGGCCTTGCTCGCAGTCTTCTGGTCGGGAGCGGTCTGCCTGTCGGCAACTGCCCAGCAAGCTCCGCAGTGGATCTTCGAGCAGGGCTTCATGGAGACGAACACTCAGGGTGATCACAAGGAGACTCTGATCAGCGGTGGATTCCGTGTGGCGCGGCGCGATGGCAGCCTGGAGTTCCGCTCCGACCGAGCATTCATTCTCGCTGACCGCCAAGAACTCGAAGCTCTGATCGCGCAAGGTCGCGGCGACAATGGCCTGCCGACCCGTGGGACCACAGCCCCCGATCCCAGACGTCGCCTGAGCGATGAAGTCCTGCGCCAGCGACTCAATTCCTTCCTCGCCGCCGCCGGGCGCGCTCCAGATCCCAATGCCCCTCAGGATGTTGCCAACGAATTCCCCCTGCGCCTGGCACATACCATCTACATGGAAGGCAATGTGGTCGTCGTCAGGGACGGGGTCGAAGTGATCCGTGCTGAGACCATGTTCATCTCACTGATCGATGATCGGGTGGTCATGACCGAGGTTGAGCTGCGACTGCAGAGCCTTAGCAGCAGCAACAGTATTCGCACGGTCACTCTGCGCGGCGAGCGCCTCATTCGTGAAGGCAAACGCATGCATGGGCGCAACATCTCGGTCACCTCCAGCCCCGAGGGTCGCCCGGCCTTCGAGGTTTTCAGTGGCGAAGTCGAAGTCATCGAGCGGGGCACGGAGTTCGAGATTCGCAGCCGGGACAACTCCCTCGTCATCGAGGGAATCCCGGTTCTCCCTCTACCCGCAACCAGCTTCTTCAGCTCTGACCAGGCACAGATACCGATCAAGAGTGCTTCCGCAGGCTACTCCGGTGAGGAAGGTGGGGAAGGCGAGATCATTCTCGGTGGCTCGCTGAACAACATCCTGTCGCCGATTCACGAGTCGCTGACCGGTCGGCCTGGCAGCGAGGTGCGCGGTGATTGGGAGCTTGGCCTGGGCTACATTCACGAGCGTGGCTATCCGATCCGGCCCAAGCTCGACTACCGGGCAGAGGGCCTTTATCGGGGCGAGACGGAGTACTTCAGCCTCAACGATCGCGGTGAGAACATCGGTGACATCCGCAATCGCCTGGATGGGAGCCTGATCGATGACAGCAATCGCTTCCTGCTCAAGTCCGAGAACCGGGTCTACCTTGGCGAGAACACGACCTTGGACCTGAGCATGTTCAACGCCAGTGACCCAGCGGTCTACTCGGAGTTCTTCCGGAGCGAGTACTACACCAATGAACGGCCCGAGACGAGCGCACGCCTGAGGCACGCGCAGAAGAACTTCATCGCCACCGTAGGCGGGCGCTGGAACATGGCGGACTTCTCTTACGATTCGAGCCGGGAGTTGGCGCCTCGCTTCGTGGAGGAGTTGCCCGAGTTCACCGCGGACCTGTTCTCACAGCCGATCGCAGACCTCCCCGGCGATACGAGTCTGCTGCTGTCCTCTTCGACCAATGTCGCACAATTCCGCTCTGACTATGACGAGAGCGTGCCACGGGTCGATGACAAGACCTTCCGTGTCGACCAGGAATTCGAGCTGAGCGCACCATTCCGCTTCGCCGGGATGACCCTGACTCCCCATACCAGCGCCCGCATCACGCATTTCAGCGACACTGCCAACAACGGCGATAGCCGCGATCGCTGGAGTTTTGCCAGCGGTGTCACCCTCGGCAGCCGCTTCAGCAAGGCCTGGCGCTGGCGGGACGCCTCGGGAACCGCTCAGGCCTTCCGCCACGTGATCTCCCCCACCGTCAGCTTCGACCATATCTACAAAGTTGACGGCGATCCGATGGACTACAACCAGTTCGACTTGATCGACAGCCTCGACGAGCGCTCGAACATCCGGCTCGGCGTTCTACAGCGCTTCCAACGGCGCGATGGCGAACGCGGCCTTGGCGAGACTCGCGAGATTCTCTGGCTGGATCTTGCGCAGAACTTCACCCCCAACTCCGAGCGCGACAACAACGGACATACCCTCGGACTGGGGGAATTCGAACTCATCGCCCGCCCGGGCAATGACCTCTTTCCGGTTGATACAGAGTTCGTAGTCGAAGGGGAGCAGGACTGGAATGACGACATCCTGCGCACCTTTAACACCTACATGAGTGTCAGGATGGGCGCCCGCTACTATGTGGGCTACCGCACGGATGAGATGGTCGACGGCTCGATCGGCTACGGGGTGAGCGGTGAAATCCGCGATCGCTGGCTTGTGAACTTTCGATCCCAGTACGACCTTGAAGCCAATGAGAGCTTGAACTACGACGTTCTGCTGACGCGTCGAGATCCGAACTGGAACATCTCCCTCAATCTGCGCTACGACAACGTGCGAGACGAGACGGCTATCTCCATCAACTTCGAGCCGACCTTCGGCGGCCTGTTCTCAACTCGAGCTGATCGCCGAGCCCAGGGGAACGGCCTCTTCGGCCCAGGAAAGTACAGCTCCTACTAGCGGCTTGCTAGAGGCTGTCGAGGAACTTGCCAGGCTCGTAGTTGCCCAGATCGATGATCCGTGTGCAGACACGGTCAAGGAAGTAGCGATCGTGACTCACGATCACCATGCAACCGGGGAAGTTCTGAATTCCTTCCTCGAGAACGCGCAGAGTGTCCAAGTCCAAGTCGTTGGTTGGTTCATCGAGAAGAATCAGGTTGCCGCCCTGTCTGAGGAGCTTGGCAAGCTGAAGCCTGTTGCGCTGCCCGCCGGAGAGGCTGCCGACGAGCTGCTGCTGCATAGGTCCGGTGAAGTTGAACTTGGCGACGTAACTCCGGCTGTTGATCTCGCTCTTGCCGAGCTTGAGGAATTCGTGCCCCCCACTGATCTCCTCCCAGACTGAGTTTTCTGGGTCCAGAGATTCACGCTCCTGATCCACATAGCAGAGTTGGACGGTCTCACCGACGGTGACCGTGCCAGAATCCGGCTTCAGGGCACCGGTGATCATCTTCAGGAGCGTTGTCTTGCCTGTGCCGTTCGGACCGACGATGCCCAGGATGTCACCGGGCTGCAAGTCGAAGGAGATGTTCTCGAGCACGTTCTTGTCCGCCTCGTAGGCGAAGGTCAGCTGCTTGAAACGCAAGACCAGATCACCCAGACGTCGCCCAGAAGGGATGTGCAGCTCGACGCTACCATCCTTCTCCTCGACCTCCTCGGTCAGCATGCTCTCGTAGTTCTTGATTCGTGACTTGTTCTTGGCAGTCCGCGCCTTCGGATTCATCCGGATCCACTCGAGTTCGCGCTCGAGGAACTTGCCACGCGCCTTCTCCTGGCTTTCCTGCTGGCGCATGCGGGTGGCCTTGGCCTCCAGGTAGTCGGAGTAGTTCCCCTTGTACGGAATCGCCTGGCTATGGAAGATCTCGAGCATCCAACTCACGACTCGATCGAGAAAGAAGCGATCGTGGGTGATGACAATCACCGTTCCCTTGTACTCAGCCAGAGTCTGTTCGAGCCAAGACACGGACTCGACATCCAGGTGGTTGGTCGGCTCATCGAGCAGGAGAAGATCCGGATGCTCCAACAAGACCTTACAGAGGGCGACTCTGCGCTTTTCTCCACCGGAGCACTCTCCCACTACCGCATCTGCTGGCGGCAGGTGCAACTTGCTCATGGCCACTTCGACGTGCCGATCTATCTCGTAGGCGTCGCGAGCATCGATCTCAGTCTGCACCCTGTCGAATTCGGCCATGACCTTCTCCATCTCGTCTGGAGACATGTCCTCACCCAGCTTCAGGCCCAGAGCCTCTTGCTGTTCGAGCAGAGCCCTCAGGGGCGCAACCGCCATCTCCACGTTCTCGCGGACGGTCTTGTCCTCAGCTAGATGTGGCTCCTGCGCCACGAGGCCGATGCTTACGCCGTCCTCAGCCCAGGCCTCGCCCTCATCGGGCTTCTCCTCACCCGCCATGATTCGCAGCAGGGTGGACTTACCGGCACCATTGGCGCCAATCACGCCGATCTTCGCACCGGCGTGAAAGACGAGATTCACATCCTTGAGAACCGGCTTCTGGCTGTAGCTCTTGGAGAGGCCCTCCAGGTGAAAGATGTTTTGCTCGCTCATCGGGGCGGGGAGGTTAACCAATCGCTGAGCGGTTGACAGCCAAAGATTGGCAACTGATCATCCCTGAATGGTCCCCTCCGCAATCACCCTAGCCCTTGGCCTCCCCGGCACGACAGAGTGGGTGATCATCCTCGTCCTGGGCCTGCTGCTCTTCGGGCGGCGACTGCCGGATGTGGGTCGTAGCCTGGGCAAGACCATCCGCGAACTCCGCGGGGGTATGGACAAGTTCCGCCAGGAGCTGAATTCGGACAAGGACTTCCGCGAGGCTCAGGAAGCTCTGCGGGATGTCAAAAAGGCCGTCGACGCCCCTCGCAAGTTTGCCGATCCCAAGCGCTTGATCACCGACTTGGCCAAGTCAGAGCCTGTCCCTGATCCGGTGGCCGAGGAGATCCCTGACAAGGTGATCAAAGCTGTCGAGATTGATAAGACCCCCGAGCCAGAAGATCGGGTCGAGCCCGGCTAGCCTTCCTTCTTGCCGTCGATGGAGCTTCGCACCATCGCATCGCCCGCATCGAAGATGTTGGCCCAATCGCCTTCGCCATCCTTCGCCCCCGCTTGCGGAGCTACCTCGCGGGACTTGGCCTCGAGAGCAGCCTGGTGATCCTTTTGCCACTGGGCGAAGTCCGGGAAGAGCTCGCCGAGCACCCGCTTGTTCTCCGAAATGAGGCCGACATAGGGGAAGAGCTCGACCTTGCACTCCTTCTGGATCTTGGACAAGACTTCGAAGGGCGTCAGGATCGGCATGATCACCGTCATGATGTTGCCCAGATTGTCCATGGGCACGATCAGGTTCTCAAAGAGGATCTGCTTGGGTATGCCATCCCGAGCGGTGTCACTGATCTCGTAGTTCCCAGCCATGATGAAAGGCAGCTGGAAGTTCTCGACCACCATCTTTGATAGATCCCACTCGGTGATGTTGCCACCACTGACCAGGAGATCGACAAAGGATTCGCCGTGCCTGTCCTGAGTGTACAGAGCGTCGGTGATGACATCCGTGGGAACGGCGCCCTTGTGTGTCAGCACTTCTGCCAGACGAATGGAGGTGAGCTTCTCTAGCCCTTTCACCTCGGAGTTATCGGCCTCTGCGGAAGAAGCCTTGAGAAGGCTGAGGGCCAGCTGGGCCCCGACTTAGGAGAACTGCACGAGGGTCAGGCAGGAATGCACTAGGAGGACTGTAAAGATTCCCCACACGATGCTGCGGTTGACTGCCTCCCCCACATCCCCCCCCGATTTCTTCGGTCCCATGGAGAGATAGTAGGTCTGAATCGCTACCAGGAAGCCGGAGAGCATGGTCTTGATCAGGGCAAAGAGCAGGTCCTCGCGAATGATCCGTGCGGAGAAGGCGCTGGCCCAGCTGTAGCTCGAAGCTCCGGTAACAAGGCCGGTGGCCGCAAGAGAGGTCAGGCTGGCCGAAACCAGCGCTGCCATGGTCACGATGGGCATGCCCAGGGTCATGGCCCATACCATTGGAGTCAGCAGGTAGTCAGCTGGAGAGACTCCAATCAGGCGCAGGGCGTCAACCTGGCTGCTGCGCTTCATGGTTCCTAGTCGAGCCGAGGAACCTGCAGCAATTCTGGCGGTGAAGAAGAACCCCGCCAGCATCGGAATGAGCACTGCAACCAGAACTTTTCCGCAGCCAGTGATGACGGCGCTGGTAAACGCCCCTTCCAAAGGATTGTTGCGTAGGGCGAAGAATGTGGCGAGCCCACCGATCGCTGCGGCACCGAGAACCACGAAGAAGGCTGCATCGATGACGTAGCGAAAGCAGGTTCGACTGACCAACCTGTAGTTGTACGGGGGGAGATGCTTCAGAGCCTGGTAGAGGGTTCGGGAGAATCCCGCGAGTTCCAAGAAGAAGCGCCGAAAGTTCACAAGGCTTGTGGAACTCTCGACCTGCGCTTGGATAGGAGAGTCTTCATCGAGCTCGATCGAGCGTGGTGAATCGAGGAGAAAGATGTCCCGCTTGCCACGATCGATCCAAATGGTGCCATCGCTGAGGCCCTCGAAGGCACGCAGATCATGAGTGATGATGATGGTCGTGCGTGATCCAGCTTCCCCATGATTGGCCCTGAGATGCTTGGCCATGTCGCGAGCAGAGGCCTCGTCCAAGCCCGCAGTCGGTTCATCAAAGACGAGGAGGTCAGGATCACCCGCGAGAGCTCTGGCTACCGCGACGCGCTTGCGCTGACCGCCGGACAATTCGGAGACGAGATTTGGAGGGTCGTTCAAACCGGCCATGCTCAGCATGGCCAAGGCCAGACGCTTGGACTTGCCGGCGACCTGCAAACCGAGCTCGACGTTTCCACGTGGCGACAGGTCATCGAGCAAGCCCTCGTCTTGAAGAACGGCCTGGACCCGACCACGCAGACTCTTCGGGTACGAGCCCAACACTGATTGCCCCAGCACCGTCAAGTCACCTGCGAGGCTGGGAGCTGGCTCTCTTTCTTCCCAGAGACCTGCGATCAGCTTGAGGAGTGAGGACTTACCCGAGCCGCTCTCGCCCGCAAGGAGGTAGAAGCCCCCAGCCTGCAGTTCGAGGTTTACATCCTCGAGGATCACATTCTCGGAGCTTCCATTGAAGCCCAGGCGAAAGCCGCTGAACTCCAATGCCGCTTGAGACTGTGGCTTCACTGGGCAGGACGCAGGCTTTCGGGGAGGAGAGCCAGTGAGACTAGTACACCTTCGGTCGGGTAGTCAGGCTTTTGTCCAAGGATGGCAACTGCGCGCGCGCCTTCCAGACAAACTGCTCCGCGGTGCTCAGGGAAGGTCGGCAAACCACCCTGACCTTGAGCCAAGGGCTCGGCAGAGATCACACCCATGAAACTATGAGCCTCGCCCATGCTCGGACCTGCAAAGTTCATGAGCTCCGTTGCGGAGGGGATCACACCGCCAAGGGCGCCTTCCAAGGTTAGCACCGCGAGATCGCGGCCTTCGGGATCAACCCAAGTTCGGCCGGCACGCAGAACTGCTCCGCCTGCGACGATCACGCGGATAGCCTCCGACTTGATCTCGGCATCACCACCCCAGAGGTCACTGATGAAGTACTCGGCATCACAAGCACTCCTGCAGGTGATAACCACCGGTTTCCCGCCTTGGTCCAGATACAGTAAACCGATCCCCTCGCGCTTAACTTGATCGTCCGAGCTCAACCAGTCCTCTTCGACCGCCTCGTATACCACTCGAACAAGACGAAGACCGCCGCCGTTGTCCGCACTCATGACCTGCTCATCTTGTGCAATCGCCTCGGGCGGAATCACAGTCGTTTCGATGGACGGTCGATCGGCGAGGGCAGCGCAACGATAGTTGTCCGGGACCGGCAGCCCTTCACCCGGAGCGGAGAAGTAGGCCACGAATGGACTGAGTAGGGCACTGAAATCTTCCACCGCCATCCCGCTGAGCAAGGCTCCGGAGATTCGCGGACGGGCCACCCAAAACTGGCTCTTGTCGGTGACGGTCTCTCGGTAGCGCTGCTCGATGCGCAACTTGACTTCAACGAAACTGCCGTTTCCGGCGAGATCGATATGTCGCACTTCGCCGCAGGGAACACCCCGGAATCGGATATCAGCCCCAACAACCAGTCCATGGTTCTCGGGCACCAACAACACCATCTCGAGATCCCCATGGCGAACCGGGTCCAGGCCGTTGCTGCGCTGTTCGCCAAGCGGACTCTCCAGTCCACCGAGCAAACTACCTGGCGATAGCTGTGGTCCACTGGGCAGAGGTGTCAGGAACTCCAGGTAGGAATCCCGAACCAAGGTGTCGAGGCCCGTCACGCCGCTACTGAGACCGGAGAAGCGCGGGCTGACGATCCAGAATTCGCTGCTGTGGCAGGCGAGATGTTCTGCGCCAGGTTCGAGCACCACGGAGACCACTGCTTTCTCGCGATCCTCGCTGATCTGGATCTTTCGAACGGTTCCGACCGTGACGCCGCGATACTTGACCGCCGCACCAGACTTCATCCCACGCGCATCACGGAACTCGATACGAAAGCCGAAGCGATCCTTCTCTTCGTCACGAGATAGGAGGTCGAAGAGAAACCAACCTGAGATCATCACCAGCAGGAGAGTGATCAGGCCGATGGCGTACTGGACTCGGTCCATACGTATGATCAGTAGTCGAGATTGGTCGCCTCGAGCGCGTGCTTCTCGATGAACTCGCGACGAGGCTCCACATTCGGTCCCATCAACACGGTGAAGATGTGGTCTGTCTCCTGTGCGTCGTCAATCGAAACCCTGGAGAGATTGCGCTTCGCTGGATCCATGGTGGACTCGAAGAGCTGCGATCCGTTCATCTCACCAAGACCTTTGTAGCGCTGAACAACAACGTCCTTCTCGCACTCTGCTTGGACCGACTTGAAGGCTGCCATGAGATCCGTCTCCTGGCTTTCGCGCGCACCAGACAAGATTTCGTAGACCGTGTTCTCACCGGCACGGAAGGAATCCGCAGGCACTCCCATGCTCTGCAATTCGACAAGTAGAGAGAAGATCTGGTCACCGGCATGCAAGCTGTAAACCTCTGCATCCGCCAGATCACGCTCTATGCCGGATTCCTTGCCTTCGTAGATCTTCAACTGTCCGTCTGCACCGCGTATTTGTTCGAGCTTTGCATCCAACATGGCCTGGGTATCTAGGAACTCACCCTTGCCCTCATGTCTCAGCCAAAACTGTGGCAGTTCCATGTCAGGCGCCCGTGCCTCCGCCAAGTAATCCGCAAAGGAGATATCCGCCTCGCGAGGCAGCTTCTTTTGGTGGCTCATGAGGTTGTCGATGAGACTCATCAACTGCTTGAGGTGGTCACCATCAAAGACCGTCTCTGATCCGTTCCGAGTGATCTTCAGCTTGGTATCACCCAAACCCATCTCGGCCAGCACGGCTTGCCGCTCTCGATCCGAAGTGACGTAGCGCTCCTTCTTGCCCTTTCTGATCATGTAAAGCGGTGGATTGGCGACATAGACAAATCCACGATTCACTAGCTCGGGCATCTTGCGATAGAAGAGCGTCAGCAGCAGAGTTCTGATATGGCTGCCGTCGACGTCGGCGTCAGTCATCACGATGATCTTGCCATAGCGCAGCTTGCTCTCGTCAAACTCCTCGGTGAGGTAGCCAGTGCCGATCGCTGAAACGATCGTGTTGATCTCCTCATGGTTGAGAATGCTGTCAACCGGGGCCTTTTCCACGTTGAGGATCTTGCCGCGCAGGGGAAGGATCGCCTGATTGGGCGCACGACCCTGCTTGGCGGTTCCACCTGCAGAATCACCCTCAACCAGGAAGAGTTCCGCATCCTCCGGGCGGGTACCCTTGTGGCAGTCGGAAAGCTTGGCTGGGAGTCCACTACCTTCTAGAGCGGACTTTCTCCGCACAAGATCACGAGCCTTGCGTGCCGCTTCGCGGGCACGGCGAGCGTCCATGGCCTTGTTGAAAATGCTCTTGGGAACCGCTGGCTGCTCCTCGAAGAAGGTCCGTAGGCCTTCGCCGACGATGCTCTCGACGATGCCTTGAACCTCTCGGTTGCCGAGCTTGATCTTGGTTTGACTCTCGAATTGAGGGTCTGGGACCTTCAGTGAGAGGACCGCCGTCAAGCCCTCGCGGAAATCATCACCAGTGGGAGGCGTTTCCTTGCCCTTGAAGAGTTTCTCGCTGCGGGCGTAGTTGTTGAGCGCGCGCGTCAGGGCTGTCCGGAAACCAACCAGATGGGTTCCACCCTCGCTGGTATTGATGTTGTTGACGAAGGTGAAGACGTTCTCGTTGAAACCGTCGTTGTATTGCAAGGCAAGCTCTACGTAGTAGGGCTTCTTGGCCTCTCCCCCGACCTCGACCTCAACTTCCTTCTCGATGTAGATTACGACGGGATGAATTATGGTTTTGCCCCGATTGAGATCGCCTGCAAATTGCTTCAAGCCTTCGGGGAAGGTGAACTCTTCCTCCTTGTCAACCCGTTCGTCGGTGATGGACAAGGTCATCCCCACAGTTCCCATCAGGTAAGCGAGTTCGCGCAAGCGCTTGCGTAGGATCTCGTAGCTGATCTCGGTGACTTCCATCACCTCTGCATCGGGAAGGAAGCGAATCAGTGTTCCTGTCGAATCAGTGTCGCCAGCAATCTTGAGATCTGATGAGCGCTCACCCCTGGCAAAGGTCTGCTTGTAGACCTTGCCGTCTTTGAAGACTTCGACTTCTAGCCATTCAGAGAGAGCATTCACCACGGAGATACCCACGCCGTGCAAGCCACCCGAAACTTTGTAGCTGTCCTTGTCGAATTTGCCGCCGGCGTGGAGCTTGGTCATAACCAACTCCAAGGCGTTCAAACCCGATTCGTGCATATCAACCGGGATGCCAGCGCCATCATCACGCACTGAGACTGACCCGTCAGCATGGACGCGCACATCGACTCGGCTTGCACGCCCAGCCAGCGCCTCATCGACGGAGTTATCGACAACTTCCCAAACCAGGTGGTGCAAGCCCCTGACCGAGGTGTCGCCGATATACATTGCCGGCCGCTTGCGCACTGCCTTGAGCCCTTCGAGGACTTTGATGGAGCTGGCGTCGTAGTTCTTCTTGTCAGGCATTTCCGGTTCCGCCCATTCGAAACACGATTTGGGCTATCTGTTGTTTGTCCAAGCTATGGTTGATTCCTTCCCGAATCTCCTCGCTTCGAAAGCCAGAGAGATCCGCGTAGAGAGGAGCAGAATCAACTTGCAGGATGAGTTTCCCTGCGCGAAAGGAAAGGACCTGGCAGTGCTTCGAGAGTTCTGGACCAAGCACTTTTTCCAAGCCTTCATTGAGAGCCAATCGACTCGCGCTGCTGCGAGCCGAAGCGAGGATTCCCTTGATGAGGTCTGATGCACGCTGAGGTTGGCTCACGACCCACTGATGGGCATTAGGACGTAGGTATATGCCTCGCCGAGAGTGAACTTGGCAGGTGTTGCTTCATCACTCATGTCGACGCGTACGACTTCGTGTTCAGCCACCTTCAAGGCATCGAGAAGGTAATCCGGGTTGAAAGAGATCGCTCCTCCGGCACCTTTGGTCTCGACCTCCATGTTGAGATCAGCCCTGCCCACTCCTGCGCTCTCAGCACTGAGTTCGAGGCTGGACTCGGTGAAGTTGAAGCGCACCATGCGGACGTCACCACTACTCAACACCGCGACACGGCGCAGGTTCTTCTCGAGGATCGCCTTGTTGATTTCGATCGTCGAATCGGCAGCTTTGGGGATGACCTGCTCATAGTCAGGGAATCGATTCTCGAGTAGCTGACTGATCAAGGTCCTCTGACCGATTTTGAAGGCAATCTGATTCTCGGAAGCCAAGATTTCCAGCTCGTCGGTGTCGTCGTCGGTAACGATTCTACCCAAGGCTTGGAAGGCTCGGTTGGGCACCACAACTCTGAGCTCTGGGACTTCGCCATCCAAGTTTTCGTAGCGAAGCGCCAGGCGCCTGCCATCAGTGGCGACCAGACGAAGGCAACCACCGGCCGAGTCGAGAAGAAGCCCATTGATCGCGTATCGGGTTTCCTCGCGAGCAGCGGAAAAACTGGTCTTGCTCACCATGTCGATGAATCGTCCGGCCTCGATGCAGATGGTCTGCCCCTTCTTCAGACTCGACTCCTTTGGAAAGAGATCAGGGTCGTCTCCTACCAAGACAAATGAGCCACCGCCGCTCTCGAGTGTAGAGCGGAATTCCTTGGTCTCGATACTCAGAGTTGGGTCACTCAGCTCCCGAAGTAGGGCATTCGTTTCTCTCGCTGGTAGCAAGGCCATACCGGGCTTGCTCACCTTCACCGAATCAATGGTGACCTTGGCCGACATCTCCATGTCGGTCGCAAAGAAGCTCAGGGAATCACCCTCGGCTTTCAAGAGAACGTTTTGGATGATCGGCTTCGGTGTTTTCAGCGGTGCGATTCCACTGACCACGGAGAATGCTTCCTGGAGTTGTTGCCGGTCACAGAGGATCTTCATCGAAGTTGAGTTGTTGCCGAACTGATGGTGGTGGGAAATGAGAAGAGAAGATGTATTGATTCTTCTTCTCTCTAGATTCCGGTCGGTTCAAGAGTGGAAAGATAACTGGAAGAGGGGTCGATAGCGATGATCTAGACCCCTTGGAAGCACCTCCCTCTCGTGGAAATCCACTCTGGCTCAGAGGGCATAGCTTGCATAGTTCTGGAGAGCTTGCGGAGAGCTCAATAGTCCTGGGTGTAAGTCCTGATAGGTATTCAACGAATCCCAGCAAAGTACCCAGGGGTTATGCACGTCTGGCTTGTCGTTCCCGAGGACTAGCCCTGCTATCTGCCGAATCGATGGTGCCCTAGGGCCTGTCAAAAGATCCTTAAAAGAAGGAGAGCGGCAGTTGCCGCTCTCCGGTATCGCGAGAAGGGATCAGGGGCTGAGGGGGGGTCAGCCGTCCGCGAGCTTGCGCAGGAGGTCCTCCATATTGAGGCTCTGGAGGTCCTGACTCACGATGGGAGGAAGGGTCTTGAATTTCTTGTACTCGTCGATACTCGAAAGCTCGACGTAGTCGCGGTAACTCATCTTGCTGCGGTCCTGTTGGATCCGCTTCTTTGGGCTCTTCAGACGAGTGGTAGCCCCGCCGGTCATGGAGTGCTCGAGGCTTTGCTTCGCTCGATTGCAGATGGAGAAGGTGTTCTCCAGATTGCTTCTGATCTTGAGAAGTCGCTCTTCGTTGGCACCGGGAAGATCCATGCTGCGGGAGATCTTTGCGATCGCGACCTCGAGAACAGCAATAAGACAGTTGAGCTTGGTGAGGAGTTTGGAGCGGTACTCAGTGGAACTCAGTCCACCTTGCTTTTCCTGGGGGTCGTACTTGTTGTTCTCGCTGGAAGTCATCGTTCGCCTCGACTAAGGGGAGCTTACAACGATGAGGAAGCACGGGACGTACCACTTGCCGACAGCTGCGGCGGATTGCAACAGAGCCCCATGCCATGGGCCGATTGATCAACTGCAAAAGTTTGGCAGCCAGAACAGGTCGGTTCATGGAACCGACTTGTGCAGAGAAATGGACATTCATGTTGGATAATCTCCCCATGTCCATGCAGATGAACGGTCATGAGAATGCGCGTGCTACCATCACTTCATGAGCAGCTCTGAAGAACAAGAGCAGAGAACGGAACTGGCTGCGAGGTTCTGGAACACGCGACACATGGATCCGGCAGGAGAGGCTCATGACAACTTCCTGAACCACCCGCTAATCCAGGCCTACACCTCTATGCGAGCCTTCGACGGGACCCTCATCGGTCATCTGGACGCTCTCATAGCTGAGCTGGGTCGGCGCACCCAGCCTGGTGATCTCATCGTTTCGGTGGGCTGTGGCCTAGGAGAGAAGGAGAGAATCTTGGCTGCTGGCTTGCCGGATCGACGCATCAAGGGCATCGATATCGCCGCGGATATCGTTAGCAAGGCCTGCGAAGAAGTTGCTTCCAAGGGCATCACCAATCTCGAATTGGCTGTGGGTGACTTCAACCGCCTGGAACTGGAGAGTTCATCCTGCCGGGTCATTCTCGGCATGGGTGCGATCCACCACATCGAAGCTCTCGAAGAGTTTTGGCAGACTGGTCGTGCTGCACTTCTGCCAGGTGGATGCGTGATCGGACAGGAGTATGTGGGCCCTAACAGGTTTCAGTGGACCGATGATCAAATCACGGCAGCCAATCATGCACTGGCCAAGATCGTGCCGCAGGAACATCAAGTCGATCATCGCGAGGTCGAACGGGTGGCTGTCGAGACAATAGTCAGCTTGGACCCTTCCGAGGCCGTGCGCTCAGCGGAGATCTTGAGCACCTGTAAGAGCGCGGGCTTCGACGTGAGCGCCTATGCGGGTGCTGGTTGTGCCCTGCTGCAGCCGATTCTGATGCGCCAGATTCATACCTTTGACCCAAGGGATTGGCGCCATAACCGTGTCTTAGCAGAGCTCTTCGAAGAAGAAGATCGCCTGATGCGCGCAGGCGTTCTCCAGGATGATTTTGCGATGTTCGCTGCGATCCCGCCCTCCTGAGGAGGCCCCTTCGCTGCGATCCTACCTGAAGGCCTTGCGGATCATGCCGCGGGCGAAACTCTGAAGCTGCTCGGCGTTACCGCGACCGAGGATTTGGTAGCGCAGATTGCCCTGGAAGAACATCAATTGCGTGTTGTTCTGATCCTCGAAGATCATGAGGTTTACTTCTCGCTCGTCGTCGTAGCTGCTACGGAGAACATCCGGCCGTGTCGCGTTGACCGTGCTGAGCAGGAAGATCTGATCGATGCCGTTCGAGAAGGTCTGTACCAGAGTCTGCTCTGTGTTGAGGTCGCTGGTAATGCTGCGGAAGCCTGATGGCTCGTAGCCGCTGGGCAGGAAGTGGGCTTCAGCCTGGGCAACATTCGCCGGAAACTCTCGGCTTGCGGTCTGAAAAGAAGCAAACTCCTGCACATCACGCTTCTCGCTCCACCAGTCGATATCTGCTGGTGCGCTTGCTCGTGAGCCATGCTGGAAGTCGATGACCTCGAGGATGGAGACGACTTGTCCGCGAGAGTCATACTCTTCGCGGTAGAGGGGATAGCCGGTCTCGCGATCGAGTTCCAAGACCCATGGGGTGCCACCCATCTGCTTGGGAACGAGGATGACCCTTCGCACAGGGCGGTCGATTCGTTGTCCGGTGCCCAGATCGAAGATGAGATAGTTCTTTTCAGCCAAGTCCGCGTCATGGACTCGGAAGCTGCCGTGGAGGTGGAGGAATGGGGCGCGAAGCTCAAAGTTCGCACTGCGATCAGCGAGATCCGCGTCGGAGAAGGAACGCCCTTCGATTCGGTCCAGGGTCAGCCGAAAGCGCGGCCCGCCGCCATCGACAGCTGGGGCGCTCCAAAGTTCTTCTTGCAGTGCCAGCCACTTGCTGCCGTCCAGGATGCGACGGACCTGATGCAGGTGGTAGCTGCCTTGTGACTCAGCGGCGTAGATGTTCCCGAAGGAAGGCTCGGTGTTCTGAGACCTCGGTTCGCTGGCTCCTGGATCCGCGACACCGAAGCGCCGACTCTGGGACTCCTTGTTCTGGGCCAGGCTTGTCGAGATAGACATGCTGAGCAGGAGCGTTGTGCCCAGGACCCTGCGCAACATTGGCAGCCCTCGCGCCAGAACCGGCCATCCGGTTTGACAGAGGCTATGCATGTTGCGCGGCATCTTCATCGTTCACTCACCTCGAGTGAGCCTCCTGACGATGCTCTTTTGGGAGTAGCTGTCCTCAAAGGCAGCGTCGACCCGAATGCTTCGGATGTTGATCTCAGGGTCCCGCTCTGCTGGGTCGGAACGCCGGCTCGGGAAGAGGAGCAGGCAGGAGAGCAGGAAGACAGCAGCAACGGCTGCGTACCGCATCTTACGCGTGCGGCGGCGCTGCTGAAGGAGGCTTCGAAGATCTGCGCGAATGCGGGGCCAGAGCAGTCCAGGGGCTGAGCGCCTTGGCAGCTGTCGCAGGTCCTGAGCGATCTGTGTTCCCTGCTCGGGTTCGCACCAATCCACGTCAATCGGGGCTTCAACCTGGGTGATCGTCTGCCCCAGGTGCTCAGATAGCCTCTCTTCCGCGTCCTCCAAGGCACGTGAGTAGATGCTGTCGAGGAAGTCTCTGGACCGGAGCTGATCGGGTAGCACCGGACGTGACAGGGAACGCAGCAGCTCCGCATGCTGTTCGTGCCGCGGGTTCATGCCACACCCTCCCCATCTTCACCGAGACTGCCCGGGTCGATGCTCTCTCCGTCGAGCTCGGGGTACCCGAAGGGGGCGAGAGTTCCCTTGAGCACCTTTTCCAGCGCCAGGTGCGCTCGCGCAAGTCTGGATTTGACTGTGCCCATGGAGATCTCGAGGGTCTGGGCTAGCTCTTCGTAGCTGAGGCTTTCCAGATAGCGGAGAATGAGCACAGCTCTGAGCTTGGGGCTCAGGCGCTGCAGGCTGTCGTGGATGTGTTCTCCGAGCTCACTAACCTGGGCCCGCTCGACAGGACTGGCTTGTTGATCCCTTGGTTCTTGGGAGTCGAGAACAGCACTGAGGCTCCCGGTTTCGCGGCCGGATCGGCCCTGCACCTTCCGTTGGTAGTCGATGCTGCAATTAACGACGATGCGGAACATCCAAGTGCTGAAGAGAGAGTCGAAGCGAAAGCTGCTAATCTTGCGGAAGAGGAGACTGAACGCGTCCTGAACTACATCCAGAGCGTCGCTGGACGTTCCTGTCATCCGAAACGCAATCGAGTACACACGATCGCGATACCGGACATATAGCTCCTCGAAAGAGGCCTCAAAGGCATCCTCCTCGACAAACTGACAGGCCCGGACGAGGGAGTAATCAGGGTCGCTTCCCAGGTCCTTGAGTGGCACGTTGCTGGTTCAGACGGCACGAGGGGGCAGGATTGTTCCCTCCCCTGCGAGCTTATCCTCAGCCAAGGTGTCGCCACAAGTCCTTTGTTTAAGCCTAGTTCCCGCAGATCACTGGGTTGAGTGGAAGCCCTGGCCCTGAGCTGTCACGGAACTCGCTGGGACCGGGGCCCTTCCCTGAGAGGCAGGCCCTCTGTCATGGTCGCGTCAGCCGCCGAGTATGGTGCCCAGCCCAGCCGGGAAGAACATGAGGGTGCCAACCGCTTGCGGGCAGGATGGCGGGCAGCGGAAGTTGCCTTCCAAGGGCTCACAGACTGCGGTGACTACCTCGCAAATGTGGCCTTCAGTGCCACGGCTGAAGACCTCGAGGGACATCATGCAGATTCGGTCGCTGCTCCAGAAGGGGTTCTCCGCATCGCCCTGATTCAGGAACTGATAGGAAACCTGCCCATGGTTCATGGGGACCAGGGTGGCGAAAACTGAGCCCCCACTCGGGTCCTCGAGGCTCTGGATGAACACACCGGAGTTCGTATCCTTCCCATCGAGGGAAGCATCGACACCGATCGTGTAGGTGTAGGGTCGAATGAACCGGATATCGTCTTCGAGGCCGAGCTCGAGGTTCACGAGCACGAAGAGGCCATCCTCCGGGTGCTGCCTGAAGCGAATCTCCGACTGCCCGTAGCCGACGAGCTGACTCAGAGGCAGCCGCCAGGTTCGCCAGTAGATGTATGGATCGAGACGTTCGATGGGCGGGATGGTGTCGCCGACGAAGCGGAAGAGCAGATGCATCCAGAGGCTGCGGGCGCCGTCTTCCAGAGTCCGGCTGCTGAGCAAGACCCGCATCTCATGATCCTGCGTGCCAGCGGTGCTGGCGAGAGGGTCGCTGCGCAGATGCTTGACCGTTGCGAGGAAGTCATCGACTCCATCGCCATCAGAATCGACCAGGGCCGGATTGGAGAAGGTGCCGTGTTCGAGGGCATCAGGCAGGAGGTCGCCGTCCGTGTCGGGGAACAACTCGCCTTGCGCGGCCCGCGCCTCTGGAGCTTGGAAGCTCGGGGCGAGGACCAAGAAGGCAGCGGATACCGCAATCGTAGCGGTCATCAGAGTCGCTTTGCTCTTCTGGCTCATTGGCGCGAAGCTCCTGGTGGCCGGGGGGAGGTCATGATGAAGGTCTGCCGCGTGGACAGCCTATTCTGATAGCCACCAGAATGGGGAGGGATACCGAGGAACCAGGATAATGCCTGCTTGGCTAAAAAGGCAAGCGGAGCCTATTCCCAGGTCTTTGGTTGTCTTGGTCCATGGTGGGGGCTATGCACTTGCCTCCGCCTGGGTGAGGCCCATGCCAACGGGCGCCCGTAGCTCAGCTGGATAGAGCGTCGGCCTCCGGAGCCGAAGGTCACAGGTTCGAATCCTGTCGGGCGTACCACTTTCCGCAGCGCGCACCTTAGTGCCTTATCGGCATGGACTTTTGCCTGAAACTGGATGCGACCGCCAGGCGCCAACTGTGCCTGAGCCTGGAGATAGAGACCGCCGAGTTCTCGTCGGGCGATGAGGTCGAGTTTTTCATGCCAGTCTGGACCCCCGGCTCCTACCTGGTCAGGGAGTATGCCCGGCAGATCAATGCTTTTGGGGCGCAGGATCGCGACTCCGGGAAAGAGCTCAGCTGGCAAAAGTCGGCCAAGAATCGCTATCGGGTGATCTTCCCGAAGCAGACCAAGGCGATCCGGCTCGAGTACCAGGTCTATGCCCACGACCTGAGTGTGCGCGGGGCATTCGCTGACCAAGACTTCGCCTACTGGAACGGCGCGGCGGTGCTGCTCTGGCCCCTGGGCCTCGAGAATCGACCGGCGCAATTCAAGGTGGAGCTGCCAGGGGATTGGCAACTGCACTCGGGCGCATGCGGGCAGGGCCAGTCTGGGCTGGCGCAGCTGTCCTTCGAAAATCTGGACCAGGCTGTCGATACGCCCTGTCTAGCCGGCCGGGGGCTCCAGGAATTGAGTTTCGACGCTGCTGAGCGTCCGCACAGACTGGTTCTCGCTGGCCTGGAGAACATGCAGATTCCGCCGGGCTTCCTCGGCGACTGCAGGGCTGTGGTAGAGGAATGCGCCGCAGTATTTGCCGGCGAACTTCCTTATGCGGCTTATCTCTTCCTCTGCCTCTTTGCGGACCGAGGCCGTGGTGGGCTCGAGCACGCGAACTCGAGCACGCTTCTCGCCCCGCGAACGACCTTTGCGCCAGCTAGCGATTACCAGGACTTCCTGTCCTTGATTGCCCACGAGCACTTCCACGTCTGGAATGGCAAGCGCATGCGTCCGGCTGAACTCTGGAGCTTCGACTACGAGCAGGAGAACTACACCCAACTGCTCTGGGCTGTGGAGGGGTTCACTGCCTACTACGATGACTACCTTTGCCTGCGGGCAGGCGTCATGCCGCGAGAGAGCTATTTGAAGATCCTGGCAGGGCATGTCAGCAAGATGATCAATATGCCCGGTCGTCTAGGGCAATCGCTCTCCGAAGCGAGCTTCGATGCCTGGATTCGCTTCTACCGCCCCGACGAGAACAGTCTCAACTCCACACAGAACTACTACTCCAACGGTGCCCTCGCAGCCCTTTGCCTCGACGCCAAGATCAGGCGCGAAACAGCGGGCCAGCGCTGCCTGGATCAGGCCATGCACAGTCTCTTCGCGGCGACCTTTAGCTGTGGACGTGGCTACTCCATGGATGATCTTGTTGACTGCCTCAACCAGGCGGCTGGAACTGACATGCGCGAGTTTCTCGAGGGCATGGTCAAAGGACCCTTCGAGCCTGATCTCAAAGGGGCCTTCGCTGGCTATGGTCTGGATCTCCGCCAGTCAAAGCGGTCAGCTCTGCAAATCGGAGTGCAGCTACAGCGCGGAGCGTCGAAGATTGCCAAAGTCTTCGACGGTCGCCCGGCACAGGGTGCTGGTGTTGCGCCAGATGACGAGATCATCGCGATCGACGGGTTGCGCGTGAATCGTGAGAGCTATAGCGAGCTCTTCGCACAGCTCGCTTCGGAGAAGACTGATATGAAGCTCCTCCTCGCCAGACGAGGCAAGATGCTGGAGCTGTCTCTACGCCCGGAGCCGAGCCCCTCGGCAGGCTTCGAGATCAAGCCCTTGAAAGGTGCCAGCAAGGCCGCGCTGGAATTGGGCGAGTCATGGCTGCGGTCCAGATCCCGAGCCTGAGTCTTCGCCACGAGCAGAATGTGAGCCATCACAAAAGGGCTTGTCCTTCGACTTCCCGCAGGCGCACCAGGCAATCCGTTGCGCCTCCTCGAGGATGAGTTTGATCGGGCGGATCTCACTGCCAAGGTGGCTACCGTCGCAGTAGGGATAGCGGCTGCTGTGCTTGCATTGACAGTAGGCGTACTTCCCGGGTGGGCAATCCACGACGAAAGGACCAGATTGCAGGCGACAGGGGGGATCACCGGGAGCGAGGCGACTCGTCTTCTTGTCCTTGTCCCCCAGCATGTTCTCCCCCAGCATGTTCAATGAGCGGCGGCAGCAACCCTCTCAACAAAAGCGGCGGATGACACCGCGAACCACGCCGCGAATCTCAAGGTGAGTTGGAAAGATGGGCTTGAGTGTCGAGTTCGCCGGTTGCAGGCGGATTCTGCCTTTGTCGACATAGAGACGCTTCAAAGTGGCCTCTTCTCCATCCACGATTGCGACGACGATATCACCGTTGTTCGCGGTTGTCTGACGGTGAATGACGACTAGATCACCATCATCGATGTGATCTTCGATCATCGAGTGCCCCTGTACCCGAAGCATGTAGAAATCGTCCCCGGAGGGAATGAGCTCGGTCAGACTCACGTCTTCGCGATCTTCAATGGCTTCGATGGGCTGACCGGCGGCGATCGTTCCCAAGATCGGGAGGCTCGGCACGGGCTCTTCATTGACGCTTTGGGGCTGGTCGGGATCAAAGAGAATGGCGACGGACCTGGCCTTCGCCTTGTTGCGCTGAATTGCCCCCTTGGTCGCAAGGTGATTCAGGTGCTCATAGATTGTGATCTTGCTAACACCCAGGGCCTGCGCCGCCTCTTCGAGCGTGGGAGAAATGCCATGTTCGTTCCGGTAGTCCCGGAAGAAGCGCAGGACTCGGATCTGTTTCTCTGTCAGCATCATCTGCATGAGCGGGTATCTCCTAGGCGGCGCTCAGAGGAGCGCGGCCAGAGTCAGGAAGACCAGGAAGATAAGAACGACCCCAGCAAGCTCACCAAATAGGTGAACGGACTCCTGGGGGTTCCTCGCTTGAGCGACAGCATGCTCCCTCAGGGGGAGCATCTGCTGCCGAGGGAGGCTGCGGCGAGGACGGAGACTGCTGGGGTCGGGTGCAAAGGACTGAAGAATCATGGATCGGTTCGGGCTTGAAGAAGAAGGGCAGATTAGGGAGCTGTTAGGCAAACACAAGCCTAATCATCCACATGATTAGGGTTTTGTTCGGATTTCTCCACATTGTCAAGCAGCTGGGTTTGTCACCGCTGAAAGACGAGGGCATCAGCATGTGTTGGGCACCAAGGTCATGAGTAGCCCCATGTCCGCTAATCCTGGAGAGGTCCTGCGTGAAGAGCACCGCCTACATCGGCGGATGCTGATCGTCTTGGACGAGTTGGCCCTGGCTCTGGCTGCCGGTCTGGAGCTTCAACCCGGGTCCATGCAGCGCGTCTTTGCGTACTTCTCCAAGTTCCTGGTCGAGATCCACCAGTTCAAGGAGAGCGAATTCCTCTTCCCGGCTGCGGCCATGATGAACTTCGCCAATGCTGGGGAGAGCATCGGACGACTCATCGCAGACCACGACGAGACAGCTGTCCTGCTCGCTTCATTGGGAGCGGTCTGCGGGATTGGTGATCTGCCTAGAAAGGAACGTGTTGGTAGCCTGACTTTGGTTCAGAACTACTGTGCGCGATTGAACCGTCACATGGACGAGGAAGAGGAGATCTTTGTTCTGTTGGGTGAGTTCATGAGTGAGGAGGAGTCCAAGCTCATGCTCAGTCAGTTTGAGATGATCGACCGTCGACACCAGGGCTTTGGGCATTGGGAGCGTGAAGTCCAGTACCTGGAATCTTTGGTTGAGTGATTTGTCCAGGACTTGTGGATAGAGGCATGACGACAACGGCCTTGCTTCGTCGATGTTGCCGTGATCTGATCGTAGTCGAGGGCGGCGATGCTTCTGGAACTGCAAAGATCACTGGTTTGCTTCGACCTGGAAACAACAGGTCTGGATACGTCGAGCGATCGGCTCGTGGAGATTGGCCTGGTCAAACTCTTACCCGACGCAAGTCGCGAGAGCTTGCAGCGTCGCTTCGACCCGGGCATCGACATCCCCGAGTCGGCGACGAAGATCCACGGCATTCACACCGATGATGTACGTGGGCTCTTCGGTGAGGCGAGCCTGTCGAAGGGTGGTGCCGAGATTCTCGAGTTCATCGGCGACTCGGATCTAGCTGGCTTCAACTGTGCAAACTTCGACCTCCCACTTTGGCTGAGTGAGTGCAAGCGGCATGGCCTCAGCTTCCCAATGGAAGGACGGCTGATGGTCGATGCGAAGGTGATCTTTGACCGCAAGGAGCCGAGTTGGGACCGTTTTCTTCAGGGTCCGCGAAACCTGAACAACGCGGTTCTCCATTACTGCGGCCGGGACCAGGCGCGCGAGTTTAGCAAGCGCGATTCTGATGGCGAAGGCGAGCTCATTTCGCAGGCAGTTGATGAGCGCAGCCGGCACTCCGCAGTCAAGGATGCGGACGCCACTCTGGATGTGCTGCTTTCCCAACTACGTAGATACGCGGACTTGCCCCGCGACCTTCTCGGCTTGCATCAGTTCTGCGGGCAGTCGCAGCCGGCCTGAGCCGAGGCCTCAGTCCTTCTTCTTCTCCTGTTCCCAGGGGAGCTGAAAGACTTCCTTTTCCTTGCTCTGCGCCTTTCGATCCGCAAGCGGAGTTTCGGCCAAGAAGACCGTGACCTCCCTCGGCTCGCCATCACCACGCTTGTATTGCAAGGCAACCGCTTCGCCCGCCATGCGTGAGCTAAGCAAGACCTGCAGGTGGAAGGGGTTCTGAACGTCGATTCCGCCGACACTGAGGAGGGTATCTCCGGCTGCAAGACCGATCCCGCGGGCAGGGCTGCCTGGGGAAATGTTCGCTACCTTGGCTCCAGGGCCCAGGTGGCTCAGGCTGCTGGTGATTCCGAGCCAAGCCATGTGCAGAACTTCATTGGCCTTGAGCCGGGCAATGATCTCTGGGATGTCTGCAATGCTCGCTGCGAAGCCGATTCCTGAGTCGTACCAATCAACGCTGGCATCCCTGCCTGCAGGCGAGAGTGGAACGGAGACTCCCATGACCCGACCCTGCAGATCGATGACCGGGCCACCATAGTTTGCAGGTGATGTGTATGCGTCGACCTGGATTGCGCGGCCAAAGATCCGGTTCTTGGCGGAGACGATGCCCATGTGCACGCTGGGCGATTCCTTGCCGAAGGTGCGACCGAGGGCGAATGCCCACTGCCCGACGAAGAGTTCATCGGGCTCGACGAATTCTGCCAGTGGCAAGTCATTCGCCTCGATCTTAATGAGAGCGATGCCCCGGCTGTGATCCTCGCCGCCTCGGGTTGCGGGAAAGCTGCGCCCATCGGCAAGGCTGACGAGGATGGTGCTCGGATCGAAGTTGAGGGCGAAGCGAGAAATCAGGATCCAGCCATCGCTGCTGATGATCAGACCACTGCTGGCTCCTTGGGCTTGTAGGAAGCCATCCGGGCGCAGGGGAATCTCCTTGGGCGGCGGCTGTGCTTTCTCGGGAGCCTTGCCCGGGGCGTCATTCGCAGGGCTAGCCTGCGGCATCGCTGCTCGTGCACCACCGAAGGTCTCGACCGTGACGATACTGGGCGCGACTCGGCCCATGGAGCTGCGCACCACCTTCTGTAGTTCGAGCAGATGGCTGCCATTGGCGTCTTGTGCTGGCAGTTGAAAGGTTGGAGCGAGGAAGACCGCGCTGAGCACGAGGACACGGATCATCGCTTCGCCTCCAAGGTCAATTCTCGGCGCATGACTTGGTCCCTGCGCTTGAAGGTGATCATCAGTTTGTCGCCGGGCTTGTGCTTCTTTATCCGGCTCTCGAATTCGGCGCATGTGCGCACGGTGAATTCGTCGATGCGCAGGATCAAGTCATCTGCCCGAAGTCCGATGGCCTCGGCGGGAGAACCTGTTCGTACGCGTTCTACGTACGCGGGGGGTGAGCGGCGACCACCCATGTCGAAGAGTAGGATGCCGTGTTCGACGGGCGCTCGGTCTGGACTATCTTCGGCACCCTCGGAGATCGAGGCTTCCCCTTCTCCTGTCCAACGGCGCAAGTACGGCACAAGATCCTGGCTTGGAATTGCCGCTGAGATCTGAGTGTTGGTTTCTGTTGATTCGACCACTCTTGTGTTGATACCGATCCACCGGCCATCGAGGCTGATCAAGGCCCCACCGAACTGGCCGGGATTGTTGGGAGCGTCAGTGATCACCAATTCGCCGTCGTAGTCCACTGTTTGCAAGCGGTAGCGCAGGCCACTCCGAGCTTTGGCAACGACAACGCCGAAGGTCAGCGAGAGCTTTTCGGAGAACTCCGCGAGGCGGAAGCTGTTGCCTATGGACAGAACGAAGCTGCCGTTCGCCGGAGTGCTGTCAGCTGGGATCAAGGGCTCGAGTCCTGCGACGGCCGCTGGATCGATCTTCAGCAGCCTGACTCCGAGCTTGATGTCAGGCGGCAGGAGTTCGGCTTCGTGCACGCTGCCATCGTTCAGCACCACCCGTGTCTGACCCTTCTGCAGCATCACCTGATCCAAAGTGAGAATGTGTCCCGCCGAGCTGACGAGGACGCCGCTCGCGTAGGGCAGAATCGTGGCGAGCCCGGATGCCCCATGGATCTTGACCACACTGGGGAGATGGCGTGCAGCGAGCTCCTCTACCAGGCTTGCGGGTTCCCTCTCGCCGCTGCTGGTTCTGACAGTCTTGATGGAGCCTTCGGGAACTTCGATCTTCCAGCCTGCTTGGAGTCTGCCATCGAAGAAGACCCGGCTGCCTTCCAGGCCATGTTGCATTTCTACCAGAACCTTCAGCACCGGATCTCGATACTGGCAGCCAGCGACCGTTCCATCTGCAAAGAGGAAAACCTGTCTCTGGCCGTCTCCAGGAAGCTCGATGCGGTAGGCGGGGCGGTTGTGGACCATCAAGCCACCGACGAGAAGTCCCTTCGAACAGAGCCTGTGTAGGTTGGTCGCCTCCCAGAGCCAGGGCATGGTGGTGAGGACGCGGCCGAGTCTGGCGTGCTCCTCCGCAGAAGCCGGGAGTCTGGAGCCATCTTCCTGCAGGCGGATGGTCGCACCGTTCTCGCTTAGCAGGTTGCCAGCGGATGACTCAATGCGGAGTCGACCCGCCTCGAGATGAAAACTGTGCCGCTCCCCCGCGGGCCCGAGCATGCTGACCGAGCGCGGACCTTGCTGCATGCCCTTTGGAATCCGGCCGAGGATCATCTGCGTTACACGACGCCGGACTGGCGCCTCGGCAATCCGATCCGGGTCCCGGCTCGATCCCGTGTCCAAGGTATGCAAAGGCATCTCGAAAAACTGTTCCTTGCCGAAGCTGTCATCCGCCTGCTTCGGTCGGAATCCGATCTTGACCCACGAACCGGCAGGTAGGATGCCGACCAAGGTTGCCAATTGGTTGGCGCTCTTCAGGGGGATGCCGTTGAAGGCGGTGAGCTCATCGCCGAGCTCGACCCCGAACTCAGCGACCTTCGAGTCAGCAAAGAGCGATTGCACCAAGACAGCCTGTCGAGATGGATCGTCGCTGGCTGGCATGAGCCATGCATTGAGGTCGAGAGTGCCGTGCTCTGCATGCTTGCCAGCCATTAGGTCAGGCAGGAAGTTGAGGATCTGCTTGCTGGCAATGGCGAAGCCCACTCCCACGTTGACTCGCCCGCGATCGCGCACAGAGATCCGACCGTTGATGCCGACGACTTCACCTGCCATGTTGAAGAGCGGCCCTCCGGAGTTTCCCGGGTTGACCGGTGCATCTACCTGTATGCAGTCCGGATAGACACCGGAACGATTGTCGCCGCCGGGCTGATAGCGGTGCGTGCCGGAGACTACCCCCAAGGTCACCGTCGGTTTGAAGTCCGTGGCGAGCATGAACGGGTTGCCCATGGCAAAGACCTCTTCGCCGACGAGCAGTTGATCGCTATCACCCAAGCGCGCGTAGGGCCAGGGTTCATTGTCCGGGCGTGGGCTGAGAAGCAGGACTGCGAGATCCGAACCTGGGTCGATGCCCAGCACTCGGGCCAGGTGCATTTGGCCATCCGGCATTCCGATCTTCATGAACGGAATCGCTGGGCTGCCGACGACGTGGTAGTTGGTGAGCAACAATCCGCTTGGATCGATAATGACGCCGGAACC
Organism: Planctomycetota bacterium; assembly: GCA_021776805.1. Taxonomy (GTDB): domain Bacteria; phylum Planctomycetota; class UBA1135; order UBA1135; family UBA2386; genus JAJFFD01. Next base: position 38,493 of record JAJFFD010000104.1, read on the forward strand.
TCCCCCTGGTGCACCACTGCGCATGACAGCGCATACGGAGGGCATGACTCGCGCCATGGACTCGACTCGCTGACTCTGCGCAGCGAGCAGGTCCTGCATGGATTCGCCCGGTTGCTGCAGGAGAAAGCTGGCGAAGAACAGGCTCGCGATCATTCTCGATTCTCAGTTCTTGAGAAGGCGGGCATCGGCAAAGAGACAGTGGTCTCCAAGATCGAAGTTCTCGCCGAAGTCCGTCTCCAGGATGAGAGAGCTTGCCCCGGCAAGCGGAATACGCAGCCCTTGCCCAGCTTGTCCATGGCGAACTCCCTTCGCCTCGAAGACGAGCTTCTCATCGAGGAATACGCGGAAGTCAGCGTGAGCTTCCCGGTTGCTGCGATCGTCGATACCGATGATGGCCTCGAAGCGGTCGAACTGGCCAGAGAGATCAAAGGTCAGGCGGGTGCGCGGAATCAGACAGAGCCCACGAGAATACTCCTGGCCGCCGAGCTGCAGACCAGAGCCGCGAGGCGCAGAATCGACCAGCCAGGGGCGAAGGTGATCGAAGGCGGGGACCTGTTCTGCTCGCGGACTCAAGTCCGAGAGGTACTCGATCTTGCTGGACTGCACGCTAAAGCGCCGAATACGCGGACAGGCGAGTTCGATCTCTGCGCCCTCGGGGAGCTGGAGGCGGCAGGTCTTGCCATCCCAATCGAGAAGGCGTCCGCGGAGCTGGTGCCCTGCCAAGCTCTCGAGAATGACCGTGGGCCTGGCTTGGGTCGGGGGCCGTACGCCGAGTTCGGCGCCGAAGACCAAGCCGTAGAGCTGGCTTATTGGCACAGGCCGAACCTCATCACGGAAGAGCACGAGCACGTTCTCGCCGTCGAAGCCCTGGACGATAACGCTGAGTCGGCTGAGCTTTTGGCTCTCCCGGTTGATGGCGAAGAGAAGGTCGTTGCTCTTGGGAGCATTGCCCAGGGCGCGGGCAAAGCCCGAGTCATCCTCACGCAGAGCCATGAATCGCAAGCTCTCCAGGTGGCGAAAGGACAGTTTCGCTGGCGACTCGATGCCGGCGAGACGCAGCTGAATCATGTCCTGATTGGCGTCTAGGACCTCACAGGGTAGGTTCAGGCCGTCACGGCTGTGCAGCTCTCCGTTCAACCCTGCACTGCTAGGATTGAGCTCAGGCATCGAGCGAGGCTGCCATTGCGAGAGCTCGTCCAAGGACAAGTCGACCAACTCCCCCGCGCGCCTGATGTGCAGGGTGTCGCCATCCATGGAGTCGATACTGCCCTCGATGCGCTCCCCGCTGATCATGGAGAAGATCTGCTGGGCCTCCTGGCCGGGAAGAAATGCGGCCATCGCGAGGGCCGCGGCGGCGATCTTCACCGACCACCTCGGTTGAGCTTCTTGTAGTACTCCTCGAGTTGCTTGCGGCGATGCGGTGGCAGCTTCTGCGCAACTTCTGCTTCGATCGCCTTGCGATCGCGATCCTTCAAGTCACCCCAGCGCTCGGCGACGCCGGATACATTCTGCAGGCTGCCAACGCGCGCTGGCCCGGTTGGGGCGGCACTGGTCCCTGCCGGCGCCTCGGACTCTTGGTTGCCGCTCGGTCCGCCGCTGGATTGCTGCTCCTGTTCTTCGATTTGCTCGATGATCTGCTCGAGCTTGGTAACGATTTCGAGCTGCTGGTCCTGAGTGGCCTTGCCTGTGTTGGTCTTGCGAATCTCACGCTCCACAGCTTGCATCACGTCAGCAAGTCCGTGCAAGGGGCTCTCCTCCTGGGTCTCGAGTTCAGCTCGCCGTTGCATGGCGACGGCGCGAAAGCGTTCTGGAGCGTCGGGGAAGAGGATGAGAAAATCCCGGAAGGTCTGCGCTGCCGCCCCCGGCCGTGGGATCTCTGCGAGGCTCGTGCCATAGAAGAAGGCCGCCTCCGCATCCAATGGGCTCAGGTTGCGGTCTTCGCGCAGGAACTCTTCGAAGACCTGAGATGCCTTCTCCGGATCATCCGCATCGAGAAACACGCGTCCCAGGTGGTAGCGTGCGTAGGCTCGGATGATGGGGGCGTGGTCTTCACCGAGGAGCTTGGAAAGACTGAGAGCAGCCTTGGGTTCACCGTCCTCTGCCTCCCTGGCAGCTGCCGAGTAGGCTTGGGACAGCTTGCGCAGGAACTTGTCGACGACGACCGCTGGATTGCCGTCCTCGAATTCGCGGCTGAAGGCGGCGAGATCAGCCTCGCTAGCCCCGAGTTCGCCGGCAGTGCTCATGAAGGCGCTGAGGTTGAAGGGCTTGAAAGGGTTCTCCTCCTCCTGTGCCAGCATTGGGAGCGACAGCAGAAGGCTGGCCAGACTGCCGAGTGTCACGGGAAGACCCTTCATTTGCCGCCCTCCTGATTCTGCTTGCTGATAGCGTCGGCGAGCTTGCGAGTCATCTCCTTGACCCAACGCTCCTTGCGGGAGATCAGCAGAGCTTCGTCCTTCGCTTCCTCCGTGACGCGCATTTGTTCTGGTATCTGGCTGTCATACTCCGCGGTGCGGCGATTGACCCGCTTTTGCTTGGCGAGGAGGAGCTTCAGCTCCGCGGACATGGGGACCAGTGGAGGCTGCCCGTCGGTTTTTCCCGCCTGTCCCTCGCCGGCTTCGATCTGCTTGCGAAGCGAGTCGATCAGTTCGCTGAGCGCGTCTTCGATATCTGCCTGCAGCATCTGGGTAGTCCTTCCAGAATTGAACTCTTGCAGGCGAGTAGCTGTGAGCTGCAGGTCATCACGGATCATCTCCGTGGCGGCAGGAAAGACCGCGGTGCTGCCCTCTTCTTCTAGGAGTTTGATGGCATCGTTGGCCTCCGCTGCCAGCTCGGTTTCGCCGATAGCGATTTCTCCACAGCGAGCCTTGACCTCGCCAGGCACCTCACCGTCTGCAACCAGGCGACTCTCGCGCAGGCGTTGCGCAGCCTTGGTCCGCGCCGACAATTCCTTCTGCTTGGCGAGCATGGCGCCGAACCTTTCCTCGAGTGAGCGCAGGACTTCGTCCTTCAATTCCTGACGCAACTGCGAGAGGGCTTCATCGAGTTTCTTTTGAGCTTCCTCCAGCTTATCGAGGGCATCCTGCTGGTCCTGTGAGGCGTCCTTCGGCTTGTATTCCTTTAGTTTGCCAGCGGCTGACTTCTGCTTTGGTACGGCCTGCTGGACGTTTTCCTGCCCGGGAACCGGCTTGGGCGGCGCCTCATCGCCTTCCGCCTTGCCTGCTGCCTCCATGTCCTTGGCGAGCTTGTCCGTGTCGATACGGGTCTTTTCCTGGGCCTTGGCCTGATCGTCGAAGGGCAGCTCGAGAAGGCTGCGCTGAGCTTCTTCCTTCATCTCCTCGAGCGTCTTTTTGGCCTTACCCAGGTCCTCTATCGCCTGGTCCATGTCCTGCAGGGATGACTCGGGCTTGTTCTGTTGCAGCTTGTTCTCGGCCTTGCTCATCGCCGCGGCAGCAGCGCCCGCGGCACCGGAGCAAGCACTACCGGAAGCTTGACTGCTGGTGGATTCGGCGCCTGTCTCGGCGCCCTTGCCCGCTTCGAGTTCCTTGGCCTGGGCTTCGATGTCTTCGAGCTCTTGCTCGAGCTGCTCTGTAGCGCCGCGAAGGCCAGCTTCTTTGACTTCCATGGCCTTGGCAGAATCTGGTTCCGCGGCGAGACCGGCCGAATTGGCTTCTTCGCGTAGCTCGGTCTGCTCGGCAACGATGTCGTCGATCTTCTCGATCGCCTTCTCGAGGTCTTCGAGGTGCTTCTGCAATGCCGCAGTTTTCGATGCCTGGTCCTTCTCTTCTTGCTGTTCCTCGAGCAGGTCATCGACCCGTTCCTTGAACTGCTCGAGACTCGCGATCTCCTCCATGAGTTTGCGAAGGTCGAGATCGCGGTTCAGCAGAAGGTCCAGGAGAGCGGTCATGTCCTTGCGCACCTGTTCCATGCGCTGGAGGGCCTCGTCGTAATTAGCCTCTTCGATGAGGCGCTTGCACTCGACCAAGGACTCGGCCAGGTTCTTCTCCTGGATGTACCGGTTACCCGCTTTGAGGATGTCGCTTTCTTCCGGGTGTGTTCCGGCCTTGTCGATTTGCATCTGCTGCATCCGCTTGTGCAGCTCGCGAAACTTGCTCGCAGCCTTTTCCTGCAAGGAAACAGCGCTCTCCTGAGCAACACCGGCTACCGACAAAAGCAAGGCCGCGAAGATGCCCATGCCTGCCGGCAGATGCGATCGGTCTGTGCTCATTTGTTTTTCCTGCCGGTTCCGGGCTTGGTCTTGTCCGGGTCCTTGCGAGTGCTCCCGAAGATACCCTCTCCTTCGGCATTCCGGAGTGTCTTGACGCGCTCGGAGGCTTGGGCCTCCGTTTTAATGATCAGTTTGAGAGCTTCGACCAGAGCCGCGATCGACTCACTCTTGGCCATGCTGTCCAGGACGCCGCGGATGACGACCTCGATGCTTTCGTAAAGAGCTACCGCTTCGCCTCTTGTGCCTTCCTCCCCGGTTTCGGCAAAGGCACTGGTCAGGCTGGCGCTGTCGGGGAATTGTTCGGCAGCCAGCATCCGCAGAGGACTGACGATCTGTGCTTCGATGGGTCGGATATCCCCCGGCTCGAAGAGTCGGTTGCTGATCATCTCCTCGAGAATGCGTGCATAGCTGTCGGCGATGCCTTGCACACGGCGGCCGAGAGCAATCTGACCTCGCGATAGAGCGGCTAGGCGAAGTCCAGCTTGTAGCCCGCGCGCATCGTCTTCGGAGGGAGCGACGATCTCGCGAATTTCGCTGGTCGCGCTCTCCTCTCTCTCGAGGACTCTCTCGAGTTCTCTGCGTTGTTCCTCCTGCCGCCGCCGCAATTCTTCCAGAAGCTTCTCCGGACTGACGACTCTGAAGTGCAGGGTTTCGCTGAAGCCCTCACGCTCGTCTGAGTAGTAGTCGCTTGCTCCGAGTCGAAAGGAGAGCATCTGTCCGGGGCGGATCGATTCCTTGGGCTGATCCGGTTCTTCGTTATTGGCCAGGTCCCGCAGGTCGAAGGAGATCTCTGCGTCGAAGGCGTCACTACCTGCCCGGAAGCTACCCATGCCAGATACTTCAGCCGGCATGAACTCGGCTTCTACAGCTTCCGGATCTACATCGCCTTCGCTGATCTCACTCACGCGATAGCCGGCGCTCAGAGTCTTCAGTCCATAATCATCGCGGGCCTTGACCAGACCTCGGATCATCGCCTCTGGCGTGATCATCGAGCCCAAGCCGCGGGTCTTGAAGTCCAAGTCGGGTGCCTGGTCCTCCACCAATCGGACATAGATCTGTGGGGCCTGGACTGGGCCGAGCTTGTCTTCGTCCAAGACATCGATGCGTAATATGCCGTCGCGATCTGGTGATATGGATGCGCGAAAGCCCATGCCCTCGGAGATCACTTCACCATCGATTCGCGAGTCTTGCCCAAAGGTAAGATTGGCCTGCGTCAGCTTCTTGCTGCTACGGGCTTCCAGGTCGAGGGTCGATCCGATGGGAATCCGAACATCGCCTCCGCTGTCTTCGATGCTCTCCGCCTCGCGTCCGAGATACTCGGGGTAACGCACAGCGATCGTGAGATCGGTGACCTTGGGCCTGGGGACCAGTTCGATTTGCAAGACTTCGGTCTCACCATCGCCACCGGTTGCGTGAATAAGTGCTGGCTCGAGGAGGGTCTCGAGAGTGAAGCTGAATGTGCTCGCGCCGATCTGATCCATCTCCCGGATACTGATCTCACCACCAGCGAACTCGCAGTGCAGGGTGACCGTGTCTGGAATCACCCCTTCTGCAGCAACCTGCAGGGTCAGGTCCTCGCGCTCTGCAAGTCGGAGGATCTCCCCAGGGGCGACATCGAGGAAGCTGAGCAAGCTGTCCTTGGGCCAGGCCTCGTTGGAGAAGGCCAGGTTGCGCATGGCCCAGAGCCGGAACTCAGATGGTGAGGCGATTCCCCAGACTAGCAGCGAGAGCAGGGAAGCACCGAGGAGTCCCATGAAGCGCTGCAGCCGGACTTGGTTTACCGCACGTCCGAACGGGATGGCCGCCAGCTGACCCTGCACCCGGTCGATGGACCTTTTCATCAGCAGTCGCGAATCCCCTATCTGCCCACCGCCGGCAAGAGCCTGCTCGAACTGGACGGCGCTCACCAGTGACTGGCGAAGTGCTGGATCTTCGCGTTCAACGGCCAGCGCAATCTCCTCGTCGCTAATCTTAAAACCGAGAGGCTTCCGCATGCGGGTGCTGAGGATGCGGGCGAGAACTCCGATACAGAGGAGGAGGAGAAGTGCGCGCACGCCAAGTTCGAGGGCCAGACCTCGATCAAGGGTATAGCTCACAAAGGCGTAGGCGACGAAGGCTGCTGCGACCAGAGCCCCGGCCTCCATGAAGATGCCGAAGCGCGCACGTGCACGGAGACCATCGAATGCTTCGCCAGCGAGTTTCATAGGAGATTGAACCTCTTACGGAGCCACCACTCAGCGGAGAGAAGCCCGAGGATGAGAGCGACGGTCATCCAACTGTCCCAGATGCCGTGGGCGCTCTTGAGCGGGTCGATGACGGTCTTGGATGGGATTTGTTCCGCCCTGGCGAGAAGTTCGCCGGGATTCTGCAGCAGCACTCCACCTGTGGCGGAGGCGATCGCAGCCAACTCTGCCATGTCAGCGGGGCCTTGCTTTTCAATTGCCGCTGGAACGACCTGAAAACTGGCTTCCACCTTGCGGTTCTCACCGCCGGATCCACTAAGCCGAAAGTAACCGGTCGCGGTTGGACGAAAGCGCGTCTCGAAGTGTCCGGGCATGGCTTCGACCGGAGCGAGGGCGAGATTCTCAATGGCGCCATCCTCTCCCTGCATCTCCAGAGCGTAGCTTTCGGCGATCAATGGCTGATAGTCCTGGTCGCGTGCCTGAACCTGCACGTGCAAAGGCTGACCGAGCTCCAGTTTCTCTTCGTCGAGGAGGATCCTTGTGCGGCTCCCGCCGGCATTCAAACGGCCTTCGAAGAGATAGCGAATGCCCTTCACCCAGAAGCGCTCATAAGCGTGTTCGAAGGCGACTCGCCAACGATAGCTGTCGTCCGTCCCCGAAAAGAGCACGCGACCGGCGCCGATGAACTGGCTTGCGACCAAGGGCATGGCGCTGCCATCACTGGCGACGAGCACCGGGCTGCGGTGCTCGAGCAAGACTTGCGCCGCTGGTTTGCTACGGATCACGGGGAAGGCGAAGTAGAAGCCGGGCAATCGCTCCCAGAGACTGTCGCTGGCTTCTCGATTATCCAGCAGTCGTGCTGCCTTGTGGGCCTTGCCTGCAGCCGTGAGCTGGTAGCGCCAGGCTCGCGGGCGGCCGCGGCCAAAGCCGATGACCTCGTGGTCGGCCTTGACCAGATCCGGGACCACGGGTAGCAGGTCGGCGATGGATTCCGTGCTCGCGCCGGGCCGTAGAGCCTCGAGGGTGAATTTCTCGCCGCAGGTCCACCAGAGTCCGGCGCCGCCATCGGTGACCATCTCGGCGACTGAGTCGCAGAACTTCTTTTCGAGACTTCGGCTATCGGGATCCAGGAAGATGAAGACGTCGAACTCCTCCAGATCAGCGCGGTCGACGGGCAGGCTCGTGAGAGAGAGATTGCCGTCCTGCGGGAAGTCAGAGTCTGCGCTGCAGAGCCAACAAGACAGCTGAACCGTCTTGTCCCTGGTGAGCATGTTGCGCAGGAAGCGGTACTCATGAGAAGGGCCGCCGGAGATGAGGAGCACTCTGGTCTGTTCGCCGAGAACCTCGATTTGCTTGCGCTGCGCGTGGCGTTCTGGAGTCATCGGCTCCAAGGCCGGAGGTTCGATCTCGACGATGTGCGTGAAGACTCCGGCGTGGTCCGCAGTCAGTTGATCGAATTCGATGAGGGCTTCCCGCTGCCCAGATCCGAGGCGCACTTGTTCGCTGCGGATGGTCACAGCCTGCGAGCCTTCGTCAGCCTGCAACTTGAGGTGGACAGTTACTTCGACGTCCTCGTATCCCTGGGATTCGACTTCAGCGCGAATGGTGTAGGGATCCTTTTGAAAGACCTTGTCGGGTGCTTCCAGCCGCGTGAGGGTGACGGTTCGAGTTGCCGATGGATCGCCGACGGGAATAACGATTGTGCTCGGGATCCTGCGCTGCTCGAGCATGCGAGCAATCTCGGCTCCCTGCGCGCCGAGGTTACGTCGACCATCCGACAAGAGAATGATCCCGGCAACGGCGGAATCGCGGCTCCGTTCCAAAGCTTGGCGTACGGCGCCGCCGAGGTTCGAGTACCGTCCGGTAGCAGTGATCGCATTCAGATCGAGCTTGACGAGAGCGCTCGAAGTCGCAGCCTCTGAGCCCTTGGCTTCTTCACTTTGGAGATCCAAGTCGGCGAGTAGCTCCAGGCCGGCGGCAAAGCCGTAGACCAGGACACGGTTGTTCTCGGCAAGGGAGGCGAGAATAGCCTGGTCGTCCTGCGCGAGGAGCGACTTGGCCAGTTCGATGCGTCGAGCTTCGCCTGGCTCGCCTTCTTGCACAGCACGCCATGCCTTGGCGAGTTCTTCCACCTCGGGCTGGCGGAAAGAATCTTTGTGCCCCATGGACTGGGACTGATCGATGAGGATCAGGGTGTGTCCTGGTCGCACCTCTCGCTTGATCGTGATGAGGTTCGGTTCCAGAAGCAGGAGGAATGCGGCGAGAATGGCCAGGCCACGCAGACTTCCGAGGGTGATGCGCTGCCACCTGCTCAGGTTGCGACCATCGCGTCGGTAGGTGTAGACGACGATGAAGAGGGCCAGCGCCAGGCCGATCAGAACGAGAAGCCCCTGACCCCCACTGGGGAAGCTACTCAACTCCAGGCGTAGTTCGGTTCCAGGCTCGATTTCGAGCCCCTTCCACGATGCCAGCCAGCGAAGCAGTCCTTGCATGATTACTTCGGCCTCAGCGTCGGCCGAACCTCCATGCTAGAAGCGTCTCGAGAATGAGCCCGAGAAGGAGTGCGAGGGCGAACCAACGCCAGAGCCCACCACTTCCGGCGAGCTGCGAGTCGCCTTGGAGCGCAGCGGAGCTCATGATTGTGACCCGATCGAGAGCCGCGGAGGGATAGGTATTGGCTAGGGATTCGCTCCCGAGTTGCTCGAGGAGACCTTCCTCCAGGAGCGGGTTCCGCGAGAAGAGTTCACGTCTCTCATTGCCGTCGTGGGCCGAGAGTACGAGGCTATGAAGGCCGTACTGGCGGAGGTCGGCCATCGGGATGCTCAATCCTTCGGCGTCCTCGCCAGCAGTACCCACGCTGTAGGTGTGTATGTCGGTCTCGTCGCGAAGGCTGCTTACCGAAACATCAGGTCGATAGAGGCCGGGGTCGACCCGCCTTTGCAGGACTCCGCGAGGCTGCAGATTCCCAGCGCTCACTTCTTGCGGCTTTGCTCCCTCGGCGTGTAGATCGAGGCAGAGAGTTTGAAAGGCAGGAGTGCGCGGCCATGAGTTCCAAAAGATATCGGCGCTGGTGCCGATGACCGTGACTTCGCCCGCGTTCTCATAGCTTTGTGAGACCATGAGCGGCTCTCCCTCTGCATCCTCGAGACGCAGGAGAATGCGCACGGGATCGGCTGCGTCGATGCTCATGGTGACATAGCGACCAACCTGGACCAGCTGCGAGAACATGAACTCGTAGAACTCGCCAAGGCGGGAGAAAAGGACATGGTCTCTGGCGTCGACATGCACCGATGCCGGTGCATCCATGTCCCCGGCAACGCTCACCAGGGCAACTGGCAGAATGCCTTCGCCCTGGCGATACAGGAGCTGATTGTAACTGTCGACCTCGACCTGATTGCCGAGGAAGAACACGATCCCCCCGCCCTGGGCTGCGAAGCTCTCGAGCTTCGCAGCGATCTGAGGGCTTGGCCGAGCGAGGTTGCAGAGCCAGATCATGTCGGCTTCGGCAAGCTCTTCTTCACTCAGGTTGCCCAACTCGTGGCTGGCGAGAATGCGCACCTGCATGCCGGTGGTCTGTTCGCCGCCGGGCTCCAGGGCCGCTGCCAGAAAGAAGCTCTCGGATTCCTCGATGCTCTCACCCGGGTCGCCATCGATGACTAGCACCTTGGAGAACTCGCGGATATCGAGGGCGAGACTTCGCGAATCATCGATGGGGAAGCGATCTGCAGGGATGGTCGCGCTGATGCCGTGATAACCGGGGCTATGGAAGGTCTGTGTGATCGCCACCTTGCCGCTCGCACCAGGCTCGAGGGGTTCGAGGGGCAGCATGACGCGGCTCCGGTCATCGATCTCGATGGTCACTTCAGAGACATCGCTGCCATCCAGGCCGCGGTTGGTGACTTCGATGACGAAGGTGAGTGGAACACCCATGACCGCGACTCGCTCTGAGCAGCTGAGATCGGTGACTGCCAGGTTGCTGTTGTCTTTCGAGCCGACGGTGATCAAGGTGAAGTGCTGGCTTTCGTCGAGCTCTTGCAACCATGCGCTGACGGAAGGATTGGCCTCACCATTGTCACTCAACCAATCATGGCGACGGAGGTCCGTGATCAGGTAGATCTCGCTGAGTTGAGCATCATCGTTGCTCTGGGAGCGCTGCTCGGCAGCAGACAGAATGGCCGCTGGATCCAGGTTGGCAGAGCCCAGGTCCCAGCGCGCCACAATCTCTTGGACTCGCTGCGCGAGATTGGGGCCGATTCTGATGTCGGCAAGCTCGGCGTTCTGCGGGTCACTCGATCGCATCAAGGTGAACAAGTCGCCGCTGCGTTGTTCAGCGAGAGTCTTAACCAGGTTGCCCAGGGCTTGGGTGGCTTCGGCAAAGGCGTTGCCACTCCCACTCCTCTGGGCGAGTGACGCAGAATCGTCGAGGCAGAGCACGTGATGCGTGCGCTGAGTGCCGAGGCTAGTACCGCCGAGCTGTGGCCGGGATACTAGAAAGACCAGGAAGATCACTGCGAGCGTGCGCAGAAGCAGGATCAACCAGTGCTCCATCCTCAGGCGTCGGCGATTGCGTTTCATGGCGCGGAGTAGGAACTCCATGGCCGCCCAACGAATCGTGCGATGCCGCCGCCTGTTCAGGAGGTGGATGATGATCGGCACTGCAGCCAGTGGTAGTGCCCAAAGCAGGAGTGGGTTGAGAAATCCCAAGTGCACTTACCTCTGATAGATCGGGACGTAAGCGTAAGGGAGTTGCAGGATGGTCAAGGCGATCGAAGTGCCGTAGATCGTACCGACACCGTCACCTGTCCAGGACCCGTCTCGGCGCTGTTGCCTGAGGAGCCACTCTGCCATGCGGGCATAGTATTGGTCCCAGTCTTCTCCTCCGCGCTGGTAGAGGGCCTGCGCAAGGTAGAGGTGGGAGTAGTAGTGGTGACCGTTACCACTGCCATTGATGGGCAGGGTGCGCTGGGAGTACTGGAGAGCCTTCTCTGCCATGGGGTCGTCGTACTTGCCCGCGTTATAGAGGACAGCGACCGCAGCGGCTGTGATCGGCGGCCTACCGCCGCCGCCAGAGCTGGCGCTGTAGCGGATACTGCCGTCCGGGTTGGCGCACTTCTTGATGTAGTCGATAGCTCGCTTGATGGTGCTGACAGGGACCGTGATGCCGGCGTTTCTGCAGGCTCTCAGCGATTGTATCTGGGTGACCGTGACCGAGCCCTCATCACCATTGGAGTCTGGGCTGTATAGCCAACCCCCCGCCCGTGACTGGGACCGCGCGATCAACTTGATGGCGCGGGTCAGGACTCCGTGTAGTTCCTTTTGGCGGCGCTCGTCCACTTCCATGCCATAGACCTGTGCGAGGAACATGGTGGAGAAGCCGTGCCCGTACATGCTGCGCCCTTCCTCCGAAGGTGCGGTGATCACGCCGTCAGGTTGGGCCAGAACGAGAAGGTGCGCTGAGGCATTGCGAACAGCCTGCCAGTAGCGACCGCGTGTGGGTGTGGAGCCGGAGCCGAGCAAGGCCATCCCCGCGAGGGCGGTCATGGCGGTTGGGTAGCTGCCGTAGTTGCCAGCAGAGCGCCAGGAGCCATCCGAGTTTTGCGTGCGCTGCAGGTACTGAAGCCCGCGCTGGATCGCGCGATGAATTTCCGGGCTCACGGACTCTGGCCGCAGATCTTCCTGCGCGGGGATGGCCGCGCAGAACAGGAGGGAGAGGAGGGCTGGTTTCGACAAGCGGCTCGTTCTCATTTTCGTCCTAGCTCTCCGAGAGTTGCATAGAGCTCGTCCTGCTCGCGAGTGTAGGCCTCGGCGTCTCCCAGCGCTTGGAATACCTCGAGCCTGGTGAGGTGCCAGAGCCGGATTTGCTGCGCGGCAGCGAGAGGAAGTCGGCATCGGTCGAGGAGGTCCAAAGCGGGCTGCCGATCTCCGTGGGTCGCCATGGCGAGAGCAAGCTCGCGACCATAAGACAGCATGCGCTCCGCCAGAATCCCCTTTTGGTCAGGCTTATCCGAGTTTGACCAACCCTTCTCGAGGATATCGATCGCGTCAACCAGTTCGCCGGCCTGCGCCAAGTAGGCGGATCGACGCAGGGGATCTTCGGTCGACTGCGCGAGCTTCTGCAGTGCGGCTGCGCTGGAGTAGAGCTCAATGCCACCTTGGTATGAGAGGGCCACGTACGGACCCGTCATCTGCACGTTGAATGGGCCCGGCAGTGGCTCACGGCCCAGGAGAAACTCGGGCAGTTCGAGTCTGGTCCATGGCGGTTCAGGTGTGCTCAGGCTGCGGAGCAGTAGTTCGCGGTCGCCAGGTATGACCAGAAGGTCGTCGCTCACCATGCCACGCCCTCGCCAATTGTCGCTGCCGACAAAACGGTCGAGCTTCTCCCTCCACAAGCGGACGCCAGAATGCAGATCGATGCAAAAGACCTGATTCTTCCCGCCAGCAAAGAGGAAGCGGTCGTTGTGGCCAATCAGATACTGCAGTTCTCCCATGCTGAGCATCCAGACTGGTTCTCCAGAGGCGCCGTCCAGGCAATGTAGAACTCGCCCGTCGCTTGGCGCGAAGATCACGAGCCCGTCTACGGCGTAAACCTCACTCGGTGCAAAGCCGGGTAGAGAGACCTCGGAGAAAATCTGGCCGCCGAAGAAGATCTGATTGCGATTGCGACTGGTCTTTCGGCTGGGTTGCTCGCGCAGCGGATGGACTCGCTCGTACTTACGGATCCAGCGCAGAGATCCAGTATAGGCGTCAACGGCAGCGATGGCTCCGGCGTTGGAGAGCACATAGGCCATGCCACCGGACACTTCTACGGGCGATGCCGGCGGCCGCGCCATGTCGGTGCCGCCACGATGGATCAAGACCTTGTATACGGGTCTTCCATCCGAGGAGTTCATGCACTGCAGACCGAAGGTCTGGCCGTGCGAGAAGGGCACCAAGAGCCGTTGATTGAAAACGGTCGGCGTCGCCAAGAAGGTCAATCCGCGGTACTCGCTGTAGTCATCGGATGACCAGGAGCGAGTCATCGTCGGCATATCGTAGGCAACGATGCTGTTCTTCGTCACAGGAGCCATGCCAGCGGCCTTCTTGTCACTGCTCCCCAGAACTGCATAGAGTCGCTCAGAGTCGTTGGCTACACGCAGGCTGCTGAAGTCGTAGGCGGGCACGCGGCTGCGGGGTTGGCCACGGACAATCCGCGGAACTTCCGGAGCACCATCCCCTTCGGCGCTCATTTTTCCGGACATCAGCTCGCAGACACGCAGGCGAAAGTTGTCCATGAAGCTGATCTTGTCATCCATGAACAAGACGGAGTTCCCTGGAATGTAGTCACGGACGCGTGGCGCCGAGGTGAGCCCTTCTCCACCGACTCCTCTGACTACGAAGGCACCTCGCGTATTGCTACCACGCCCACTGGTGCTGGCCTGGCGGTAGGGCTTTGTTTCGTAGAAGCGATACTCCCAAAGGGGAACCAGCTCCTCGCTGCCCCCATCGAAGGCTGCCACCCTGTTGCGTTGCGGTTCGGAAGAACGCGCATCGAGGCCGCCGAGAAGGGCGCTGCCAGCCAGGTCGCCCAGCTCGATGACCTCACCCATGACTCGTAGGGAGCTTTCTGCGGAATCGGATTGCAAGGACTGGAGGATCTCCGTGGCGAGGTCGTCATCGCCGAGTTTCTGAAAACAGAGCGCGATCTTCAGCTGCAGATAGGCATCGGAGATTCCCGCCTCCCTGCGTCCCGCCGCGGGATACACATCCATTAGGAGGCGAGAAGTCTGGATGGCAGCGCGAAACTTGCCTTGGTCCATCATCTGATCGCTGGCGCGAGCCATCGCCCGGGCAGCGCTGAGAGTGGCGAAGAACTTGTTGTAGATCTCTTCCAGCAAGTAGGCGGGGGCGTTCTCGCCGGCCGCTTTCAAAGCTCGCTCCGCCGGGATCTCATAGAGGGAGCGGTAGAGGGTCATGCCCTCTGCAGGCAATGAGGCCAGCAGTTCATGGCAAAGGCGCCGCACCGGTCTGTAGAGACGCTCGTCATTACTAAAGACCGCATTCCTCGGATCGTCCTTGAGCCAATTCTCTGCTTCCTGATCCTCGCCCTCTGCGGGCTGATCCGTTGCCGGCTTATCGCCCGGGGCGTCCTCCCCGTCTTCCTCGAGAGTGCGGCCCTCGATCACATCCTGCAGGATGCTGATCGCGCCGACGTAGTCTTCTCTGCCGAGGAAGTCCTGAGCCTTGCGCAGAAAGCGGTCGATGTTCGGGCTTTCCAGCATCTGGACCTTCTTGCCCGGATCGCTGCCGCCCTTGCCGGCGAGGTTTATCTGCAGAGGAACGCGTGCAGCCTGTTTGACCTGTGCGCTGGCCAGAGGAGCCAGCATGAGGCAGCAGATCAATGGCAGGTTCCTCGACAAGTTGTTCACGGCATGCAGCCAGGTCCAATGGAACGTGGGTGGGTGCGGGAGGGATCAGTTTGCATCTACGTCCTGTCTCCGCAACCGGCGAGCAGGCCTGTGGGTTATGTTCTTCTTTGCCTCCGCCCGGGGCGGAGGATCAGGCAAGGCATTCTGAGCCGTAAGAGCCGGCCCGACACCCACAAACGCTAGAAAGGTCCAAAGCCTTCCCGGAGTCCAGCATCGATGGCAGACTCGATGAGAATCAACAGCTTCATAGTCTCGATCTGCCTGTTCTCAATGGGCTTGGAGGCTCAAGCTTGGTCTGTCGAGGAGCTTCGTAACCGGTCGCGGGGATTCCAGGAGGAAAGCCTGCTTGCGAGGCTGCAGCAGATTGGCAGCCTGGTGGAGTACAAGGACCAGTCGACGGCCGCTATCTGTGCAGCGGTTCATGGGGACCATCGCGAGTATCTGATGAAGATCGAGCGCCTGCTTGATCAGTTGGCGGATGACCGCTGGTTTATCCGCGAGGAGGCTGAGAGGAGTCTGGTGGAGACTGGGGCGAGGGCGATCAGCTTGATCGAGAAGCGCGCCAACGAAGGCGCGACTCTGGAGGAGAAGATCCGCAGCCAGCGCATTCGCCTGCGAATCGCCGACCGAGGCACAGAAGAAGAGGAGCGTGACATCCGCTTCTTGCGTGGATGGGTCGCGACTGCTGCCTATCTGGATCCCAGTGCGAGACTGACGAGATCGCTGCTCAGCGCAGTTGGGCATACGGACCCGTTGATTGTGCAGGCCTCGATTCGGTCATTGGGTGTGGTCGGTGGCGATAAGGCCGCCGAGGTCGTGCAGGAAATATATATAGACAATCCAGGATCGCAGCGGCTCCGACGCACTGCCCTGGCTGCCCTCGCAAGGATGCCCGGCGAGGCTGCCCTGAAGATTCTTGCCAGCATGTTTGCAGAGGAGCAGATCGGGACGAGTGAAGGCGTTGCGATTCTGCGATCACTCAAGACCCGTCCAGATGCCGCCCCGGTGCTGGCACAGATCTCCGCTGGCTCTGACCCTGTCCTCGCGGCCTGTGCATCCCTGCCACTCACCGATCCTGTTGCACCGGAGAACTGTCGCTTGACGATGCCCAGTCAGATCGAAGTGCAGAAGCCCTTCCTTGGGGTCGGCGTTGATCACCTCTTGATCGATGATCTCGTTCCCGGGCTCCCGCGCATCGAGGTGCTGATCGATGACTCTGACTTGGTCGAGTTCGATCACCCACAGTTGCCCTTGCCTAAAGGAACTGTTCGCTTGTTCATGGGCCAGGGAAGTTTGATCACGGGGACCTTCCTCAGCATGAATGCTGAGACACTCCAGTTCGGTTCACCTCTGTTCGGGGAGATTCAACTGCCGCGCTCGGAGGTGCAGGGGATCGCCATTGATGCGCAACTCGACCGCCTGGTCGGGGCATCGGGGGATCATGATCGCCTGCGCCTGCAGGACGGAAGCTTTGTTGACGGCCAGATCACCGAGATTTCTCGCGACTCCGCTCGGCTGCAATTGGCGGATGGAAGTTCTCGCGAACTGCCCATCTCCGAAGTCTCCGCTGTTCTCCTGAGGCGACCTACGCAGAGCGAGCCTGATCCAAACCTCTACACCCGTGTGGACACGGTTGCCGGCGATCGTCTCTTGATCCATCTCGCCTTTGCTACCCCAGGGCATCTGGGACTGGTTTCGGACTACCTTGGCTCAGCTGTCCTGCCCTTGGCGAAGGTGCATCGCATGGAGTTTGATGTCGGTGGTGGTGCCCTTTGGGGATTCACGCTCATCGCGGACTACTCGGAGAATCAGATCCTCGAGGTCGATGATCAAGGCGAGGTGGTGTGGTCTCTGGACGAGGTATTCGGTTGCTGGGACGTCGAGTGCCTGGACAACGGCAATCTTCTAGTCACCGAGTATGCCCTCAATCGCGTGATGGAAGTGGATCGCGAGGGCAATGAAATCTGGACCTACGAGAAGCTCAAGAGTCCCAATGACGCCGACCGACTCGAGAACGGCAATACTCTGATTGCCGATACCTATGGCGAGCGAGTCATTGAGGTCAATATGGCCGGCGAAGTTGTCTGGGAGTACTCGGATCAGATCAAGCCCTTCGACGTTGAGAGGCTCTCGAACGGCAACACCTTGATCGCTGACGATCGCAAGGATCGGGTCATCGAGATCGACGTGAATAACCAGATCGTCTGGCAGTTGAAGGATCTAGCGAGCGTTCACGATGTTGACCGTTTGTCGAACGGCAACACTCTCATCACCCTGCGGATGGACCACAAGGTCATCGAGGTTGATCCGGCCGGCAACATCGTTTTCACCATCGAAGACCTCGATTCGCCAAGTGATGCGGACAGACTTCCTAACGGTCACACTCTGGTGGCCGAGAACAGCAAGGTCCGTGAGTTCGATCGACAAGGCAAGGTCGTCTGGGAGCGTGCGGTGATGTGGGCTGTCGAGGTCAACAGATACTGAGTCTGTCAGTCCTCACCTGATGGCGTCCCATATTTCCTTCGGGACGCTGAGCGAGAAGAGGTGATCTCTCAACCGGTCTCGTAACTCCGTGTCGCCGTCCGCCTCGGCTGCGCAGTAGCGATATACGGAGCGCTCAATGGGGCTATTGCTTTCCTTGCTCAAGGCCAGGGCGAACCAGGGCCGAGCAGCAGCTGGACCAGTCTCGGCCAGCTCGGTAATGCCCCGTGCCCAGGCTCTTGCGGAGAGCTCATCCCGAACTTCATTCCAGTTGGCGCTCGGACCAACCAGTTCGATGGCGGCCAAGGACTCCGCGTCGAGGCGCTGGAGGCTCTCCATGTCGATTCCCTTGTGTTCAGGATCGATCTTCAGAATCTGTTCGTGGGCCGCGGCAAACTCGCCCCGGTAGTGCAGCATGACGGCGCGATCGATGGGCCAGTTGCGGACTTGACTCCAAATGCTGATCGACAGGGATGCGAGAATGAAGACGGCGATTCCCCTGCGCAGCCAGCGCCCCCGCTCGTCGAAGCGCTCGCGGAATCCGGCATCCCTTTCCCATGCCAGTAGACGGCGGATTCTCCGGCTGTAGCTGGGGTGACGGAATGAGTTGCGGTCACCGTGCTGGGGGTGAACTTCTGCGACTCGACTCAAAGCGGAGATGCACGGTTGTGCTCCGCCGAGCGCATCAGCCGCCATCTTGTCTGCTTCGAATTCAAAGCGATGTGCCACTGCACGAAATCCGAAGAAGCCTGCTCCGAAGATGAGGCCAGCCAGAGCAGCTTGGGTAAACAGTCCCGCCGATTCGAAATCTGCAATGAGCATGGGATTGATCAGGAGGAGGCAGAGGCCGCCGACGATCAAAAGAATCAATCCTGGGTGGCCAGCTCGAGCATGCCCAACCTCGTGCGCCACGACTCCACGCAGTGCCTGCAAGTCGAGCAGTGACATGATTCCATCGGTGAGTACGAGGAAGCGAGGCCAAGGCAAGGCCCCCACCATGGCGGCATTGGCCACCCGATGACCCGTATCCATGCTGAGCACGGCGCGAGGAGAGAAGCCCAGACTGGACGCAGTCTCATGGATGTCCGCGGCAAGAGCTGCCGGCAAGCGCTGTGAGGTGGGCATCATCCACTTGAAGAACAAGGGGAGGCATACGCACATGGCCAGAGCCAGGAGTAGCATGCCAACGGTCGACCCCAGGGTCGTCACGCTGAAGAAGAGCTCCAGGTTCCGGTCCATGTAGACCAAGTCGATCGAAAGGGAGAGGAGAAGAAGCAGGGAGACAAGGAAGAAGACCATGGGCAGCCGACTCAAACCCATTCCGCCAAAGCCGTCGACGCCGATGCGCTCCATCTTGCGGATGCTGCGACCCTCGATGGCTCGCATGCTCACCTCCATGATCAACAGCGGGCTGATCAAACAGATGAGTTGCAAGGCCTGGGACTGGGGCAAGTTGTCCATGAGGTAGGTAGCCAGCCCTCCCTCCATGACCATGAGCCCGTAGAAGAGCGGTACCGAGAGCTCCTGGGTAAGGAAGCGCAACCTCATCCCTGGACCGGGCAAGTACCCCATGCGCAGTGAGCGCTGCAGACTTCGTCCATTGAGCGCAGCCAGAGCAGCTGGCGCGAAGAGCAGGAAGAGTGATGGCAGCAGGTCAACGAACTTGACCTGGCCGGGGAGGCTGCTTGCCCAGAACTCGTCCAAGAGCAGGATGAGCAGGCCGAGTAGGAATGGTAGCGGCAAGCTCAAGTACTACTTGCCCTTCTTGCCATCTCGCTTCGCGGACTCCGAGTCCTTCGGGAAGAGAGACTCGACCAGGTCTTGAAAGCGTCGAGTTGGACGAATCGCACGCAGTTCAGGATCTTCCTCCCATAGGTTCTTCTTGATCTTGGCGGAGCGATCCACGTGCGGTGAGCGCAGAAGTCTTGCGCAGCGGTCGAGTTCGGCGAAGGCCTCTTCGATCTTGCCGGTCATGCTGAGTGTGCATGCTGTGTTGTAGTAATCGAATGGCAGGGGATCGAGTTTGAGCGCCTCCATCTTGCGGAGGTATTCCAGCCAGAGTGTGGCCGCAGTCTCATATTCACGCAACTCATAGTGGAGCCTACCGAGTTGTCGGAGGAACAGGAGCTCCTCGTCGTTGCTGCCATCGTCCGCCTTCTCGCGAAGGTCCGCGATCTGACCTTCGACGAGATCCCGCTCGCCCCACTGGGCCAGGGCGTTGATCAGAGTTAGGCGCAGTTGCTGAGCTTCGAAGTCTTCGTCTTCGGCGATCTTGCGCATTGCCCGGATGCTGTCCCGGTCGGGTCCTCTTGGGTAGAGATCGCGAAGGGCAGGGACCACCATCGCTCGCATGGTTTCTGGAAACCAATCCGGAGTGTCGATGAGCAGGCGCATGAAGAGCTCACCGACCTTGGGTTGCAGTTCATCCAAGGGATCGAACTGACCCGCATAGACCATCCCACGCTCAACTTCTTTCTCGAGGAAGCCGATGGCGACAGCGCTAATGAGAGCGTCGAGGGCTTGTTGTCGGTAGCGATCCTCGCCGGCGTCGAGACCCCTGTCGACTTCGGCCAGGTATCGCAGGCCCTTCTTGCCCGCATCCAGAACCGTCTCGGCAGTGCTGCCCATCAGGTCCACGTCTTCGTGATCCGAATCGAGCCACTTGCTTACCGACTCCTTGAGGTCGGGCTTCGGCTCCGGAGCTTTGCTTTGGGCCGGAAGGACTGATGCGACATAAAAAAGCAGGACTGGCAGGCTGCGCATGTATGTCTTGTACTGCAGACCGCGTCTAGCCGCGACTGTTGCCGACGAGCCGTCGGCAAGCTGTCGGATCTTCGATACCCCGTCCTCGCTCAGCGAAGTTTGTCTGGAGGAAGGTTTGGGACTTGCGGTGAGGAGCTTGCGAAGCCAGCTGCACCTTTCGTTAGAGGTAATTGGATTCCGGAAGCTGGCGCGCATATGCAGTGCTCTCGAATATGAAGCGCTAATCCGAGGTTGGCGCACTACTTGTGCTCACAGGTTGATGCTCGGCACCGGCTCGGGGAGCCGATGCCAAGCGACCTGGCCAGCTCGACCGAGGCCTGGCTGGCAGGAAATCCCCAGCTCCCAGGGACTTCGCCATGCAAGAAGTTATGCCAAGGCCGGACGACGGCTGTCGAACACAGGGGGGTAGTTTCAATGCCGCCGGCTTTGACGATGGGCAACATGCAATCTGCATGCCGCTGCCGAGCAGTCTAGAACTTCACTGCAACTGGCTCGCGCTGCGCCGCATCTTCCAATTCAAAGTAGTCAGCCTTCTGCACATTGAACATGTTCGCGAACGCGACGGTCGGGAACTGCTCGCAGAGCTGGTTGTGGCCCATGGCAGTGTCGTTGTAGTGCTGCCGCGAAAAGCTGATGCGGTTCTCCGTCGAAGCGAGCTCTTCCTGCAGGCGAAGCATGTGCTCGTCACTCTTCAGCTCGGGGTAGCTCTCACTGACAGCCATGAGCGATCGCAGGCTCTGGGTCAGAAAGTTTTCCGCCTTGGCCTGCTCGACCATGCCATCCGCATCGATCGCTACTTGCCGGGCCTTGATTACCTTCTCGAGGGTTTCCTGTTCATGCGCCATGAACCCGCGAGCAGTCTCCACCATCTTCGGAATCAGGTCATAGCGCCGCTTCAGCTGCACGTCGATCTGGCTCCACGAGTTCTTGGTTGCCTCACGAGAGCGAATCAGACTGTTGTATGTAGTGACCGCGAAGAAGAAGAGGGCGATGCTTACGAGCCCGTAGATGATCCAGGACATGCTTACTCCGGTATCAAGGAACTTGCCTATCTATCGGATGCTGGGCATCAGGGCTCTAGCTGCACTGTGCCTCTGAATACCTCTTCAGCGGGCCCCTCCATGACAAGGGTCTCTCCCATGTTCTCGATACGGAGTTCGCCACCCAGAAGTCGGACGCGAACTGCCGGACCAGGCAATCGACCAGTCCGCATTGCAGCCAAGGCCGCCACGGTGGCGCCGCTGCCGCAGGCCTGCGTTTCTCCAGACCCACGCTCGTAGGTGCGCTGGTCGAGACAGTCTGCTCCGGTGATCTCAGCGAACTCGACATTGACCCCATCAGGAAATCGGTCGAGAGCCTGGAAGGCCTGACCGATTCCCTCGATGGCGAAGCTGCTGAGCCCGGACTCGAGGAAGATCACCGCATGCGGATTGCCGGCATCGCCTGCATGGAATGACCAGCTTTGGCCGTCAATAACGAGGCACTCCGGCTCCGGATCGGCGTGGACTGCCCCCATGTCCACGCGGACCCTTGAAACAGGAGCTTCCGAATTGGGCAAGACTTCCACGCGGCGGATACCGCTGTCGGTTTCGACGAGCATGTTGCGTGCCTCCACGTGGCCCAGGTCAAAGGCAAGTTTGGCGAGGCAGCGAAGGCCATTGCCACACATCGCGCCGCGCGAACCGTCGGCGTTCCACATCTTCATGGCAAGGTCGGCAGTCTCGCTGCGAGCAAGGAGGATCAAACCATCGCTGCCGATTCCTTTGTGCCGGTTCGATAGGTCGACGGCAAGTTGCGCAATGGAATCCACGACTACGCTCTGATTGATTGCGTCGACGAACACGTAGTCGTTACCTGCGCCATGCATTTTTACGAATGAGAGCTCTCGGTTTGGACCTGCCATGGTCACAGCCCAGGAATCTTGCTCGTGTTCTTGAAGTGGATCTTGGCCACAGTTGAAAGCAGCTTCATCCCACCGATTTCGAAGACACGTTTTGAGGCTCGATCTACCGGCTCGCCGGCACCCTTCGCCAATTCGCTCCCGCATTGCTCGGAGCACTCATGAAGACCGCTGAGAAAGCCAGCCCGGGCGATGATGGATGCGGCAGCAACGGATGGGTGCCGTTCAGCTCGTGTGACCTGAGTCAGTCTCGTTCCCTTGTCCGTGACTTCAGTCAGCCTGCGGGCGATGAGTTTCTCGTTGGCAAACTTGTCGACCAAGAGCTCCTCGGTATCAGGATTGGTCGCAGCCAGTCCTATCAAGCAATCTGCATGCATATCTGCGAGTAGATCGTTCAGGTTGCCGGAAGCTGCATACGCATGGTTGTACGCTTCCGGCATGAGAACTTTGATTCTGTGGTCGAAGCGCTCTTCTAGTTGCGCTGCCAAGAGTAGGCAGCGTTGATCGCTGACTGTCTTCGAGTCCCTGATTCGCATCTTGTCCAAGTCGGGCAAGTCCTCAGGGCTACAATGGACGGCAGCGACTACCAGGGGGCCGAAGTAGTCACCCTTGCCAGCCTCATCCGAGCCGATGGTCGGACATGTGAGCTCCAATCCGGCCTGTGAATTCTGCTTCGCCTGCATTTGGAGCGATGCTTGATTGGGCAGAAACCGAGCACAGAAAGAGTCCAAGTTGGCACCTTGTAGGACGACCTTCCCGCTCCGGTAGCATGTGAGAACAACTCCTTCTGCCTTCAGGGAGAAGCGAGCATGGGGAACTGCTCGCCATTCGACGGGCTCAGCCAGGCCTTGCTTGAGGTTTGCATGTAGCCCTTCAGCTTGCTTCTGGTCGACTTCGAATACACGAGTGCCCTGACTCACAGGTTGACCGTCACCGATCTGGTGGTCACTGTCAGAGGAAAAAGGAGTGTTGTCAGTATGAAGTCCGAGAAGGAGAACTCGGTGACGACCTCATAGCTGGTCAAGTCCCTGGTGAGGCGTTGACTGTCAGCTTCGTTGATTCGGTACAGGCCAAAGAAGAGGTAGTACTGCCGGATCGATTCACTGCCAATGCCATTCGGGCCGCCCCCTACTCGATGCTCATTGACCAAACAGGATGTCATGGGCATCGCGAAGAGAATCAGCACTAGGATTCGTGCAAGCTGCCTGGTTGAGCTTTTCATTGCTGGAGTTTTTACCAGTTTGCCCAGGCACCAACCGCCTCTTCTTTGCCGACAGCCCTGCGGGCAGAGTCTTCTGGGGTGCGTTCTCGTCCTAGATCTCAGGCTTGCTCGAAGGCTGACTCTCGGTCTCCATGTCCTGGACGAGGAGCTCCTCCCTCTCGAGACGCATCTTGGTCCGGCGGTCCCTGTCCACAGCTCTCTTGGCTGCCCAGAAGAGGAGAATCGAGCCGGGAATCATCAGATAGAAGAAGCAGTCGCCCTGCAATCGACGCCAGAACGCACCGGACTCGTTCTCGAGGTAGTCGAGCCAGGCCTCCTCCTCGAGGATGAGAGGGGTACCGGCCTCGGCGAGAAAGCCAGCCCGGAACCAGTTCTCTGCGTCGGAACCTCGGGCAGCTCGCAGGAGCATGCCGATGCCGTGTTGGCGAGTCAGATACGAAACGTATGAGAAGCTCTGCGCGTAGGCGAGGCGCAGTGAGTACTCGTCTGAGGGGAAGGTAGAGCGTAGATCGCGGAATCGAAGAAGCTTGCGCATCCGTGCCGGGAGGATGATCTCCTCCTCGCTGACTCCGAAGTAGGTTGCCCCGCTCAACTCCTGGGCCAGACCCTCGTGAAACCAGCGTGGAACATAGGGGCCTGCTGCTGCGCTGTGCGCATGTAGGAGGAGATGAACCAGTTCGTGATCCACCACGCTGCGAAGATCTCCTGGAGGGCTAAGGCGAGCTTCTTCCAGGAGCAGGTATATCTGCTTCCTTTCGAGCAGTGCCAACCCAGCGGTGCCGCGGTGAAAGTGGCGTTGGATCTCATCCGGGACCGAATCCAGATCCAGGTGAACATAGATGCGGACATTTTGGAGAGCCGTATCCGGGAAGAATCGGGCCAGGCGTTGACGGCCCTCGCTTTGCAGATTCTCTACGAGGCGCAGCGTGCTGTCTTCGATATCCGCTGATCCAGGCAGCACTTGGACCCCTGGATTCTGGGCAACTAGCGGCAGGGACAGAATTGTCTGTAGGATGAGTCTGGGAATGATCGTCATACCTCGCCCCTCCGAACCGGGAGGGCGGCCCATGGATCCCCTACCTTTCCGGAGACTATTCGATGCACGGCCCATCCAAGCTATTTGCCATTGTTGGCGTACTCGCCTGCCTATCTCTCTTAACCGCATTCGTTGCAAACCCAGCTCAGGACTCTGAGCAGAAGCGTGATCCCTTCTACCAGAGCACGCGCCTGAATTTCGCGGTTCTCCAGGTTACCAACGCCGCTGGCAAATCCACTGAGATCCCGGCCTCTACCATCACCAAGATCTGGTTGATCGCGGACTCGGATGGAGATCTACGCATGGAGGTCTCCTACGAGAACGGCGACTATTCCAGCCTGGAGCTGCACGACTTCCACATCATCCGGCGGAGCAATAGCCTTGCTTCAGTCGATGTCCCGGTGGTGCGGACCGACATGAGCGGCCTCGCCTTCCCGGGCTTCAAAGACTGAGCAGGATAAGCGCTGACAGGAGTTCTCCATGCCATGGTGCCAAGGGGAGATCGTCAAGAAACACCTCAGTTGTCGGGCCGTGACTGCCGAAATCATCGACGGGAAGGTCGAGTCGGTTGGAAAACCGAACAGTCGCGTCCATGTCGGAACAGATCCTGTCCAAGGAAATGCCGGTTTTGCTCACTCGTGGAGAGGTGCGCAAGCTTCTCTGCGTGAATGAGAAGACCATCGACAGTTGGTTGCGTGGTGGGCGCCTCGAGCAAGTTCCTGGCAGTCAAGTCGCAGGCAGCGACTCCGAAGCTCTGATCGCATTACAAGATTCGAGCCTGCGTGAGCGATTCGAGAAGTCCATTCAGAAGCGGGGCTCAGTCGAGCTGGCCTTCGAACTCCTGCCGGCCGTGGCGAGGTTTCAGCTACTGCAAATGATGCTGGATCGGGGTGCCAGTAGCACTGAGACAGGGGAGGCCAGGCAAGGCAGGATTCGACCGGTCAGGAGGCGTCCCCGGCAGAAGCTGGTACGTAGGGCGAGGGGTCGGCAAGCAACAGCAGCTCGCTGGGAGTCCAGCGAAGTCACGGTGCAACGACAAAGGCCTGGCAGAACTCGCAAATCAGCTAGCCGTCCGGCACGTCGTCTGCGTGCCAGCCATGCCAGGCGCAGGACTGGGACGGGTAAGAGGCAAAGGTCGACGAGCTTGGGTCAGAGCCAGCACGAAGAGCTGGTGGACATGCTCTTCCCTGCTGAGAAACAGCGAGAATCGCAGCGTCGCAGGCCAAGCCCATCTCCAGCGAAGGAGTCTGGCAAGGAGCTAAGCGCTTTGCAGAGCATCGCCGATTTGTCCGACCAACCGAATGTGGCGGAGGAGATGTGGGGCGATGAGCTCCTCAGCCTGGTTAGAGATGTTGCTGAGTCAGTTGCCGATGAAATCGGTGATCGGATTCAGGTGGAGCAGAGTGTCCAGCCTGAGGCCGTCGTAGATACCGAGGTTGCCGGCATCGATCCCAAGACCATGCCGGGCGGAGAAGATGAGATCTGGCTGGCTCTCGAAGGTGTCGAAGATACGGCGATCCTCAAGGGCACCGAGGACGTGTTGTTTGCCTCCACGGGTGAAGAACTCGATGATCAATTGGCGCAACCTTTGGCGGAGCCGGAGATCTTCGAAGTTGAGTTGATCGGAGATCAGGGCGGCGAGTTGGTCGCCTTTCTCGTCGGTGAGGAAGTCGCAGATGAAAAGGTAGAAGAGCCTTCGAGCGATACCCGCGAGGAACCGCCCAGGGTAAACCTTCCCGTGGAAGAGCCCCCTGAGGTGGATAGGCATGAGGATCTGAAGGCTGAAGCAGACTCGGCTGTTGAGGAGGAGCTAGCCCCCAGCGAAGACGATGGCTTCCTCGAACTCGAACTGGATCACGACGAGTGGATGCCGGCCGAGGAGATGGTTGAGGCGCTTTCGCATTCCCCCGTATTTGCGGCGGTGGAGCCTGTGGAACCCGGGGCAGAGGTGCCGGAGCCTTCGCGGTCCTCGGCGAGGCAGTACGCACCCACGGAATTGGAGATCGATGAGCTCCTCACGCCTCTGACAGAAGAGGAGGCGTCAGAAGTCGCCAGTGAGTTTGTTTCCGAAGAAGCTGCTGCGCTGTATCGCGTAGAAGACGAACTTGCGAGATTGGGCGAGGTCTTGGAGCATCACCAGGAAGAGGAGTTTGCCGAGTTCTCTGAAATCAGAGCTGACATCGCGGCGACCTGGGAGCAGCAAGAACTCGTCAGCGCGAGCCTCACGACGATCGGCAAGGATCTCAAGGCGGTCAAGAAGGAAGCGAGATCCTCCGGCCGGACAGCACGCTCTTCGCTTGCCGTAAGTCGCCGGACACAGTCCCAAATCCGGCGCAAGTTGGCTTCCTTGAAGCTAGGGGGAGCAGAGCTCGGCTTCGGTTCGGTGCTTCCCATCGCCGCGGGGCTGATGATTGTCAGCTGGGCCATGACCATCTACTTCAAGACAGGTGACCTACGCAGTGCTCTGGGCGGTCTGGTGCTCGTCAATCTGCTGGCCTGCGTGAGCATGTTGCACAGCAAGACAGGCCGCTTCTTCTAGCCTCAACGCGCAATACTCATGGGCGCGAGATCAAGTTGGCGAAGAGCCGGCAGGCACCTGGATGTAGGTTCTTCAGCTGTCTGAACAGCGCCAATCCGCAGTAGATGATTTCGCCTTTGCCATAGCTCGTGTAGAGCAGTGAGCCGCTTTCTCGCGATTGGCCTGGATCGGACATGGCGAGAATCTCCTGGAAGTCGTTCCCGTAGTCTTGTGCGTAGTAGAGGCCTCTCTCTTGAACCCAACCGTCCCAATCACTGGGTCTGATTTGGTTGGGTGAATTCAGGAGTGAGTGCCCGGGCAGAAGAACTTCGACCGGCGCATCTTCGTTGGTGACGCGCCCCTTGCCGATTTTGAGATTGAGTGCCGCTGCAGGATTGGCGCCGAATTCCGAGTCCTTGTGATAGAGAATCACCAGGCGGCCGCCGCGATCGGCGAACTCGAGAAGGCGGTTAAAACTGCTGCGTACATCAGGTCGATGCCTCAGCGCACGGATGTCAATGAGAATGGTGTCTAGTGATTGTAGGCTGCCAGCTTTGACGTCTTCGTCATCCAGGCGGGTTAGGTCGACTCCGAGGCCCTTGAGAACCATCGCGCTACTGTCATCGACGCCCTGAATCAGTCCGACCCTGAGTCCTGGGGATGTAATGACGTCTACTCGATGCACCGGAACTCCAAGCCTGGCATCGCCGACGCGCAAGAACAGATCCTGTACGCCAGCGCGCAGCCTGTCTGGCACACGCAGATCGAAGATATAGCTGCCTTCTCTATCGTCTGCCTGGCCAAGTTGAATGGCATGCTGGGGAGGAGTCGCTACGAATCCAGGCGGCGTCGAGATCAAGAGCTTCGATTGGAGTGGCCCCGGCTTGTTGACTCGCACATTGACTGCGATGCGAACCTGATTCCGATTCATCGGCACCATGATTCGTTTGGGGCTTACTGCGAGTTCGACGGCTGGCCGAAGTGTCGCCGGGATCTCAATTGGAAAGCTGATGGTCTGCGCGGGATAGGTCAAATCGAGAGTGCCAAAGGAGTCGCTGGAGCTTCCCGGTGGAGGAATCAGGCCGGCAGAGCCTGCAGCGAATTCGATTTGGAGGCTCACGTCGATCGGGCGTCGGAAGCGCTCACTGCGGTAGGGCATGGCAAGGAGCTCAGCTTGCCTGGCGCTGATCAGTGGAACTGGGTAATCCACGTCGAGCCGAATCGTCGGATGGCTAGGATTCCGCGATGCCTCAGTCTTGAGTTCGTCAGCACCCACCATGCTGATGGCCTCGATGGCTGGAGCTGCTGCATTGTGAATTGTAGCCGAGAACGCAAAGGTCTCGCCTGGTACCGCAGCGCTGCCCGAGGGCATGGAGATATCTGCACGGAGATTGCTGCCGTGCCAGATGATCCGATCCAGAGCCTCGACCCTTCTATTGATCCGCAGATCAACCAGCGGATCAGTGCCGCGGAGGCTGAGTAGTTCGTGGCGAATCCAGAGAGCGATTCTGAGGAGCGACTGACGACGCTCGATCAGCTCATCCATGCCCTCGAGGTTGTACTGAATCAACTCCTGAGGCCGTTCGAGACTCGACCATAGAGTTGGCAGGCCTTGGGTCAGGTTGTTCGCCGGCTTGACCTTGTTCTGGGTCATGCCGACCAGGCAGACCATTGGGTCGAAAAGAGCGTCCATGGCCAAGAACGGAGCCTGACTCGAGTGCTCCTCGACGACTGCTCGATAGGCGAATTGACGGTAAGTGTCGCCGCGGACTTCATCCCATTGGTCCATGTCCAGCTCCAGTTCGGCTGCGCCCGATCTCGCACCCATGAAGAAGCGAGGCACGGTGACAGCCGCCAATCCCGCGGTTTCGAACGAGGGATCGCCAGCAAGCTCGACTGCATCAGGAAGGATGGCTATGAGTCCCAGGTCGTGACCGTGGGTCTCCTCGGGGCCGTGGGGAGTGAGGACGATGTCGGGCTGGATTTCGCGCAGAATGCGGGCGAGATCCTTGGTTGTCGCGTCCCGACCCCAGAGCTCCAAAGCCTCCTGAGCGGAACGGCAATAGCCAGCATCCGGACGATTGAGATACCACACGTCAAATCCGAGGCGCTTCGCACAGGCCTCGGTCTCGAGAGTTCTGCGCTGACCGAGAGCGTCGCCGACTTCGGGGCCTTCGCTATTCTGCCCGCCTTCGCCGCGAGTGAAGAGGATAACGGCGACGCGGAAGCCATAGCGAAAGCGCAGGAAGCTCGCGGCCATCACATAGGGATCGCTCGGGTGGCTGGCGACGATTGCCACCATGCGATCGCTATTCGCATCCCGGACGGCCTGGCGTAGGGCGATGTAGCCGCTGTCCGCCTGTTGTGCCGGGAGGGTTCCCGCTGCGAGCGATAACAGCAGACTGAGGCCTGCTGCTGTCGTCTGGAGACTACGCTTCCTTCTGAGCATGTATCTGGCCGGACAGAGGTCTAACTGTCCGGCCGATACTCTAGCTGCAGTGCTGCCGACTTACTTCATCCGGGTGGCGCCCAGGAACCATGCCGAGCTGGCGCCAACGCCAAGCGCCGTGCCGAGGAGGAAGCCTGTCTCGGGGCCCCATGGGCTGATCGACATCGTTTCCTGCCCGTCTTCCGAGTCCTTGACCCAGCTGATGGAGCCGGACAGGTGTTGGGTGAGGCTGTAGGCATCCGGGAGAAGTGCCAGATCGATCGGGACTTCGCCGGTCATTGGCAGGAAGGCCAACATGCTCGTGCCCATCTGATACATGCCTTCGAATTGGGCCTTCCAGTCGGTGAAGCTAACGCTGCTCAGGCCACTCTCGGGAAGCTGCTGGAGGTACGGAGCGAATTCTTCGTTGCTGCGGATGTCTCCCTTTGGATCGTCCTCGCGAGTCATTCGCGCCAGCGTCCGCTTGACATCGCCGGTGGTGAAGCCGACGACCATATAACCACCTTCGAAGACGAAGGTCGGCGTAAACATGTCGAAGGGATTCATCGGCATCACGTTGTTGTCTATGGGCGGATTCACGTGCAACTGGTGAGCCTTCAGACCACGACGGTCAATCTCGTCAAGCTCGATGATGCCATTGGACATGCTCTCTGCGACGGTTAGTGCCTTGAGCAAGCGGTCCTTGTCTTTGACTTCGATCAGAATGGCCATCTCTGGGGTGGCGGTGATGCCCGACATGGGCATCGACCAAGTGATGACTCGATTGCCAAAGGAGCCAAAGAGGTCTTCGCGAACACTGACTCCCAACTGTTGTTCGAAGGAGCCGAGCATTCCCAGCATCATCTCCCCCATCTCGGGGTTGAGTGCCTTGAGGCCGTCGACGAGCGCGTCGTAGTACGCGCCGACGTTCATGGTAGTGGCGGTGAA
The DNA here is from genome assembly GCA_021776805.1 of Planctomycetota bacterium. Lineage (GTDB taxonomy): Bacteria > Planctomycetota > UBA1135 > UBA1135 > UBA2386 > JAJFFD01. The sequence goes on from JAJFFD010000104.1 coordinate 68,602, forward strand.
CGCCACCGCGTCCTTGGGTACCCAGCGCAGGAACTCGAGATCCAAGTTGCTGCCGGAGTAGGCAGAGATGCCGCGGCGCATCTGCGGGTTGATCTTGCAGAAGGAGCGGCTGACGCTGCGGCCACCGGTGTAGGTAGAAGAAGAGCCAGAACTTTCGTAGGCGCGTAGGCCCATGGCTTGGAAGGCGCGCTCAATTGCCTCTGGCTGGAGCATCCCTCTGATGGCCTGCTCGCTGGCGGCCGAGGGTGAGTTCGCCGATGGAGGAGGCATGCTGCTGACGATGCCAGCGATGTCGACCATGAAGTCCAGAACGGCGCCGGGCTGGAAGTAGGATTCAGCTTCTGCGCCGGGAAGGCTCAGCTTCTCCGCGACTGCCATGTAGCTGGACGAGCCAGAGAGGCCCTTCTCACCTGAGATGAGGTTCTTGATGATGGTCTTGGTTTCACCCTCGCGCGATCCAATCAGCATGGACTCACCGATGAAGGCGATGTTGAGCGACATCTCCACTGGAGAATCGACAGCCTTGATAGTGATGACCTCTACATCCCCCACCTTGCTGCTCAGCTGCTCGACCTGCTTGTCGGCATTCGCCTGGATTTGACCGAGACCGATGGCGACGAGTTGCTGCCAGATCTTGGCGCTATCGCCGAGGTCCAAATGCAGATAGACCCCCACGTCCGGCAAAGGTTGCTCAGCACCTTCGGGCATGCTGATGGACATGCTAGTCAGACCCAGGGATGCTGATTTGACTCGAAGACCCATGAGGTCGTCGGGCTTGACTGGCAGCTTGCCCTCTTCGTAGAGCTTGTTGCCTTCGGCGACCTGCTCTTCCCAACGATCCTCTAGCCATTTCAGGCCGTCGGCAAAGAAGTCCTGAACCTCTCCTTCCTGCCACATCTTGCCGACGGGCATGTTCTTCAGCTCACTGATCGAAGTATCGAGATCAGGGAAGCTGAGGTAAGCAGCGCTGCCCGCAGGCAGGGCGTCTTTGAGCTGGACCCGTTGAGCGTTGAGGCTCGGCAGGGCGATTAGACAGGTTAGCGAGAAGTGCAGGGCGCAGGTTCTACTCGAAGTCATCGAGAAGGCTCCGTGGTCAAGAATTCGTGTCGGGGTCGCGCATGACCCACAGGACAACTGTGCTGGGCTGAACGCAAATCAAGAAATGCCCACGAGATGGGCCTTTTCCCTACATGCGATCGAGCGAATAGAGAGAAGGCCCGGTGGATCCCGCTAGTGGACGGCAATCCCCGGGCCCTGTCGAGCTCTTCAGCTCCCAGAGTGGAGGAAGTTCCTTCCTCCTGCTCGGCCAGGTCTACTTGTTGGTGAACTTGGCCAAGTAGTCCCTGACCTCGTCTTCCTTGGTCGACATGACTGTCCGGAAGTTGGCCAGGGCCTCTTCAGCTGCCGGCCCGTTCTCCTTGAAGGCGGCGGTGACGGCCTGGACGGCCTTGGTGGCTTCCGCGTCCCCGCCCTTCATGGCGAAGTCGAGAACCAGGGCAGCCTGGAAGATGTTGTAGCTGAGCATGTTCCATTCGAGGTTTGGGCTGATCTCGAAGGTGTCGAACCAGGGTCCGAGCTCCTTCACGCCGCCGGCTGCGACGTGCTGGCTACCGAACCAGGCTTTGATGCTGTCGTCGTAGTAGCGCTCAGCGAGGCCAGCTACGCCGCGCATGAACCAGACTGGGGGATCGATCTCCGAGTCCGCGCAGATGCCGTAGACGTAAGCGAGGCCGGCGCCATGGCGGAGGAAGTAGACGCCCCAGGTGTCGTCCTGCCAGTTGCAAACGATCGGACGCACAAGGCCCAGGCCCGGAAAGTCCATCTCCTGCTCCGCCACGAAGGCGCTATAGGCGGATCCTTCGGCGCCGATGTCGTTGCCGAGCTGGTTGTACTGCTCGATGCCACTGGCGACGATGATCACCGGTCGGTGGCCAGGCTTGGGATCCTGATTGCCAAAGAGAGACTTCACACCGGTGATGGCCGACTCAGCATGGAAACTGATGTTCTCAATCCCAGACAGTGGATAGGTGCTGACGATGGTGCAGTGGGGAAAGCGCACGACCCAGGGGTGCTGAAGGTCGGTGTGGAACTCATTGGCTTCCTGTTCGGTGCCCCACTTGTCATCGCCAATGGGAAAGAGACCGGCCTTGGCGTTTTCGATCTGCTGGCCGTCGATGAAGGCGCCGGTGCGCGGATGGCGGACCTGGCCGGCCATGAAGGCCTTCTTCTCCTCGCGGGAGACGATGTCACCATCGTGGCGGAATAGACCCTTCTTGGCCTCCTCCTCTTCAGCTTCGGGGATCCACAGCCCGTCAACCTTGACCAGGCCCTTGGCGCGCTGCTCGGCCTCAAAGGCCTTACGCTGCATGATGCGGGCCTTGCTCTTGGTCATCCACGCACCTTCGTACTTGACGAAGCCGAGCATCCCGCGAGCTTCTTCGTGCTCAGGCTCGATCTCGACGACCTGCTTGAGGATGGCGCGGCTCTCGCGAACGAGGCCCTTTTCCTTGGCCCACTTGGCCAGCTCGAAGAGTGCGGGGGCGTCGCCTTGCGCCGCTTCTTGCTTGGTGGAGAGCTCCTCACGGAGCGCGGCGATGTCTTGGGCGGCAACAGGAGCGGCCAACAGGAGGGCGCTCAAAAGGATGATGAAGGTCTTCATGATCGAGGATTTGAAAAAGGGTCGTTTGTCAGTGCGGGGAGCATGGCTAGGCGAGAATTCCGTTCCGGCGTTTCAGCGCACCGAGTCCGGGTCTTGCCCCTGAGCTCAGATGAACTCGAACTGAGATCCCGCGCCGGCTTGCGGCCAAAAGGCCGGGCCGACCCGGACCGGGGGGTCCGGGAGGATAGGGTCTCGTGGGACTGGATACTCGGTTTCTTCACCGGGAGGGGATTCAGGCTGTGGAATACGAGACGTCGCGGCCAGAGAAGTAGCACATCAAGCAGAATATATTGGACCTGATGTCCTGGGGACTGCGAAGGGCGCGCCTTTCCGGCTCAAGTCCAGAATCTTGTCGAAAGGCTGAGATTCTTCCGGCTTCAGGTCAGGGATCCGTCAGCTTCCGGTGGCCGAGCGGCGATCATAGCCTGTCGTAAAGGGTGACCAGGAGTCGAGCCATTCGGAGGGGCGTAGATTGAGATATGGCGTCCAGCGAGGGGGTCTCGGCGGCCGAAGCAAGCTCAGCCCGGTGCTCTTCAGGTCCCGATCACCCTTGGTCGAATTGCAGCGGACACAAGCCAAGACGCAGTTGTCCCAGCTGGTATGCCCTCCTCGAGAGCGAGGCAGAACATGATCGATGCTCAATCGGTCTGTGGGGAAGCGCTTGCCGCAGTATTGACAGGTATGGGCGTCGCGCTGGAATAGATTCCGCCGGCTGAAGGGCGCCGCGTAGCTGGGAACCTTGTCGTAACTCAGGAGCTGGATCACTTCTGGGGCCGGAAAACGCCGTTCCGGCGCCCGAATGCAGCCACCTGCTATCTCAGCTGACTCGGCATTCAGAGCGATCCAGGCCCATAGATCATGCACTTGGAATTCGGTGCAGACAATCTTGGCAACGCCCCGGTAGACCAGGCAGATCGCCCGCCTGGCGATGGTTACATGGACTGGCATCCAAGACTTGTTGAGTACAAGGCTCGGCCTGTTCAGCACCGATGCATGACTCTTGTCTGCGGTCTCCATGGCTGACCTCCCTGATGAGGGGGAGAGTTTAGTTCTGGCAGCGGTTCTGGCAATGCCTTCGCTCTCCTGGGCCGATCCCGGTCTTACCGAGCCCTTCCGGGCTTTTTGGCCGAGCCCTGCGTTGCGGGGGGACCGGTGGCTGAGCTACACTCCCTCCGATCTTCCTCGATTCTGATTTCGAGGTCCCTCTATGTTGCTCAAGCCGATGCGTGCACTGATACCTGCAATTCTGGTCTCCGCCTTGCTCGGGGCCTGCGCCACGCAGCCTGGCGAACTTTCGGAGGCTGATTCGGGAGTCTCGGCCATCCAGTTCGCCGACATTCCGGTGCCTGCGGGCATGCGCCTCCGGGAGGGCCGGCATGACAGTCACTCCTTCCAGGCTGGCGACTTCCGATACGGCGATTTTCGCTATATGGGGATGGTCCCGGTGCAAGCAGCCGTGAGCTACATGGGCGAGCGGATGAAGCTGAATCGTTGGGCACAGTCCGAGCCCACAGAGATCATCGCTGGTAAGCAGCACATGCGCTTCACGCGCTACCCTTACCAGACCCATTGTGTCATCTGGAAAGAGCCTGATGAGAACATCACCCGGATGAACATCGAAGTTCGCACGAAGCTGCAGAACCAATAAAACAGGCCTCGAGCCATGTCGCAGACCCCCCCCCAACTCGAGGGCCAAATTGAGGCCCCGAATCCCATGGAGCTGTTCTGGGAAAAGAACAAGCTCCTCATCAATGCAGTTCTCGTCGCAGCTATCTTGGCGATCGCGCTCAACTATGGTTGGCGCTATCTCGAGCAAAGAGAAACGGATAAGCGCTGGGGCGGACTCGCCACAAGCACTGGTATTGACAAGGTTTATGCTGATGGAGGGAGTCAGAAGGGACTCCTCGAAAACCTTGATGCATCGAATCCTCAGATGTTCAATGCCTTCGCACAGTTCTATTACGGATCTGCGCAATCCGAGCTGATCACTCGGCTCGCGGCTACATTCAAGGACGCGAGCCGGTCGGAGATCCAGGCCTACCTGGCAGGAGATGCCAAGGGGACTCCCGCGGAGCCTCTGACTATCTGGGTCCTCGCCCACCAGGCGATCGCCAGCCAAGATTGGGATGCAGCTATCGCCAACTTGGATGATCTGGAGAAGAGATTCCCCGATCACTTCCTGGTCGTGGAGACTCCCTATCCGGTCCAGTACCGCAAGGAAGTGGAGAAGGACGACGATGCCGAGAAGGAGGCAGAGACTGAATCCGGCATCCCCAAGAAGCCCGAGCTGATTCCCCCGGTCTCAGGCAGCGAGGTATCGAGGGTTCGTGTTCGGATTGCGGCGGAACAGAAGTTCCATGCCGAGCACTCGGAGCTGTATGAGGCACCGGCACCTGACTTCGGCAAGTTCGTCGAGATTCAGTTCGAGAGCCTGGGCACGATCAAGATTGCCTTCTACTCAAGCTTCGCCGAGAAGCACCGGGATGCCTTCCTCCGCCTGGCCGAGGCCGGATTCTGGAATGGCCAGCGGATCCACAAGATTGCTCGCTCCCCGGAAGGCAGCGACAATGGTCAGCCTGAAGAACTCAGCTTTGGCCTCGTCAGCTCCAAGGAAGAGTCTGTGAGCAGCTGGAACGAGTCCGAGGAGCTTGAGGTGGGCAGTGAACTCCCCTGGGAGCTTAGCTCCCTAAGCCACTTCCCCTTCATGGTGGCGGCAGAGCCCCATGAGGAAGGCAAGTCGCAGATTCAGAGGATAGTCATCAACGGCAACGACGCAGCTCAGCGCGATGGCTCGCGGGTGATCTTCGGCCGGGTGATTGAGGGCCAGGAAGTCCTCGAGGACATCTTGGGCAGCGAACTCTCGACTGAAACGGAAGAGAGCGCTGGCCAAGGCCGGCCTGCGGACTTCATCACCATCACCTCGGTGAAGGTAATCGAAGGCTAATTCGCCTCCGAGCTGCCCTCGGCAGCCCGGAGAAGCTCGTAGACGCGTTCGAACTCGTCGCGTCCGAGGCACTCGATGGTGATGTGCGAGCGCTTCTTGCCGTACTTGACCGCCACCATGGTGCCGAGGGCCTCTTCCAAGTTGTCCTCGATCTCTTTGAGCCATGACGGGCGATCCTTTACCGCCCGGAGGGCAGGCTCCGGTTTCTCAGCCTCCACCTTGCTGGTCTTCACGCTCTGCACGAGCTGTTCGACCTGGCGCACGCTGAGTCCGCGCTTGATAGCATCTTCTGCCAAGAGCCGTTGCTCGTCCAAGCTGGGTATTGAAAGCAGGGCCCTCGCGTGGCCCATGCTCAATGTTCCACGTGAAACATGTGCTTGGACTTCGCTGGCGAGATCGAGCAGACGGAGGAAGTTTGCCACCGTCGAGCGGTTCAGGCCCACCTGACGAGCCACTTCCTCCTGCTTGACTCCGCTGAGTGTCTGAATGCGGTGAAAGGCCTTGGCCTTCTCAATGGGATTGAGATCCTCCCGGTGGAGATTCTCAACCAAGCCAATCACGGCGACCTGCTCATTGCTGATGTCGCGGAGGATGACCGGGACCCGTTCTAGCCCCGCCAACTTCGCTGCCCGCCAGCGTCTCTCACCAGCGACGATTTGCAGGCCTTCCCCATCCCTACGGACCAGAATCGGCTGGAGGATGCCGGCGCTGAGGATCGAATCCGAAAGCTCCCGGATCTCCTTCTCAGGGAAGTCGCGGCGAGGCTGGGTGGGATTGGGGTGGAGGGTGGTGATGTCCACCTCGGAAATCTCGAGGACCGGCTCCAGGCTCTCGCCTTCCTTCGCGCCTTCGCGAGGTCCCTCGCGCTCAGTACTCGATAGAAAGAAATCCAAGCCTCGTCCGAGCCTGCGCTTCACCATGTCATATTCTCCCTGTCGTGCCCTGTTTGGGCGAATGCCCGCAGCGAAAGTCTCGCATGACCTTGCGTCTCGCTTGCGCCTGGGAGAACTATCCACGAAATCCCCAGGACAGAAAAGGCTGAGGTCGAGAAACTTGTGGCGATTGGCAGAATGGGCATAGATCCTGGCAAGCCGAATCAGTGCGCTCACTCAGGCGACAACAAGGGTCTGCAGCGAGCGGCGCAAGTACGCTGGTGACAGGGCTCTCGGGAAGCTAGCATCGCCAGCGAAGATCACTATGTGGACTGCAGCAGCACAAGAGATGCGAACCATTCACCGCGCGGTGGGCCTGCCAATGTTCCTCGCCGTCCTGATCTTCACCAGCATCCTTCGTGTCCAAGAACCAGGCTTTGTGGCCCATCAGCGTCTGCCCTTCTTTTGGCCCAGTTTGCAAGCAATGCTGGCCGGGCTCCTCGTTGTCCTGCCTCTGGCCTGGAAGCTGACCCGAGGGCTGGGGGCTGAAGCGTGGTCACGTCGATTCGCCCGGGCACCCCTCAAGCTCTGCCTGTCATGTTGGATCGGGATCTGTCTTCAGGGCCTCTCACTGATCCTGGTTACCGTGCTCATCACTATTACGGTAAAGAGTATCTATGGTGATCAGGATCTCAGCCAGGGCTGCCTCCGTCTAATCGCTCGCAGCTTCGCCGCACTCTCGGTGTCGGCGGCCCTCGCGCCGGCCCTGGCCTTCAGCAAGCTTGGAAACGTGATGGCCACCCTGTTGTGGTTGAGTGTGATTGCCAGTTCACTCGGTGTTTTCGGCCTGGGTGTACCGATGCCATTGGATCGCATCCTCAGTGAGGCTGAATCGAATTCAGCCTGGGACTGGGCCATCCCGAGCCTCACCGCCACAATCGCCGGCCTGCTTGTTTCATGGGCAATGATCAGCCGAAGGAGTAGCTGAGATGCGGATAGGAATCCTGGGCGACGTCCATAGCAACTTGGAAGCCCTGCAGGCGGTTGTCGACAAGATGCGCAGCGAAGAGATCGACAACTGGGTTCAGGTCGGGGACATCGTCGGCTATGGAGCCGACCCGCGACCCTGCTTGGCACTGGTGCAAGAACTCGACTGCACGGTTTGCATCGGCAACCACGATGCGGCGGTAGTGGGGATCCTGGATACGGAGTACTTCAATACCTACGCCCGCGCAGCTATCGAGTGGACCCGAGGGCAGCTCGAACAGGAGGACATGGACTACCTGCGCAATCTGCCGCTACTCGTTGAGCATAGTGAGTTCACGGTAGTGCACGGGTCCCAGTACAAGCCTGAGCAGTTTGGCTACGTCTTGAGCAAGGTCGAGGCAGTCGAGTCCATGCGCGTGCAACGCACCAAGATGGCCTTCGTGGGGCACTCGCATGTGCCCGCCCTCTACATGCAGCGTGAGGGAACTGAGCTTGCTGATATCGAAGTACTCTACGACTCTGAAATTGATGCGCGGATCACGAGCTTCACGCGTGTGCTGATGAATGTCGGGAGTGTTGGCCAACCGCGCGACGAGGATAAGCGCGCGGCCTATGGCATCTATGACACGGCGACTGGTGAGGCACGGATCTCGCGAGTTTCGTACGACATCGAAACCACGCAAAAGAAGATTCGTGCTGCGGGCCTCCCGTCGGTGCTTGCTGACCGCCTATCTCTCGGTGTGTGAAGACCTTGCCCCTGGCGAAGAGCGGTCGCTAGAAATCGAACTCGGAGAGCAAGCCTCTCTTCACAGCGATGAGTTGCAGGTTCTTGTCGAAGATGAGCACAACTGCCTGAGTCAGCACCGAGCTGCTGTCATAGGAGAGGCGTAGAGAAACAAACTGTGCCAGGCTGTAGCTGATGCCAACGCCCCAGTCCCCTTGATCGAGCCAGGCATAGGCCATCGCCATGCTGTCTTCGTTGGCCTGCCAAACCAGGTGGGGGGCACCGAGCTGTTCGAGGCATGCGCCGAGCCCAGACTTGCCTGGCGTCAAGCCCTGCAACTCTTCGTCGCTGAGCGGCTCACCACTGCTGAAGCGCACATAATTTGCGCTAATGCAGGATCCGAGCAGGAGCAGAAGGATGAATGCGAGGAGCTTCAATTGCCTCCGCTATTCCCACCTATGCGAATCTTGCCGGGTGTGATTCCCGGGCGGTCCTTGTCCATCTCCTTCTGGTCCCATTCCTGGTGCAGGTCCCACCACGGGAAGGCGTACTGGGGACGATGGCCAGCAAAGGTGGCGCCGTAGTGGGTGAGCACCTGGCTAGCATCGAAGAAGAGCCAGAGTCGATCGCTGCGGGAGTCAATGCTGGCAACGATGAATGGGATCAGCAGGAAGCCGGTCCCCTTGGACAGTGAGTGGTCGTACAAGTAGGCGCTTCGTGTGCCCAGGTCGACAACCTGGCTGGGGGCGCCGAGCAGTGTTGTCGCTTCCAGGGCCGTGGTCTTACCTGGATGCAGCTGGGCAAGAACCCCAGGGTCCAGAGGCTCGCTCTTGCTGTTGCGCACGAAGACGCAGGAGGTGAGCACGAGACAGGCAAAGAGAAGGCTTGATCCACGCAGCATGCCAGCAGGGTAGCCCTCGACCACCAAAAACCAATGCTCTCAAACTGCGCTCAGAAACTTGGCAGTGACTTCGTCGGCGAATAGCAGGCCCCTTTCACTCAAGCTCAGTGTGCTAGCCTGCAGCTCGAGCATGCCGGCCTCGACATCTCTCTGGATTTGATCCCCGAACCAATCTTGCAAGGGGATACCGAGTCGGTTTTCCGCTGCTTCCAGATTGATGCCTGCGGTTCTTCGCAAGCCCAACCAGATTGCCTCGCCAGCCCGTTGCGCCGGACTGAGAGTCTCCGCTTCCGCACTGGGCTCATCCCCCGCTTCCAGAGCGATCGCCCATGCCTCGACCGCCTTCAGATTACTACTGCGCCGACCGTGCTCATGGCTGGCTGCCCCGGGGCCGACGCCAACATAGTCACCTTGGCACCAGTAGTGGTCGTTGTGGGCAGAGGGTCCGCCGGCGCCTGCAAAATTGCTGACTTCGTAGGCTTCGAAGCCGCGCTCAGCCAGGAGGCTTCTGGTCAGCAGGAACATCTCACGGTCAGCATCCTCGTCATTGGCCTGTACGCGCCCCTGTCGCAGGGCATGGGTCAGGCTTGTCCCTGGTTCAAAGGTTAGCTGATAGCAGGACAGATGATCCGGCGAGAGCTCGAGGGCGAGTTCCAGATCTTGCTGCCACTCCCCAACGCTCTGACCAGGCAGGCCAAAGATGAGATCGAGGCTGAGATTATCGAAGCCCGCGGCGCGCATGGCGCGCACTGCCGCCCCGGTCTGTTCCCCGTCATGTGCCCGGTCGAGGAACTCGAGATACTCGGGATTGAAGCTTTGCGCTCCAAGACTCACGCGATTGACTCCGGCCTGCCGCGCGATCAGCGCCTTCTCTTCGGTCACGCTCTCCGGATTGCCCTCCATGGTCACTTCTGAACAGGCATCGAGATCGAGATGCTTGGCGAGAATCTCGAAGAGGCCTGAGAAGCGTTGCGAGTCGAGATGCGTGGGCGTGCCACCGCCAATGAAGATGCTCACGGGCTCAGGCGGCAGGGGACGCATGGCGAGTTCGAGGTCGAGTGCCGACAGGAAGCGATCGGCGACATCCGGACCTTCGAGCAGGTACGAATTGAAGTCGCAGTACCCGCACTTGCGCACGCAGAAGGGAACGTGCACGTAGACCGAAGTGGGGTGGACTGGCATCCGGGGAGTCTATCCTCCCCGGTCCCTCGCTTCAGCGCTTCATGCGCCTACCGGCGCGCATACCATGTCGGACCGTACTGGGATCACGGTCCTCACCGAACTCCTCAGCCATGATCAGGTACAGTTTGCGCAGGGCTTCCTGTTCCATCTGGCGCACCCGTTCTCGAGTCAGGCCGATCTGTTCACCGATGGCTTTCAGAGTCATGGGCTTGCTGTCGTCGAGGCCATAGCGAAGGCGGAGTATGGCCGCCTCCCGTTCATCGATGGCTCCGAGCAGCTCCTGTACCCGCTTGATCTCCATGTTGGTGAAGATCTCCTCGTCGGGCGGGAGGATTCGCGTGTCTTCCAGGTGTTCTGCAAAGACCGAGGAAGCATCCTCATTGATCGAGAAGGTTGGGTGTGAGTTTGCCGTGACCGTGTCACGCACCACATCCCAGTTGTTCTCCGGGAGCTCCAGTTCTTCGGCGATCTCTGCCGAGGTCGGAGCTCTGCCCAGCTTGTAGTTGAGCTCCATGGCTGTCGCCTTCCAGCGCGAGACGATCTCGGACATGTACGATGGCACTCGGACCGTCTTGACGGTGTTGACCAGAGCGCGTCGGATGCCCTGCTTGATCCACCAGGTCGCGTAAGTCGAGAAGCGGCACTCTGCTGCTGGGTCAAACTTCTCCACCGCCTTCATCAGGCCGATGTTGCCCTCTTCGATGAGGTCCATGAAGGTCAGGCCACGGGAGACGTAGTTCTTGGCGATCGAAACCACCAGCCTCAGATTGGCACGGATCATGTGCTCCCTTGCGGCCATGTCACCGGCCGCAATGCGCTCTGCCAGGGAGATCTCCTCCTCTGGCTTGAGCAGGGGAACTTCATTGATCGCTGTCAGGTAGCTGTCGAGTCCTTGGTCACGCATACGTTGCCCGAATCTCCATCGTGTTCGTTCGTGGAGATATCGGGCATGTGAGGCTTTGGACTTGACCAAGCTGTTGGCATTCCAAACGACCGTTGTGGAACACGACGCTGCCATGGGCCAATCGCCACCACGGCACTCGCCAGTTCTGGCCTCGGCCGAGAGCTCTTCTAGCCTGAGCCCAGCAGCGAGCCAGGGCCTAGAACAGCGTGTAGATGAACGGCGCCGCGGCACTCCCGCTGAAGATCAGCAAGGCTCCGAGCAGTCCAAATACGATGAGGAAGGGGATCAGCCACCACTTGGCGTTGTCCCGCATGAAGCCGATGAACTCGGAAATGAGGCCACCGCGGTGCTCCTCGGTCGCTTCTTCGAAGGACTGGTCTTCTTCTTGCTCGTGTTCGCTCATGGTGATCAGGTCCTTCTCAGTATAGGCGAAGATAGCTCGCCGGGCTGGGGGTCTCCTTGCGCTCGATCCAGTAGCTCTTCAGGCTCTGGTCGGGGCCCTTGGTCAGCGGGTCCCTGCCAGTGAGGCGAAAGAACAGGCCGACGATCGTGAAGATCGTGTAGTAGATCAGAGCGAGCATTACGAAGGAGACCACTAGGCCGATCGGGAGAGCGATCAGGCTCATGGCCAAAAAGATCGGTTTGACTGCGATGGGGATGGTGAGTCCGAGCAGCAAGCAGAGAAGGCCAAGTCCGCAGAGAATCCAGAGCAGCAGGATTGGTGCCCCAACAAGCCACCACATGGCCAAGCCCATGAACGGAAAGCCAATGGTAGCTATGAAGCCGAACTGGCGGAGGGTTGCCTCCTCGGGATTCCAATCGATTTCGATCATTAGTCCAGTGCGAATGAGGAGAGGTATTCCTTGCGATCGACCTCGGGCATGTTCACCTGGCTGCTCCGGGTGATGACGAAGTCTTCGAGAACCAGCACGTCCATCTCGGTGCCGAAGAAGCAGCGCAGTGCATCGCTAGGTGTGCAGACGATGGGCTCGCCTCGGATGTTGAAGCTGGTGTTGATCAGCACGGGGGTGCCGCTCTTCTCCTCGAACTTGCGTAGTAGCTTGGCCAATCGAGGGCTGCGATTATCGTCGATGGTTTGCAGTCGAGCCGAATAGTCGACGTGCGTGATAGCTGGCACGACTGACCTGAGCTGCTTCAGCTTCTCGATCCCGAACTTGCCCTCGTCCACTTGCTTGCGTTTGCTCTCGAGCACCGGAGCGACGATCAGCATGTATGGACTCTCCTGATCTTCGCGGATGTCGAAGTACTCGCTGGCACGTTCGCGCAGGACGATGGGGGCAAAGGGTCGGAAGGACTCCCGGAATTTGATCTTCAAGTTCATCACGCTTTGCATCTTTGGAGAGCGGGCGTCACCGATGATGCTGCGTGAACCCAGGGCGCGCGGTCCGAATTCCATGCGGCCGTGAAACCAGCCGATGACATTTTCCGTGGCGATGAGCTCGGCGACTCTCTCGACCAGGTCGTCTTCGTTCGGATACTCCTCAAACTGCACGCCGTCAGCTTGCAGCTGGGCATGGATTTCATCACGAGCGAAGGACGGCCCCAGCAGGCTCGCGGATTGAGAGTCGATGTCCTGGACTTGCCGTGGCTTATTCAGGAGCTGATGCCAGATGAACTGCGCCGTTCCCAGAGCCCCCCCGGCATCGCCAGCAGCGGGTTGAATCCAAATTTGGTCGAAGGGACCCTCGCGTAGGATTCTGCCGTTGCCCACGCAATTGAGCGCCACGCCACCAGCCAGGCAGAGCCGGCTCTTGCCGGTGCTTTCTTTGGCGAATTTGACCGTCTTCAACACGACCTCTTCGGTGACCTTTTGCACCGAGGCTGCCATGTCCATGTGGAACTGATCCAGCTCGGTCTCCGCTGCACGTGGGTCGCGCCCGAAGAGTTGATGGAACTTCTTGCCGGTCATACGCAGACCGGCGACATAGTCGAAGTACGACATGTCCAGGCGGTAGCTGCCATCCTCGCGCAGGTCGATGAGGTGCTCGAGGATCTTGTCCTTGTACTTCGGCTCTCCATAGGGAGCCAGGCCCATGAGCTTGTACTCCCCCGAGTTGACGCGGAAGCCGCAGTAATAGGTGAAGGCCGAGTACAGCAGTCCCAACGAATGCGGGAAGCGGATCTCGCGACACATGCGAATGCGATTTCCTTCACCGACGGCGATGCTCGTGGTGGCCCACTCGCCGACTCCGTCCATGGTCAGGATGGCTGCGTCTTCAAATGGCGATGGAAAGAACGCGCTCGCCGCGTGACTCTCGTGATGCTCAGTGAACACGAAGGGTTTGCGTGGCTTGCAGCCGAGGTTCTTGGTCAGCACTCGCGGGATGTGTAACTTGTCTCGGAGCCAGATCGGGATCGCCTTACGAAAGGACGCGAAGCCCTTGGGCGCGTAACTCAAGTAGCTCTCGATCAGTCGATCGAACTTGAGCAGCGGCTTGTCATAGAAGCCAACGTAGTCAAGTTCGTCGGCGCGGATGCCGGCCTTGCTCAGGCAATGCTCCACCGCGAGCTTGGGGAAGCCCGCGTCGTGCTTCTTGCGGGTGAATCTCTCCTCCTGTACGGCGGCAACGATCTCCCCGTCCCGTAGAAGGCAGGCAGCGGAGTCGTGGTAGAAGGCGGAGATGCCGAGGATGTGAGTAGGCATGGACGCAGGTGGCGAGGAGCGTGGGGACCGAAGGTTCTAAGCTGGACTTTCCCAAATCGGCAGGCGTCAGTTCAGAATATCCCGACTGCGAGCACTAGTTGGCTTTGATCGACAGGCAAGCTCGGATGAGTCATATAAGCCCCTTAGAGTAAGCCACTTGTGCGATAGCTCCCGTGCTCCCCCGGGCAGCGGGCAGAAGTGGCCGCTTTTTCTTTGCAGTGTGAAATTGACCCACAGCGGTGGATCTTTTACGAACACATCCAGCCTGGGGCTGTCCCAGCCCCCCTCCACAAATATAACCCCTTACTGGCAAATAGGTTAGACCTGAGAGCATGGCTTGCTTGAGGGGTTTTGCTGATTAATGCTTCCAGCCGGGCGACCGCGCGAGCCCGGTTCACATACTAGGTCCCTAGCTCTCGGGTCGTGAGGGTTGGGGATCCGGAGAGGTTCTGCCTTGACCGTCATCTTCCCCAAATGGACGAATCGGATGCCGAGCATCTTGGGCGCTTCTGCGCTCATGGCGGGCCTGTTCGTCGTCGGCGTGGTCTGGATCTACTTTTCGCCACGGCATCTCGATGTGGGTTACTCCCCGGATCAACCGGTGCTCTACAGCCACAAGCTCCACGCCGGGCTCATGGGCATGGACTGCCGCTACTGCCACCAGACAGTGGAGCAAGGCCCGCATGCCACGGTCCCGAGCACCGAGACCTGCATGAACTGCCATACCAGCGTGTGGACGAGTCGGGACCCGATCCAGAAGATCACTCAGGCCTACGCCTCGGCGGTCCCTATGGATTGGGTAAAGGTGCACCTCCTGCCGGACTATGCGTACTTCAACCATTCGGCCCACCTGAGTGCCGGCGTCGGCTGCGCAAGCTGCCATGGTCGGGTGGATCAGATGGAGGTCGTTCGCCAGGTCGAACCCCTCAGCATGGCCTGGTGCCTGGATTGCCATCGCGACCCAGAACCCCACTTGCGGCCTGATTCTGTCTCCCCAACCGACATGACCTTTGTTCTCCGCGACCCGGATGACGGCCTCAACCTCGCCGCCGCGCGTAACCTGCAACCGCCGGTCCACTGCTCTGGATGCCACCGATGAGTGAATCACAGACCCTTCGCGCCCCCAAAGAAAAGGTCTATTGGCGCAGTCTCGAGGAGCTCGCGCACACGCCGCAGTTTCAGGACTATCTGGAGCGCGAATTCCCCGAGGGAGCGAGTGAAGCCCCAGATCTGAGCGACCCGATTTCTCGGCGCCGCTTCCTGGGTGCCGTGGCCGCCAGCGCTGCCCTGGTGAGTCTGGCCAGCTGCCGCAAGCCGGTCCGGCACATCCTGCCGTACAATCAGCGCCCAGAGGGGATGATCCCGGGCGTTCCCCAGCAATATGCCACGAGTCTCGACTCCGGTGGCTATGGCATCGGGGTTCTGGCGCGAAGCAATGATGGTCGCCCCACGAAGGTGGAGGGCAACCCACAGCATCCAGGCAGTCTGGGCGGCACCAACAGCTTCATGCAGGCCGAGATCCTCAGCCTCTATGACCCAGGCCGCTCTCGTCAGCCTTTGAAGGATGGGCGGGCCTTTGTCGACATGACCGCGGTCGGCGAAGAGCCACAGGCGGCGAATCCGGAGGCTGCGACGGAAGGGGATGCGGAGCCAAAGCCCTATCAGTTCGAGGATTTTCTCCGCTTCTGGGCAGGTCACGGCGCCGAGCTGACTGCCAAGCAGGGGCAGGGCTTGCACTTCCTCATGGCGCCCAACAGCTCAGCCAGCCTGCAGGACATGCAGGCTCAGATCAGCAGCATCTGGCCGAGCGCTGTCTTGCACAGTTTCTCCCCCCTGGGGAGGGATGAGGAGGTCGCCGGCGCGAAGATCGCCCTGGGATCGGCCTACGACGCGCAATACTCCCTCGAGAATTGCAATGTCGTCCTGTCCTTCGAACGCGACTTCCTCGGAGTCGACGCGGACATGCCGCGGCATGCGCGTAAGTTTTCGAGCCGGCGTCGTGTGGAGGGTGACGGCAGCAATCTGAATCGCCTCTACGTGGTCGAGGCGAATTACTCGGTGACTGGCAGCAACGCGGACCATCGCTTCCGCATGCCTGCGAGTCAGGTGACCGTGGCGCTCTGTGCTCTTGCAGCCGAACTCGGAGTGGGGTCGGACAACCCTGCACTTCAGCAGGCTCTGGCCAGCTACGGCGACAAGAGCTTCGACTATCGTGGCAAGAACTGGCTGCCCATCGTTGCCAAGGACTTGCAGGCACAGCAGGGCAATAGTTGCGTGATGGTCGGGGCTTCGCAGCCCGCCATCGCTCACGCGCTGGCACACGCCATCAATCAGAAGCTGGGCAATCTAGGCAAGACCGTGAACTACACCCAGACCAACCCTGGCTTTGCCGGCGCGAATGGTCTGGATTCACTTCGTGCCCTGGTCGCCGCCATGGACGAGGGTCGCGTCGACACCTTGATCATGCTGGAGACCAACCCAGTCTATGACGCGCCGGCGGACATGAACTTCGCAGCGGCCATGGGCAAGGTCCCACACCGCATCCATCTCGGCCTCTATGTAGATGAGACGGCGAAGGCCAGCAGCTGGCATATCAACTCTGCTCACCAGCTAGAGCACTGGAGCGACATTTGCTCCTTCGATGGCACCGCCAGCATTGTCCAGCCCTTGATCGCGCCGCTCTATGGGGGTCACAGTAGCCTCGAGTTCCTGGCAGAGCTCATGGATGCAGATGTCAAGGAAGGCTACGAGATCGTGCGCAGCCATTGGCGCGCTCGGAACCGCAGCGGTGACTTCGATGCCAATTGGAATCGCTTCCTGAACGATGGCCTCATCGCGGACACCGCCTCTTCCACGAGTTCCGGGCCTAGCCTGCAGGGCACGGCAATCGCCCAGGCTTTGGCAGCTTGGACCCCGCTTCCGGCGCCGAGCAGCAACAACCTCGAGATCAACTTCAAGGCAGACCCGAGCGTCCTCGACGGTCGCTACAGCAACAATGCCTGGTTGCAGGAGCTGCCTGACCCGCTGACCAAGCTCACCTGGGACAACGCTGCGATCATCAGCCCGACGACGGCCACAGCTCTGGAGCTCGCTCGCGGCGACATGGTCAATCTTCGCTTCGAAGATCGCAGCCTCGAGCTGCCAATCCTGGTTCTGCCTGGTCACGCCAATGATTGCGTCACTCTGACCTTGGGTTACGGCCGAGACATGGGTCCCGACTGCCTGGCTGCAGAAGGTACCGGTTTCAACGCCAACGCCCTGCGCTCGTCGACGAGCATGTATGTCGGCCAGGGTCTCAATCTGCAGAAGACCGGCGGTAGCTACGAATTGGTCGGCACCCAGGACCACGGCAGCATGGAAGGCCGCCCCTTGATCCGAGAGGCCAGCCTCGCGGAGTTCCAAGCCAATCCTGACTTTGCGCCCGCAATGTCACCGCTCGCCAAGGTCGCCAAGGTGCAGAGCACCGAAGAACACCCGGTCACCGAGGCGGACCTCAACAAGTCCCTCTGGAAGGAGCGCGACTACAGCAGCGGCTACCAGTGGGGGATGGTCATCGACCTGAACACCTGCACCGGATGCAACGCTTGCGTGCTTGCCTGCACCTCCGAGAACAACATCCCCATGGTTGGCAAGTCAGAGGTGGCTGTCGGTCGCGAGATGTTCTGGAACCGGCTGGACCGCTACTTCAGCAGCAGCAAGGAGTCCCCTGGGGACAGCATGCACACCATCGACGAGGATCCGGAAGTGCGCCATCAAATGGTGCCCTGCATGCAATGCGAGAACGCTCCCTGCGAGTCCGTTTGCCCGGTGGCCGCGACCATGCACAGCCCAGAGGGCTTGAACGACATGGCCTACAACCGCTGCATCGGCACCCGATACTGCGGCAACAATTGCCCCTTCAAGGTGCGGCGCTTCAACTTCTTCAATCTCACCGGTCAAACGGCAGATGTGCAGCAACTTGCACAGAACCCGGATGTCTCAATCAGGCCGCGCGGCGTGATGGAGAAGTGCACCTACTGCGTGCAGCGCATCAATAGCGGCAAGCGTCAGGCCAAAGATGAAGGCCGCGAAGTTCGCGATGGTGAAATCGTCCCGGCATGTGCTCAGGGGTGTCCGACCGAAGCGATCAGTTTCGGCAACATCCTCGATGAAAACAGCAGGGTCGCGCGCCAAAAGGCGGGGAGTCTCAACTACGGGATGCTCTCCGAATTGAATCTCAAGACCAGAACCACCTTCTTGGGCAAGGTCACCAACCCCAACCCCGAGCTCGCATAGCCAAGATGACGACCATTAACATCATTGACGAGCCCGAGAATCCACTTCATCGGGCAGCTCTCGTCGAAGGTGGCTACGACTTCGCAGATGTCACCGAGACAGTAGCAGGCATCGCGGAGCGCAAGACTCCACGTGGCTGGTTCCTGCTCTTTGGCGTCAGTGTCGCGCTGTTGATGAACCTGGGCGCAATGGTCGGCTGGCTGATCTGGCAAGGCGTCGGTGTCTGGGGCAACAACAACCCGGCAGGCTGGGGCTGGCCGATCGTGAACTTTGTGTTCTGGATCGGTATCGGTCACGCCGGAACATTGATCTCCGCCATCCTATTCCTATTCCGGCAGAAGTGGCGAACATCGATCAACCGGGCCTCGGAGGCGATGACCATCTTCGCCGTGATGGCGGCGGGTGTTTTCCCCGCAATCCACGTCGGTCGAATCTGGGTCATCTACTGGGTCTTCCCCATTCCGAACCAGATGGCGCTCTGGCCCAACTTCAAGAGCCCGCTGCTCTGGGACGTGTTCGCGGTGAGCACCTACTTCACCGTATCCCTGATGTTTTGGTATGTGGGCTTGATCCCCGATCTCGCCACCTTCCGCGATCGGGCGGCTCGCGCTGGACGCAAGGTCGCGGCCACCATGTATGGCATCTTTAGCGTTGGTTGGCATGGCAGCAACCGACACTGGATCAACTACGAGAAGGCCTATCTGATCCTCGCTGGACTGAGCACGCCCCTGGTGCTCTCGGTGCACTCCATCGTGTCCTTCGACTTTGCAGTCTCACTGTTGCCAGGTTGGCACACGACGATCTTCCCGCCCTACTTCGTTGCCGGCGCCATCTTCTCCGGCTTCGGCATGGTGATCACCCTGATGGTCCCAGCCCGCAAGTGGCTCGGCCTGCACAATCTGATCACGCTCAACCACCTGGACAACATCGCCAAGGTCCTCCTGCTCACCGGCACCATGGTTGGCTACGCCTACGCGATGGAGTTCTTCATCGCCTGGTATAGCGGCTCGGTCTACGAAGGCTTCGCCTTCGTCAACCGTGCTTCGGGCCCCTACTGGTGGGCCTACTGGATCATGGTCTCCTGCAACGTGATCTCGCCCCAGTTCTTCTGGTTCCGCAGCATCCGTCGCAACCCGGTGGCCCTCTTTATCATCTCGATCTTCGTGAACATCGGGATGTGGTTCGAGCGCTTTGTGATCACGGTGACTTCCTTGCACCGCGACTTCATTCCCTCGAGTTGGGCCTACTTCAAGCCGACCATGGTCGACGTCCTCACGCTGATCGGCAGCTTCGGACTCTTCTTTACCTTCTTCCTCCTGTTCATCCGCTTCCTCCCGGTGATCGCAATGTCCGAGGTCAAGGGCGTCATGCCGCAGGCCAATCCGCATGCTGGTCACAAGAAGCCGGGCGATGGAGCTGGCAACAGCGACAACTCACCAGAAGGAGCCCAGTCATGAGCGCAGCAGCCATGAAGGATCCGGTCTACTTCGGCGCAGTTGCCGAGTTTGATTCTGCGGGCGCAATCTACGCCGCCGCCGAGAAGATCACCGACGCGGGCTATCGACGAGTCGACTCCCATTCACCATTCCCGATTCACGGCATCGAGAAGGCCCTCAAGCAGGGACCAAGCCACTTGGGTTGGTTCGTTTGCCTCGGTGGGCTGATCGGCATCGGCCTGGCCCAGTTGATGATGTGGTGGATGAACGCGGTGGACTATGAGTTCTGGGTCAGCGGCAAGCCGCCCTACGCCTGGGAATCTACCATCCCCATCACCTTCGAGCTGATGGTACTCTGCGCGGCCTTCGTCGCCGTATTCGGCATGTTCGGTATCAACCGGCTGCCGCGGCTGCACCATCCCATCTTTGCCCATAGCACGATCGACCGGCTGACCGATGACCGCTTCTTCCTCTCCGTGGAATCCGCCGATCCGCTCTTCGACCAGGCCAAGACCCTCGAGCTCCTGCGTGAGATCGGCGGCGAAAACGTGGAGCTGATCGCGGAATGAGACAGACACCAGGAATGAGCATGCGACAGAGCTCCTTCGGCCTAGTCCTGGCCTCCTGCCTACTGGCCCTGGTCAGTTGCCGAGGTGGCCTCTCCAAGTATCCGCCAGTGCACCTCGTTGATGACATGGATGTGCAGCTGAAGGTGAAGACCCAATCCCGCTCGGCATTCGATTTTGCCGCCTGGAACGCGGAGGCTCCCGCGGACCACATGGGAATGCGCGTACCACCGCTGGGCACCATCGCCCACGGCAGTCTCGAGCGCATGGCCCTGGGTGTCTACAAGGACGCCGCCGGTGGCTTCATCGACAATCCCGTCACGCTCACCGCTGAGGTGATGGCCCGTGGCCAAGAGCGCTACGACATTACCTGTGCAGTCTGTCACGATCGGGCCGGCAGTGGCCAAGGTCTGGTCATGCAACGTGCTCCTGCCGGCAGCTTCAACCCGAAGATGCCCGACCTGGCCACAGAACAACGCATCCGCGACATGAAGGACGGCGAACTCTACTCAATCATCGTCGAAGGCAAGGCGACCATGCCTGCCTACGTTCGGCAGATCAAGCCGAGTGATCGCTGGGCCATCGTTCACTACCTGCGAGCCCTCCAGCACAGGATCAAGAACTGATGACGACAGCAGCACCAGAGCTAAACCAGCTCGCCCCGAACGTCATCGCCAGGGTCAAGGACGGTGATCTGACCGGTAACCGCAACATGCTGCTGGGAGTCGGCCTCGTTGCCTTCCTCGCCAGTGCAATCATTGGCTTCGCCTCCGGCGATCTGCACCACCAGTTCCTGTTCTCTTATCTGGTGGCGTACATGTTCACCCTGAGCCTTTGCCTCGGGGCCCTGCTCTTCGTGATGATTCAGCACGTGACCCGTGCCGGATGGAGCGTCGTGGTGCGGCGCCTGGCGGAGAACATGGCGAGCTGCATGTGGCTGATGGCAGTGCTCTTTATCCCGATCGCCATCGGCTACCACGACCTCTACCACCATTGGGCAGGGGTGGCTGAGGGGGTGGATGAACTCCTTGATGGGAAGAGTGCGTACCTCAACTCAACCTTCTTCTTCATCCGCGCAGCCATCTACTTTCTGGTTTGGATCGGCTTCGCCAGGTTCTTCTGCGGCAGCAGCCTGAAGCAGGACCAGAACGGCGACCCGGGGATCACCCTGCGCATGTCGCGACTGGCGGCGCCGGGGATCCTGATCATGGCCCTGACTCTGACCTTCGCCGCCTTCGACTGGATCATGTCCCTCGATCCGCACTGGTTCTCCACCATCTTCGGGGTGACCTACTTCGCTGGATCGATGATGGCGCTCCTGGCGACCCTGGGACTCTTCTGCATGTTCCTCGGTCGGAAGGGCTACCTGAAGGGGGCGGTCAACGTCGAGCACTACCACGACATCGGCAAGCTGCTCTTCGCCTTCATGATCTTCTGGACCTATGTCAACTTCTCGCAGTACTTCCTGATCTGGTACGCGAACCTTCCCGAGGAAACCCTCTGGTACCAGCATCGAGCCCACGGTTCCTGGGAGATCGTCGGCACGATCCTCATTCTTGGTCACTTCCTGCTGCCCTTCGCATTCCTCATGTCGCGCCATATCAAGCGCAACACCAAGACTCTGGCAGCAGCAGCCATCTTCCTCCTGGTCATGCACTGGATGGACATGCAGTTCTTGATCATGCCCATGCATGAGACGGATGCAGAGCCTGGCATGCACCTGCACTGGATGGATGCAGTCACCATGATCGGTCTCTTGGGTCTCTTCTTCGGATTGACCCTGCATCAGACCATTCGTTCGCCCCTGCTTCCGCAGCGGGATCCGAGACTCGAAGAGTCACTTCACTTTCACAACATCTGAGGACGAGCGACATGGACACAGCAACTCCTGCTCAGCCTGCAGAACACCCGGCCGCCGCGCCCGAAGAAAAGCCGATCGGGCTCGACCCGAGCCACGACATCGACTCCCTGAAGACCAGCCTGGCGCTGGTCATTTCGGGCGTCGTTGTCTTCGTCACCATGTGGCTGCTCTACCACATGTTTACCTTTGTCATCTTTGAAGTGCGCGAGGGCAAGGTGCGTGAGGCGCCGGCTCTCCAACTGGATCAGCTGCGAACTTACGAAGAGACCATGCTCGAGGCCGGCGAAGCCAGTGAAGGCATGCCTGCCCGCATGAGCATCGAGGACGCGATCCAGGAGATGCTCCGGAAATGAAGAGCGGCCTGGCGATCTCCAACCTGGTCATGAGCCTGGTAGCCCTGGCAGGCAGTAGTCTGCCAGTCCTGCCCGGCCAGCATTCGCCCACCAGCCTGTCGGCGGTGGACGAGGCTGCGACCATGGAGGATCGCCTCGGCAATCAAGCCGCTCTGCAGGCGCGCTTCATCGACGAGAATGGTGCAGAGGTCAGCTTCGGCGAACTCTTCAACGGCGAGCGGCCGGTCATTCTCAACCCTGGCTACTTCGGTTGCCCCGGACTTTGCGGCGCCGTCCTCAACTACTTCCTCGGTACTCTGAAGGACTCGGGCATGATGCCTGGCCAGGACTTCGACCTGGTCACCCTGAGCATCGACCCGGATGAGGGGCCCGAGATGGCCAGGACGAAGAAGGCCGCCTATCTCGAGGACTTCGGTCACCCAGAGGTCGCTGATCATTGGCGTTTCCTGACCGGGACTGAGGAGCAGATCCAGCTTCTGACCGAGTCGGTGGGCTGGCGCTTCCGATACGTGACGGGCAACGGTCAGTACGACCACCCACCTGTCGTAGTTTTCCTCTCCTCGCGGGGATACGTCACCCGCTATCTCAACGCGTTGACCATGAGTGCTACCACTCTGCGTCGCGCGGTGGTCGAGGCCTCAGAGGGCCGCGTCGGCTCATTCCTCGAGCGGGTGCTCCTCAGCTGCCTGACCTTCGATCCCACAACCGGTGCCTACACCGTGACCGCCATGACCGTCATGAGAATTGGCGGCGTGGTCACGGTTCTGGCTCTCGGCTTCATGATCTACACCCTTCGGCGTCGGGAACGCACCCGCGTAACCCTGGCAACGACCTAGCTCCAACCAATTACTGCTGTGATCGCCTTCCAAGATCCCCTGGGACAGCTGCCTGTAGCAGCCTCGACATTCGCTCCGAGTGTCGACGGGCTGTTCTACTTCTGTTTCTGGGTCAGTGTCTTCTCCTTTGCTCTGATCGCAGGTTGCCTCACCTGGTCTTCGGTCATGCACCGTCGCAAGACGGAGGATCAACCGCCGATCTCGACTGTCACCCACAACACCACCCTCGAAGTGGTGTGGACCCTGATCCCGACGATCATCGTCTTCATCGTCTTTGCCTGGGGATGGAAGGGGAACCTGGACCAGAGCGTGGCGCCGGCCAATGCCCTGCAGTACCGGGTCACTGGTCAACAGTGGAATTGGCTGATCTA
>JAJFFD010000105.1 GCA_021776805.1 Planctomycetota bacterium
TTCTTCGACCGCTCTCTGGCGGATTGGCGCTGTGCCTGGCAGGGAATCAGGCAGGGCATCGGCAAGGTCTTTGCCTATACCGGTGATTTGCTCGGTATCGGTGGGCCAAGGGATCCCTTCTTGCGTTGCATGCAGCTCAGCCTGGAGCAATTCCACTACGCCCTGCACAGTGCCGGCCGGCCACCTTGCGACGCCCGCCAGGGAGAGCAGGTTCTGAAGGTCTGTGAGCTCGCCGCCGAGTCGGCGGGCACCAGTAGCGAGGACTTTGTGAGCCCAGAGCTGCCCGCTCCGGGTCCAGCGAGGACCGGAGAGATCCTGATCACCGGTGGCACTGGCCTGATCGGCAAGAGTCTGGTGCCCTTGCTACTCGAGGAGGGGCATCCGATCAGTCTGTTGATCCGAAAGCCGCATCTGCTGGCGGAGAACTTACGCGATGAACGCATTCGCTTCTTCCTTGGTGATGCCGGGGATCCCAAGGCTTTGGCGACCGCCATGCAGGGAGTGAATCAGGTCCTGCACATGGCAACCTGTGCAGGTGAGGATGCGGCGCAGGTGGAGAAGACAATGTCTGCGGCTGCAGTCGCGGTGGGTGTGGCCTGCCAAGAGGCGGCGGTGCAGAGGCTGGTCTTCATCAGCAGCACGGCGGCTCTCTACTTGGGTGGTCGCCGAGCGGTGCAGGGAGACTGCGGAACGGATCCCAAGCCGGCTGTCCGGGCGGCCTATGCTCGAGGCAAGATCGCGGCAGAAGAAGCGCTGCGCAAACTCGCCACGAGTGAAGGCCTGCCCCTGGTGATTCTGCGGCCTGCGATCGTGGTTGGCGAAGGCGCCATGCCCGAACACAGTGGGCTCGGCCTCTGGGTTAGCGACAATCACTGCGTGGGCTGGGGTTCGGGGAATCTGTCCCTGCCCTTCATCCTGGTGGAGGACTGTGCGAAGGCCATCGCCGCCAGTCTCGAGTCCAAGGACATCGATGGACACAGCTACAATCTGGCCGGGGATGTGCGGCCATCGGCGCGTGAGTACCTGCATGCTCTGGTCGCTTCGACCGGCCGTGCCTATCGATTCCACGCGCAGCCACTTTGGGTGATGTACCTGGTGGAGTGGTTCAAACTCGGCATCAAGCTGCTCGCGCGACGCAGGGGAGATCCACCGAGCATGCGTGACTTCAAGTCGCGGGCCTTCCGCGCCGAACTCGATTGCAGTGACGCCAAGCGTGATCTGGACTGGCAGCCGGAGGCGGACGCCTTGCGCTTCCAGCGGTCGGCCATCGAAGTGCACCGGCCGCGCTCCGAACGGAGCCCATGAGTTCGCCAGGGAAGAAGTACCTGCACGTCTTCGCCACCTTTGCCAAGGGTGGACCGCAGCGTCGGGCGATCGAACTCATGCACAGACTGGGGAAGGGCATCCAGCACCAGGTTGTGCCCATGGATGGTCGCTTCGATGCCCTGGATCTCGGCGTAAAGGGATTGGACTTGGAAGTGATCAAGGCTCCGGCGGGCCCGTTCCCCCTGCGCCTGATGCGCATGCGTAGCCTGCTGCGGTGCGAGGATCCTGACCTGCTGCTGACCTATAACTGGGGAAGTATCGAGTGGTTCTTAGCGGCACGGCTTGCCGGACAGTCGGCGCATGTGCATCACGAAGACGGTTTTGGGCCAGAGGAAGAGTCGGCCCGATTGCCGCGGCGTAGCTGGTTCCGTCGTCGACTCTTCCGCCGTCTGTCGGCGCTGATCGTGCCCTCGCGGACCTTGGAGAGGATCGCAGAGACGGAGTGGGGGATGGCCAGAGATCGATTGCATTACCTGCCCAATGGCATCGAGCTGGATCGCTTCAAGCCTGTCGATCGAGTTGCCGGTGATGGGATCACCTTCGGTTCGGTCGGTGGCCTGCGGGCGGTGAAGAACCAATCTTTGGCTTTGCAGGCCATCGCCGCATGTCCGCCGGAGATTCGATTGCTCTTGGTGGGTGATGGTCCGGATGAGTCCAGTCTGCGTCGGCGTAGCCAAGAGCTCGGCCTAGAAGGGCGTGTGGAATTCGTGGGTGTGATGGCGGACACGGCACCGGCCTACGCGCGCATGGACGCCTTTCTCAATTCATCGCGTAGCGAGCAAATGCCGATTGCCGTTCTCGAGGCTATGGCTTCGGGCCTGCCGGTGGTCGCGACGGATGTAGGCGATGTGAAGCAGATGTTGCACCCTGACAATCAGCCATTCATCGTTCATACGGGAGACGAGAAGGCCATGGCTGCCGCCATGCAGCATCTGGCCGGGGACGATTCCACGCGAGAGGACTTGGGTCGCAAGAACCGCGCGCGAGCAGAAGCTGAGTACGACGCGGATGTCTGCTATGGCAAGTACCTGGATCTGTATCGCCGTCTCACTCGATAACCGTGCGCCGACTCAAATCGAAGCGCGCGCCATCCCCGAGCTGGACGTAGTCCTTTTCTCCATCCCTGGGCGGTCGATTGATGTAGTCGTAGATCGCCACTTGACCAGGGCCGCTTACTTCCAGGCTGCTGCCCTTGACGATGACCGCTGTGGACTCGTCGATACCCAGGCCGAGCAGCCAGGGGTGTTCTCGAAGCAGGTCGCTCATGTCCGCAAAGCGATTGCGCTGGGAGAAGTGCTGATCCGCCGCGACGCCGTGCAGATAGCCGAAGCCCCGGGTGTAACCGAGGGCCGCGATGTCCTGGTTGCCGAGGGGATTGCCGCGCACCATGAAGCTGGGCTGGATGCTAGTGCCGGCGGATGAGCCACCGATGATGCCACCGCGATCGAGAACCTGACGAAAGAGCTCTTCTGCGGGGGTGCCCTCATAGGCATCGACGAGCCGCCACTGGCGACCGCCGGTGAACCAGAGACCGGTTGCCCGCGACAAAGCATCGAAGTTGTCGGCTGCCTCCACCTGGTTGGGATGGGCAGCGTGGTAGACATGCAGTTCCCCGGCGCCGGCGTTTTGCAGGCGGCTGGCAAAGCTGAGCGCCTGGCCGTCGACGGTGGGGCCGCCAGCGGTGGGCACCAGGACGATGCGCGAGTCCCGTCCGCCAGCTTCTTGGATAAAGCGCTCGAGGAGGCTGCGATCGATGTTGCCGCCGCCGACCATCATCACCGTGCCTTTAGAGGCGATCTGGTCCGCAGCTGCTGCGTCTTGGTTTGCGGGATCGAGTCGATCGCGGGCGGCGCGTTGCCAGGCGATGAGATCCGACCTCTGGCCCGCACTCAGAATCACCTGGTGGGCTGCCTGACCCTTGACCGGTGCAAGGAGCATGACGACCTTGGACTTGCCGAGGACCTGCATGCGTCGGCCACGCAAGAGAACAGCGGTACCTTCATCGATGCCCATGCCGAAGAGCTGGGGCTGGTCGGCCAGAACACCGAGCAAGCGCGGCTGGCGTACTCGGGCGAGGAAGTGTTGGTCGATGACCGCGCCGGGAACGAAGCCGAAACCTGCGGAGGTCTCGGCCACTCTTCGACCCCCCTTGATCATGAGTCTGCTCATCACCGCGGCGCCGGCGGAGGAGCCGCCGATGATGGCGCCACGATCGAGCAGTGCGTGCAGTTCGGCTTCGACCTTCGTGCCCAGGTAGGAAGCGGTGATCCGTGATTGACTGCCGCCGCTGATCCAGACGCCGCTGGCCTGCCGGAGGGGGGCAACGAAGGAGTCCTCCTGGACCCGCGCCGGGTCCCGGCTGTGGAGGATCTGGATTTCTCCGGGAAAGCGTTCCTTCCACAGGGCCAAGAGCTTGCGCATCTCCTCCGGCTCGTCGGCCCTCTGGCTGGCGCTGGGGATGAGCACGAGCCGACCCTCCCTGCCACCGGCGAGCTCGGCAAAGCGGGCGAAGATTTCTGGCGGCATGCCGCCGCCACCGCAGATGAGCAGGCTGCCCTTGATTCCTGCCGGGTCGATGGCCTGCTGGCAGGTCGCCGGTGCAGAGATGCTGAGGATGGCGAGGCAGAGAGTGAGAGGGAAATGGCGAAGCATGGGTCTCCTATCGCTCGAGTCAGCGCTGGAAGATCGGCAGGTACTGCTTTGGAATCTGCAACATCAGACAGGCGACCGCAGTCGAGAAGGGATCTCCCGGTCCGGTGCGATTGAGCCAGCGGCCGTCGCTGCGTTGGAAGCGTAGAAGGTCGCGAGAGAGGGCTTCGAACCAGCGGCGGAAGCGGACGCCGCCGGCCTGAAAGAAGGCCTGGCAGGCGTAGTAGTTGCCGTACCAGTAGAAGTAGTGATCCGGGTACCAGTTGGCAACTCGGGGATATTCTGCCTCGAGAAAGCCGAGAACCGGATCGAAGATGTTCTCGTCGTGCACGCCGGCGCTGAAGAGGGCGGTGAGGGCCGCCGCATTGATGGCGTACTGCTGGTTCTTCTCATAGGCGCCACGACCGGCAATCTTGTAGAAGAATAGGCCCTTGCCCCGGCCGCGGGTCGTGCGGCTGCGCATGACGTAGTCCACGGCTCGGTCGATGGTGGCCTTGGGTACCTTGATGCCGATGTTGCGTGCGGCGCGTAGGGCCTGCAGTTGGCAGACAGTGACCGATAGATCCGCCTCCTTGCTGAAGGCGTTGTAGCGCCAGCCACCCTGGGCGTTCTGAGAGTCGATGATGATGTGCACCGCCTTCTCGAGGCCTTCACGGATCTCGTTCTCCGCGCCCATCCCGTGCACCTCGGCGAGAAAGAGCGTGGCGAAGGCATGGCTGTACATGCGCGTGCCCCCGTCGGAGATGATGCCGTTGTCGTTGACCTGGGCGAGTACGTAGTTGACCGTGCGCCGCACGACCTGGCCGAACTTGCCCCGGTCCGGGAGGTGACCGCCGGCGAGGAAGGCCATCCCGGCCAAGGCGCTGACGCCAATGTGACCCTGTCCGAGGGCTTCATTCTGCTCAGCGCTCCGTAGGATTAGGTACTTGTCCCGTTGCTTGTGCCCTACGTCTGCCTGCCAGTAACCGGCAGAATCCTGCTTCTGAGCGAGCCAGCTCAGGCCGCGATCGGCAGCGGCCTGCATCTCGGGCCAGAGGCTCTCCGGATAAAGGTCGCCCAAGGCCTCCGTCGCGACTTCCTGGAGCTTTGTCGCCTGGCCGGAAGCCGGCGCGGTGCTCTGGATGGAGGAGAGCAGCAGGCACATGCCTGTGAACAGCATGTGAGCGAGCTTACCAGATCCGGCTGGCGGGGCCGCGCAGAGAGTATTCCCCAGGCACTGTGGAAAGCCTCTGGAGAAGTTCTGCTATGGCCTGTGCCACCGGAGCCTTGGCTGTGGAAAGAGCTCTGTAAACTCGAGTCTTATCCCCACGTAATCCACAGCGCGTGTGGAGAGGAGCTGCTTCCAACCGAATTCACAACTCGGTCGCCGCCGGCTTCGTCGTTGCCTCGACGGGGCGTCGAAATTCAGGCGTAGTAGCGGCCGAAGCGATTGTTGAGAAACTCGCTGAGCGGCACTTCTTCCTGACGCACGAATCCGGACTGCGGAATCTTTCCCTCCATGAGCAAGTCGAGCAGGGTGCAGACCCCGGCAGCGGTGGTGATCTGGATGCCGCTCCAATTTTCACCAGCGATTTCCTGATGGTAGATGGTGCGGGCGTAGGTGTTCTCGGTCAGGCGATTGCGGAAGGTGCCGATGGCGCTGACGAAGATGACGATCTGATCCTGGAAGGTCGTGGGCAGGCAGCGCTCGAAGATCTCCCGTAGCTCCTCCTGGTTGTCCTTCAGTTGCAGGTCCTTGAGCAGGAACTTGAGCAGATAGTTGTGCCCCGGATAGCGCAGGGACTTGTAGTCCACGGCGCGCACCTTGTCCTTGAGGGTTTCCGCCAGGGTGCCAAGACCACCGGATGTGTTGAAGGCTTCGTACTCCACCCCGTCAATGGTCAGGTTCTCCAGGTTCTCGAGGGGTTGCACCTGCAGCAGTTCGCCATTCTTGATGACCTCGCAGGGCTGGCAGTACTCATTGATCAGTCCCTCCGTGCTCCAGGTTAGGTTGTACTTCATTCGGTTGCGCGGGAATCGAGGTAGGGCGCCGACTCGCATGCGCAAGGCCTGCACGTCGGTCATCTTCCTGATGAGATCCACAGCGCAGATGGTGATGAAGCCAGGCGCCAGACCGCACTGGGGGATGAAGGCGCTCTTCGCATCCTTGGCCAGATCGGCGACCTGACGGGTTACATCCACGTCCTCGGTGAGATCCAGGTAGTGCACTCTGGCTTCGCGGGCGCGCTCGGCGATGAGTGGATTGCAGTGGTAGGGGGCGCAGGAGATCACCGCGTCCGCGCCGCTGAGGATCTTGTCGATGTCCTTCGCCGAGGTGAAGTCGACGCTGTGACCTTCTGCAGCCTTGACTCGCTTGCAGATATGCGCGGTGGCCTTGGGCTCCGTGTCGCCGATACGCAGCTGGTAGTCGCCCGAATTGCCGAGAAAGTGGGCGACCATGCGGCCAATCTTGCCCGCACCGAGTACGACGATGGTCTTCATCTCCGGATCCTAATCCTGCTGCCTGCGGTTTTAGAGGGCGAAGTTTCGCGTCCGTCTACTTGGTGCCGACCACGTAGGCGATCCAGGCCAGATCCGGCTCGCCCTTGGTGACCCGTCGGAAGACTCCGTTGCCCTCGTCCGTGCCCTTCTCGGTTCCTTCCCAGAGAACGTGCACATCTTGGAAGCCGGCTTCGGTCATGAGCTCCTGCAGCTCGGGCAGACTCCAGAGTCGCCAATGGTAGGTGAAGGCGTTGCGCAGGCGGCTGCCATCCTCGAACTCGAAGTGAATCTTACAGGTGATGTCGTGGGTGACCGGGTCGAAGGCATCCTGGTCCCAGACATAGTCGAAGCCCTCGTCCTGGGGACGGTCTTCTTCCTGCAGGACCTGGGCCTCGCTACCACCCCAATCATCGAGAAAGAGCATGCCGCCGGGCTTGAGCGACTTGTAGCAGCTCTTGATGTAGCTTCCCAGGACCTTGCGCTCCTTGAAGACGGAGTAGCTGAAGTTGAGCGCGGCGATGATATCGACCTTGGGGGAGGTCACATTGAGCACGTCATCCTGCACCAGCTTGACCCGCTCCTGCACCTTGGGCTTGAGCTTGCTGATGTTGTTCTTGCGTCCCCAATCCAGGGTGGGACCGTCCAGATCGATGCCGATGGCCTGGTTCTCAGTGTGCAACTTGGCCCACTCGCAGGACAGGATGGCCGTGCCACAGAAGTCCTCTCGGAAGAGTCTCGCCGCCTCCCCGTCGTGGGACTTGCGGTAGATGCGCGCGAAGAACTTGCTGTCGTTCTCCGGTGCCTGCACGCTCAATTGGTAGAGCTCGTGCTTGTCGGCAGTGCGTGCGGTGTACTTGCAGGTCTTGGGCATGCGCAGTGATTAACCGATGACTGGCTGGATCTCCAGTCTATCGCTGCCGGCTTTCTCCGGGCGTGAGGCCCTTTCAGCCGATAGCCTGGGCCGAGATGACTCTTCGTGCAGGGCTGCTGGGACCGGGACGACGGCGCAACGGGCTGGGCCCGTTCTTGGCGCGCTGGTGCGAGGCTGCAGACCTGTCCGTGGTCGCCGCGGCCGGCCGCTCCCTGGAGCGAAGCCGCGCGGACTGTGCGCAGCTCGCCGTGGACCTGGGCCACCCGGTGCAGGCATACGATGATCTCGGAGTTCTGCTGAGCGAGGGAGAGCTGGACGCCTTGATCATCGCCTCGCCCATCGAGAGTCACTGCGCGGCCCTGGAGCAGGCCCTGGAATTCGGTTTGCACGTGCTCTGCGAGAAGCCTCTGGTTGCTGAGGCTGAGTCTGCTCTGGTGCCCGCTCTGGTGGATAGTTTTCAGGCCGCCGGGCAGGTCTTGGTGGAAAACTGCCCCTGGCCCGAAGTTCTGCCCGCCCTGGATCAGCTCTACCCCAGCCGCGGAAAGGCTCTGCCTCAGCAGATCGAGATGCGTCTGTCCCCGAGCGGCAGCGGCCGTCCCATGGTGGAGGACTCGCTTTCGCACTTCATCAGCCTCCTCCAGGGTCTGCTGCCGGTCGATGGGGACTGTCGGACCACGGATATTGGCTGGTCCAGCCAGGATCCGGACTGCCAAGACCTGGAGCTGAGCTTCCATCTGCATGGGAAGTTCCCAACCGTGCAAGCTCGATTCCACATGGCGCAGTGCGCAGAACAGCCACGCCCGGCCTGGTTGGCGGTGGATGGCTGCCGCATGGATCGCCGTATTCAGATGACCGACTACCGCATCTCATTCTTTGCGGAGGATCGCGAGACAGAGGTCAGTGATCCGGTCGGCCGCTTGGTGTATGGTTTCGCCAGCCTAATCAGGAATCAGGATCTTGAGCGAATTCGAAGCGAAGCAGAGCGCATCCGGGACCGAGCCTTCCTCTACAGCCAAATCCTCGCGAGTTGGTGAGGAGAAGCGTGTTGGTGAAGAGAAGGTTGGAGATGTCGGGGCAGAAGCCATTCACGACTTCGCCGGCAAGCTCAAACAGCCCTCCCTCCTCCCCAAGGTAGTCGACTATCTCAAGTGGCAGCGCGCCCTGCGCAAGTCGCGTAAGGAGGGATCCGCCGCCCCGGAGATGCCAGACCTGGTGCCCCTGTCCATCAACTTGGACTTGACCACCGCCTGCAACTACGCCTGCGACCACTGCATCGACTGGGACATCCTCAACAAGCCCTTCAAGCACGAGGACCAGGAGCTCTGGGACTCCATGCGCGAGATGGCGGAGCGCGGCATGCGCAGTGTCATCCTGATCGGTGGGGGCGAGCCTACCCTCTATCCCAAGTTCAAAGAGTTCGTCGCATTCCTCAAGGAACTCAAGCTGCAGGTCGCGGTGGTCAGCAATGGCAGCCGCAACGACAAGATCCTCGAGATCGCGCCCATGCTGGAGAAGGGCGACTGGGTTCGCTTGTCCCTGGACTCCGGATCAAACGATGTCTTCCAGCGCATGCACAACCCCTCGAAGAAGAATCTCACCCTCGATGAGATCTGTGCCTGGGTGCCCAAGATCAAGAAGGTGAACCCGCACTTCGACTTCGGTTTCAGCTACGTGATCACCTGGCAGGGGGCGACCCGCGATGACACCCGAGTCGTCGAGAACATCCACGAGATGGTCATGGCCAGCAAGCGCGCTCGCGAGGCCGGCTTCAACTACATCTCCTTCAAGCCCTTCCTCGAGCGTGCGGATACGGGATCAGAAGTCATGGATCCGGCGCACATGGAGGGGGAGCTCGCCAAGGTCGTCGCCCGCATCCAAGCCCAGGTCGCTGAAGCCAAGCAACTCGAGCAGCCCGGCTTCCGGGTGGTGGAGAGCATCAACCTGCGCATGCTCATCGAGGGCAACTGGCGGGACTTCACCAAGCAGCCCCAGATGTGCCACATGCAAGCCCTGCGTCAGGTACTCAATCCGCACGGCACCTATAACTGCCCGGCCTATCGCGGCGTGGCTTATGCCCGCATCGGTGAGAAGGATGCCTACAAGGACTCGGCCACCGTGCGCGAGTCATCCACCATCACCGCCAACCTCCTGGACAACTTCGACGCCAGCGACAACTGCAAGGAGGTCACATGCCTCTACAACGGCACCAACTGGTGGCTCGAAGAGGTGATCGAGGGCGATGGGGACATCGACAGCTTGATGGCCTCCGCCGAACGGCGCGACTGGTTCCTCTAGTCGCCCTCCTGAGCTGCGCCCCACAGACCGCAAGCCATGTCTTTGTCGCCGCCAGCATGGCGCCGGTGGTTGATGCGGTACTCGAGACTGTGAGCCTTACAGCAGGAGTGCAACCGGCGTCGTCAGCTGTCCTCGCGAAGCAGATCCTCAATGGGGCCCCGGCCGGTCTCTTCATCTCGGCCCATCCCCAGTGGATGGACGAAGTCGAGAAGGCCAGCATGCTCGTCCCCGGCACCCGTCGCCTCCTTGCGGGCAACGACATCGTCTTGGTTGCAAAGGTGGGTAGGCTCGAGCCCTTCACTTTGAGTCAGGCCACGATCCTCGGGGAAAAGTTCACCGGTCGCATCGCCATCGGCGATCCGGAGCATGTGCCCGCTGGGCGCTATGCCCGGGAGGCATTGCAGGGGCTCGGTCTCTGGGCGCAGATCGAGGATCGACTGGCTCCCGCCCTCGATGCCCGTGCCGCCTTGCTCGCGGTGGAGATCGGTGCTGTGGATCTTGGCCTGGTCTACAAAACCGACGCGCTCAGTGCGGAAGGACTCCATATCGTCGCCGAGTTTCCAGTCTCGGCGCGCCCTTCCATTCGCTATGAGCTGGCATTGATCGAAGGCGCCAACGAGACTGCTAGGCAGATCTACGCGAGCCTGCTCGCCGAGGCCGGTCGATCGGTGCTCAGCGAAATGGGTTTCATACTGCCTCCGCAATGACACTGGTCGCCCTGCTCAGCCCCGAAGAACTCAGCGCGCTCGGGCTGTCGATCCAGGTCGGTCTTGCCGCGACACTGCTCAGCCTGCCCTTCGCCCTGGTCCTGGCCTTCTGGCTCGCCCGCAGCCGCAGTCGTTGGACAGTTCTCATCGATGCTCTCGTGATCATGCCCATGATCCTGCCGCCAGTGGTAGTGGGCTATCTCCTGCTCATCGCCTTCGGTCGTCAGGGCTTCATCGGCGCATTCCTGTACGAACAGCTCGGCCTGAGCCTGGCCTACTCCTGGTCCGGTGCTGCCCTCGCCGCCGGCATCCTCGCCTTCCCTCTCATGGTTCGTTCCATGCGCGAGGCCCTCGAGTCGGTGGACCCGGGCCTCGAAGAAGCTGCGGCCACTCTCGGCGCAGGTCGCCTGCGCGTGTTCTTCTCCATCAGCATGCCTCTCGCCTACCGAGGTATCCTGGCTGGCTGCTCCCTCGCCTTCGCCCGCGCCCTCGGTGAGTTCGGTGCGACCATCACCTTTGCCGGCAACCTGGAGGGAGAGACACGCACCCTGCCCTTGGCGATCTATTCGGCCATGCAGGAGCCCGGGCAGTATCCGACGGCCTGGCGGCTTACCTGTCTGAGCATCGCGCTTTCGCTCACGGCGACCATTCTCTGTGAGCTCTTGCTACGTAGGCAACGGCGGGAGAGGCGCAGGTGAGTTTGCAGGTCGAACTCGATCTGACTCGTGGCGACTTTCGTCTGCAAGTCGAGTTGCAACTTGGGCCCGGGCTCACTGCCCTCTTTGGTCCCAGCGGCTGTGGCAAGACGACGCTGCTGCAGGTCATCGCCGGCTTGATCCAGCCGAAGCAGGTCGCCGGCGAACTCCGGGGCAAGATCCAACTCGGGGAGCGGCTGCTCTTCGCCAGCAATCAGAGGATCTGCCTGCCACCGCGGGAGCGTCGGGTGGGCATGGTCTTCCAGGACCTGCGCCTTTTTCCCCATCGCAGGGTCGCGGACAATCTGCTCTATGGCTACGAGCTGGTGCCGGAGAAGCGACGCAAGCTCGAACCGGCGCAGGTGATCGAGGCCCTCGAGTTGGGTTCACTCTTGGCTCGCCCGGCCACCGAGATATCGGGTGGCGAACGACAGCGGGTTGCTCTCGGTCGCGCGATTCTGGCCATGCCCGAGCTGCTGCTGATGGATGAGCCCCTGGCAGCGGTGGACCTTCCAAGGCGGCGGCAGATCTTGCCGTACTTGCGCTGGGTGCAGGAGACTTTGGAGATCCCGATTCTGTATGTGAGTCATGCCCTGCCGGAGATTCTCGAGCTGACCACGGAGATCATCGTCATGGACGGGGGGAAGGTGGTGGGCAGCGGCGAGGTCTTTGAGACTTTGGGGCGCACTCTGCATGGTGCGCTGGCGGAGCCCTTCAGTACGGAGACGACTCTCAAGGTGCAGGTGGAGAACAGTTTGGAGGATGGCAGCGCGACCTGGGGATGGATCGGTGGGCAGCGGGTGGTGTTGCCTTTTCAGGCGTTGTCGCCGGGGTACCTGGGGCGTGTTGCCCTGGGACCGGAAGATGTGATGCTGGCCAAGTCCGAGTTGACTCAGGTGTCAGCGCGCAATCAGTTGCATGGAGAAGTGGTGCGCTTCTCGCCCTTGCATGGTCGCCAGCTGGTGCATGTGCGGTTGGGGGAGGGGGCGGTGGTGTTGGCGGAGTTGACGCAGAACGCGATCGAGGATCTGGGGCTCGAGTTGGGCAGTCGGGTGAACTGCGTGATCAAGACTTCGGCCTTTCGTTGGGTGATGGGGAAGTGAGAGTGCGGAGCCTGGCTCCCGTTCACCACCTGGCGACGCAGAGCAAGGCATCTTGCTCCTTCTCTCCCCTCAATGCCATAGCGGGCCGGTTGCTGCATGCGTCAGCAAACACCTACAAGGCGGACCCCTATTGAAGGAGACAACGATGCGACGAACTCTGCCCTTCGCCCTGCTTGCGTCATGTTTTATCTAGGCGTGCCGGCCCAGAACTTGATCGTAAACGGGGACTTTGAGACTGGGAATCTGGCGCCCTGGGAAGTTTAAGGCACGGCGTTGCAAGCTGGATTGGGGACCTACAACGTCACCAGCGCCGGGGACAGCTTGTGCTATGGGGCAAGCCCAACCGATGCGGCGGCTTTCGGTTGAAACAGACCGTTCAACTCACGGGAGACCAAGTGTACGAACTGCGGCTGGTAACTTCCGCTACGCAAGAGTTTGCTATCTCATGCCCCGCGTATGTCGAAGTGTTCGTCGTTCTTCTTGTAGGAGGGGCCGGCCGAATAGTCGTCCCAGAGCGCTATCTACTTGACGCCCTCGCGAATCCACTCTCCTGCGTCCTTGCGCTGGTGGGGGTAGAAGAATCTAGAGGTCGCGGAGGTGAAGGGCTCGCAGAACGCTGGCATGCGCGGCTCGAACTTCTTGTCGCCTATGAACGCGACACGCTCGACCTCCGCCCAGTACGGCAGGTCGAACTTGGTATCCTCCTCGAACACCGCGCCGTCGGGGTCCCGCCCGGCGAACTCGGTGAGATCGAACAGGATGCGGACACCGTCGTACTCGAAGATGGCGGCGTCGATGAAGGGTATGAGGTGCTTGTAGGTCTCCAGACGGATCCGGCCGAGCACCTTGACGTGGAGGATGTTGCCGCGAGGTTCCACTGCGACTAGGTGGGACATGTGGGTTCTCCGGTGGTGAGGGCGAGTGTCTGCATCGGGAGGGTCACTTGCCGAATCCCATAGGTTCTCATTTCACCGGGATGAGATCCAGTTCGGCCAGGCGACTTCGTGATCCAGCCGACCGGGGCTGGCCCGTCATCTACTTGAGACGGACGACGACTTCCTGCTTCGTCGCCACAATCCGGGGCACCTCGAGGCGGGCCTTGCCCTGCAATCCATTCTTGGTTTTCACCTCGAGCTCGAAGCTGCCCTTCTCCAACAGGACGATGAGCTTGCTGGGACTGGTCAAGAAACTACCGTGGGTCAGGGTTCCTTCCCGCACCACTTTTCCGGCCTTGCTGCGGATCACGTAGGCGAGGTGGCCGATCGGGGGATCGGTGGCGAAGTGAAAGTGGAGCATGAAGTAGACCGCCGGCCGCAACGTCATCTCGTGGGCGGTGACCCCGCCGGCGATGACCTCGACCTCCGCAGACGCGGACATCACGTTCGATCCGCTGACGGTGAGGCGGTGCTTGCCGGGCATGAGGTTGTCCAGGCGCACCGTCTGTCCGGGTCTTCTGGGGAGGAGTGGCAGAGAGGGAAGTGTGATGTTGCGAGGAGTGGTGGTTGGTGGGGGGGAGTCTAGAATGTGGGTCTGAATCCTCTAACCGCAGGCGAGGGCTATAATCCTGCCCATGTCTGAGAATGGGAAGAGACTGGGCTACTTGCTGATCGTTGCGGTGCTGGTTTGGGTGGGGTTCGCGATGTGGCCGGGGGAAGTGGGATCCGGGATTCTGGAGAGCAACGAAAGTTCAATTGTGGCCTCCAGTGAGGTAGCTGATTCTTCGGGTGATCTGCCCAAGGAAGAACCATTGTCTGATGCTCGGATTCCCCTCGCAGCGGATGGAGGCAGCGGACTCGACGGGGCCTTTTTTGGCCGAGTGATTGATCCGGATGGCGAACCGATCTCAGGGGCGGTGGTGAGCTTCTATGGACCGGGGCAGCGTGAGCCTGAAAACCTGCTAACAACCGTACTCACGAGCTCAGAAGGGAAGTTTCGTCACAAAGTCCCCCTGGACGCGCCAGAACCGGTGCAGTTGGTCATCAGGGCTGAAGGGTTCTCGGGTATGTCCACCAACTCGATGAAGAGCAGAGAGCGGGTGATCACCTTGCGATGGTTGGCGGCGCTTTTCGGACGCGTCTACGACGCGAAGACCGGAGAGGGGATCGCCGACGCGATCGTGGCCGTCGGATCCAAGTCCGTGACCACAGGTTCCGATGGTGAATACTCATTAGAAGAAGTACGCACCGGATCGAGTAGTCGCGTTGTAGTCCGCAAGACCGGCTATGCGGACAAGGAGACTTCCGTCCTCATCCCCAGGCCAGAGGGCATGAAACTGGACATCGCCCTCGAGCAAGGCGCCGAGTTGACCGTACTCGTCTTTGATGCCGCGACCGAGAATCCCATGCCCGGAGTCCGCGTGTTTGGCCAGGTATTCGTCATGCATACGTATGCAGGAGCCTTTCGCAAGCCGATCGGCGTGACCGACGAGAATGGCAGATTCACAGTGCGCGTTCTGCCGGGAACCAAGCTCGAACTCACCTTGCTGACTGAAGGCTACAGTCCCTTCACCTGGTCCTGGGGTGTGGGCTTCATCCGGGATCTCTCCCCTCGCATCCCGATGCTGGCAGAGGCCCGAATCGAAGGGCGGGTGCAGGATGCTCAGGGCAATCCGGTTGCGAGAGCACAGATCCATGCACGGAACAAGAAACATATCATGGGCATGTGGCAGCTCGATAGCGGTGAGTCAGAGGCGCTGGATCTACCCGGTCAAGCAGCGTACCACGACGAGTATCTCTCCTTCGAAAAGGGACTGGCCACGGACGACGACGGTCTATTTCGCGTCGGCGTGGTCGCAGGCGACGAAGCATATAAAGTTTCCCCGAGTCACAGGGACTTCATGCCTGTCGAGCCCAGGACCATTCAGGGTCTATCCGCTGACCAACCCACTTGGCTGGAGTTCACCTTGCATCGAGGAGCAACGATTCGCGGCCATGCGAAGCTAAACGGCAAACCCTGGACCGACAGCGTGTATTGGCAGGCCGGAAATCTCCTTGGGCGTGGGGACGCCGAAGAGGATGGAGCCTTCGAGCTCGAGAATGTCCCTCTTGGAAGCATCTCCTTGCAGGTTCGAGATCCCCTGAACAACACCCTGCGTTACGAATCAAAACTGCAAGTCACGGACGCAGGTGAGTACGAGCACGACATCGCTTGGAAAGAGGAATTCAGCACCATTTCCGGCACAGTCCACTCGAGCTCTGGCAAGCCCTTGCCCGAAGTTCACGTGCAAGCGGAGCACAAAACAGAGGGCCGGTTACATAAGTTTCGATCCAAGACAGCCGAGGACGGAAGCTTCACGATCGAGGTGATACCTGGCATCAAGTACTCGGTTGGAGTGATGCGCAAGGACCGTCCACCGGCTGTCGTCGACGTCTCGCCCAATTCGCAGAAGGTGAACTTGATCCTCCCTGAAATGCGTTCTCTTCGCTTGAACTTGATCGATGCCGAGTCCAAGCAGCGGGTTGAATCAGGTAGTTCCAGGCCCTGGTGGATCTCCTGGAAAACCAGCAACTCCGGAAGGTATCAGTCGGCGGGAACGATCATCGACCCAGAGGGGCTCGCGAGGATAGAGCTACCCGTTGGCAGCATCGACCTGGCCATCTCCTGCACCCAGGAAGGTTACATTCGAAGGGTCATCCAGGGCGTTCAGGTGGACCAGCACACTGAGGTTTCCACGCTGACGGTCGAACTCGAAAGAGGGCAGGAGCTGTCGATCCATCTGAAGGGCGAGGGTGATCTCGCGAAAATGCAAAGGTCACACCTCTTGATCCTTCTCGAAGAATCAATGGGAGGTGCGGTTCGCTCTGCGGATCCAGAGCGAAACCTCCCTGTAACCATGACTATCAACGGTATCAGCGTTTGGTGTGAAGATCCTGGCCTGATAAATCATCGCATCGACCATCAGGAAGCTCTTTTGCACGGATTGAAGCGGGGAAGGTACCGCATCGTCAGCGTCCCGGAGGACCTGGTCTTTGATCCGGAAGTGATCGAGATCCCCAGCAGCGAATCACCGGTCGTAATCCGCTGGCGCAAGCGCTGAACCGGTGTGGCGAACGCGGTGGAGTTGGTGGTGGGGCAGTAGCTCCGAGCTACTTGAAGAAAACGTTCGCCAGAAAATCCTGTACTCCCTTTCCGCCGACGATCCGGAGTGTGGTCGGACCACCGTCCGGTGGAAAGATCAGATCGAAGGTGAGGAATGGGCAGCAGCGCCTTTCCACACCGATCCACTCGATCAACTCGGCGAGCTTCAGCTCCGCAGGTAGTCTGAGCCGGAAACCCTGGGGTATCGGCTCAGCTTTGCCGACCAATCGCTTCAGGCGGAGGCTCAGTTCGCCCCGCCGCTTTAGCTCTGCCGCGCTCAAGTTGTCGACGCAGATGATGGGCGTGCTGCTGATGGGCAGGGTGGTCTTCAGAATGGGGCCCTCCACCTCGAGCAATGGAGTCTCTGTGGCTCGCTTGCCAGTCTGGGCGGGGAGCATGCCTGCGATCAGAGTCAGGCACAGAAAGATGATGGCGATGGGGGAGTTCATGGGCGCTTGCCTGCTTGTAAAGGTATTGCTGCAGCTGGAGCCTAGGCCCTGAACCATGCTTCGGACGCAAGCAGCAATCCTCACCTTCTCCAAGCGGCGTTGACCCTGAACCATGGTTCAGACTCTATGTTGGGAACCAAGATGCCCAGCCATTCCGGCGCAGATCCCATGGACCCTTCGATCCACGAACTCACCATCGGACGGCTCGCCGATCTGGCAGGCGTGCCCGTTTCCACCATTCGCTACTACGAGAAGCGGAATCTGATCGCGCCCAAGGCGCGGAGTCGGGGCGACTATCGGGTCTTCGATGGCGAGTCGCTGCGCAGGTTGCAGCTCATCCTCACAGCCAAGCAGGCGGGCTTCACCTTGGGGGAGATTCGCTCCTTGCTGTCCCTCGATGCGAACAGCCACTGTGAGGAAGTGGCTCCCCTGGTCGAGTCCAAGTTCGCTGATCTACGTCAGCGCATGGAGGAGCTGAAGAATCAGGAGTCGCGACTGATTACTCTCAGCAAACTCTGTGAGGGTCTCAATGGAGACTGCTGCCGGTTCATCTCCGGTATGGTCGATTCTCCTACTCAGCCGAGTCGCAGGAGGTAGACCTCTTCGTTCCCATTCCGATCCGACTTGAAGATCATCTGCTTTCCGTCCGGTGACCAGACTGGATAGCCGTCCCTCGCCGGGTTGTCAGTGAGGCGACGCTTCTCTACAGGGGGTACTGGGGAAGATGCGGTGAAGTTCTTCAGGTAGCGACGGGACTGGCAGAAGGGGCGCTGTGCTGTTGTGAGGAGTGACAGTTGATGGAGGAGGGGCGGGAATGTCGACTTGAATCCCCTATCCGCCTTGAGGGGAAAGAAGTAATACAGATATCGTCTCCATCGATCACCTCCAAGATTCGCTCCAAACACACCATGCACACACGCTTCGCCTACCAGAAGGGGGCAGTCTGCGCGCTGCTCGTCACAACTTGGTTATCCTCGGCTCTGCCTGCTCAAGAGAAGGTCCAGGCATTCGTCGGCGCCCACTTGATCCCAATATCAGGGGCGGAGATTCCTGATGGGGTCCTGATCGTCGGGAGTGGGAAGATCATCGCCGTTGGGTCGGCCGCGAGTATCGCGATCCCAGAGGGGGCCGAGCGCCATGACATGGCTGGCAAGGTCGTCATGCCGGGCATGATCTGCACCCACAGTCACATCGCAGGGCCCGCTGGCGGTGACTCGAGTTCGCCGATCCAACCGGATGTGCGCGTTCTCGATGCCATCAACGTGCGGGATGCGGGGATTCAAAAGGCGCAGGCCGGAGGCATCACGACCGTCAACCTCATGCCGGGGTCAGGACACCTGATGTCTGGGCAGACGGTCTACGCAAAGCTTCGCGATGGAAACACGGTGGATGATCTCGTGCTCCGCAACGCCGACGGCTCGATTGCCGGTGGAATGAAGATGGCCAACGGCACGAATTCCATCCGCTCAGCGCCCTTCCCGGGCACGCGTGCGAAGTCCGCGGCCTTGGTGCGCGCGCAGTTCGTCAAGGCAGAGGAATACCGAGCAAAGATTCAGGGGGCCGCTGGCGACCCGGAGAAGATGCCAACCCGAGACCTTCGCATGGAGGGTCTCGTGGAGGTTCTGGAAGGCAAGCGCGTCGTGCATCATCACACGCACCGCCACGATGACATTTTGACTGTGCTGCGTCTTGCGAAGGAGTTCGGTTTTCGGGTTGTGCTCCACCACGTGAGCGAAGCATGGAAAGTTGCCGATGAGATTGCTGCAGCGGGAGCTCCCTGCAGCTTGATCGTCTTGGACAGTCCCGGAGGCAAGCTCGAGGCTGTGGA
Source organism: Planctomycetota bacterium (assembly GCA_021776805.1). GTDB lineage: Bacteria > Planctomycetota > UBA1135 > UBA1135 > UBA2386 > JAJFFD01. Next base: position 18,482 of record JAJFFD010000105.1, read on the forward strand.
TATCGAATGGAAGAATGGTGCCGCGCTCGAACGCGCTGGTGCAGTGGTCGGATTTCATACTGACGACGGCATCACGGACTCACGATTCTTCCGCCGATCTGCTGCATTCTCAGTGCGTGCTGGAATGTCCCGACAGAAGGCTCTCGAAGGCCTGACTCTTGCCGGGGCAAAGATGTTGGATTTGGACGACCGCATCGGTTCCCTTGAAGCCGGCAAGGATGCGGACTTCGTCATTCTCTCGGGAGACCCGCTCAGTGTCTGGTCCAAGATTGAGCGGACCTATATTGACGGCAAGCTGGTCTTCGATCTCGAGGATCCTGAAGACCGTCGTTTTGCTGTTGGGGGATACGGCGCGAGCGAGCCCCAAGTCTTTCACATGTGCTGCTTTGGCCGCTGAGGAACTCTTACGATGAAAATTATCAACATACTCAGCGTCGCTGTTTTGTTCGCGGCGACTTTGCAAGCTCAGGTCGCCGTGCGTGCGGAGACCCTTCACACCATGAGTGGTCAGGCGATTCAAGACGGAATTGTCGTGATCACCGATGGCAAGATCAGCGCGGTCGGTGCTGCGGCAGATGTGCTTGTGCCTGATGGCTACGAGTTACTTCGAGCTAAGGTCGCGACTCCCGGAATCGTGGATGCGCACTCGGTGGTAGGCCTGGCGGGATATCTCAATCAAGATCAGGATCAAGATCAGCTCGAGCGATCTGCTCCAATGCAGCCAGAACTGCGCGCACTCGACGCCTACAATGCGCGCGAACGCCTGGTCGAATGGTTGCGTGGGTTTGGGATCACGACGATCCATACCGGGCATGGTCCGGGGGCATTGATCTCTGGGCAGACCATTGTCGTCAAGACCACTGGCAACAGCGTCGAGGATGCAGTGCTGGATCCTGCGGCGATGATCGCGGTCACGCTTGGCGAGGGCGGACTCGGCTCCGACGGCAAGTCGCCTGGAAACCGAAGCAAGGCGATCGCCATGCTGCGCGGCCTGTTGATCGAGGCCGGCGACTATGCCAGAAAGCGAGCCGATGCTGACGAGAGCAAGCGACCCGCACGTAACCTACGCCTCGAGGCGATGGCCGCCGCTCTTGCGGGCGAGATTCCGTTTCTGGTCACGGTGCACCGAGCACGTGACATCCTGGCAACTCTTAGGGTTGCATCCGAGTTTAATCTAACGGTAGTTCTGGATGGTGCTTCCGAGTGCTACCAGGTCATGGATCAGATCGTCGCCGCTGGCGTTTCGATCATCGCAAACCCACCGATGGTTCGAACCAGTGGGGAGCGGGAGAATGCTACTTTTGAGCAAGGCAAGCTGCTTGCCGACGCCGGTGTGCTCTTCGCCTACCAGAGTGGCTTCGAGGGTTATGTGCCGAAGACGCGCGTGGTTCTCCTGGAGGCTGCGCACGGAGCAGCATACGGCCTGGGTGCCGAGGGGGCCCTGCGCGCGATAACAATCGATGCTGCACGCCTTCTAGGTGTTCAGGACCGTGTCGGATCTCTGCAGGTCGGCAAGGATGGGGACGTCGCCCTCTATGATGGCGACCCCTTTGAGTATGCAAGCCACTGCATTGCTGTGGTGATCGACGGGGCGGTCGTTAGTCGAGAGGCCCGCTGATGTCGGGGCGGAAGAGATACGGCAAGGAAGTCCTGATGCATTGCCGGATCGGGACCTAGCCAGGAATTCATCTAGTTCGCGTTCCGACCCATTTCAGGAGCAATTCTGCAGGAGCAACGGATACTCCGTAGGTCAGATGTGCCCGAAGCAAACCTTCGTCGTCGACCGTGCTTGGATATACAACGCCGTCGTCCCGCATTCGGTCCCCGATCGAGTTACACGTAGACTCGCTCGATGCCGGTGACGTACTTGGAGTTGCGGCTGAGGCGGAAGGGCCAGACGCCCGTGAGCCGCGCCGCGGCGGCGTCATCGTCGAGTCCGTACTT
>JAJFFD010000106.1 GCA_021776805.1 Planctomycetota bacterium
AGTGGATCCACTCGACGAGAACCGGTGCCGATCGTCTTCTCACCGATCTTCAAGTACATGTGCAAGTCCTCCGCCGGCTCGAGCATCCTCCCCGCCGCCACGGTCCAACCGAGATCAGTCCGAGCGGAGAGCATGGCCGCCTCGTGCTCAGCGAAGAGGGCCTCCCAGTCCAAGTCCCTGTGCTCATAGTACGAGTACTCCGCGGCGAGGAGCTTCTCGAGAGAGCGCATGGCTCGCTGATTGCGCTGGCCTTGTTTCTTGGCGGGAAGGAGATCCTTCTCATCGGGCAAAGTGGTGAAGGTCCACGGGGTCGATTGCAGGGCGACACCCTGGGCAGAGCGGAAGTTTTGCGCTGAAGGGCAGTTCAAGGACATGCGGTAGCTGTGCCCCTTCTCCAGACCGACCGGGATGACCAAGGTCTTGGCATCGCGCCACTGGGGCTTGTCCCGAATGCTGGGGAACTGCGGCCCCCCTCCGCAGACGGAAAACCCGCCTTGATTCATAGCTTTGTCAAAATGGACGGTAAGAGTCCTAACATTGCTCGCATCTACTTCTGCTGCCAGGTGGGCAGGCTCGAGCTTGACCACCCGCGGTGGCTCCTGACTCAGGAGGTTGGCTATGGTCAGTACTGTGCATGCCAGAACGCGCATGAGGCGGTCGATCATGTTGCTCTCCCAGGAGGTTCCACGGTTCCTGGCATTCTATTACTCAGACAGCTGTCTGTTCGTCCGCAGGGACGATTTCCCGAGCAGGCAAGAAACGCCCCCGCCAGGCCCAGGCCAAGACTTGTGAATCATGACAACCCTCCAAGATAAACTCGCACGCATCAAAGCCAGCTTTGCAGAGAAGGCTCCCGCCGAGGCCCGACAGATCATGGGTCGGAGCACAGAGGACCTGCGCGCATCCGGCATCCTTGATCGCATTCCCAAGCTCGGTGCCATCCTGCCACCCTTCGAACTTCTGGATACAGAGAACAGAATCTGCAGCTCGGACGAGCTCCTGGCCAAGGGCCCACTCGTTCTCAGCTTCTATCGCGGCCTCTGGTGACCGTACTGCAACGCGGAGCTGTACGCTCTGCAAGGCATCTACGAGGAGATCCAGAAGCTTGGCGCCGAGCTGATCGCGATCTCACCGCAAACCCAGGAGAAGAATGCGGAGGTGAAGCGCAAACACAAGCTGGCCTTCCGCGTGCTCAGTGATCCAGGCAACGCCTATGCACGGGAGATGAATCTGGTGCATGGCTTCCCTGAGGATCTCAAGGAGGTCTACAGGGGCTTCGACCTGAAGCTCCCGGAGTACAACGGCGATGATGCCTGGGAGTTGCCTCTGCCAACGCGGATGGTGATCGACCGGGACGCTGTCATACGTAGCATCGACGCGGATCCGGACTACACGGTCAGGCCGGAAGCGGATGCGAGTCTCGGGGTGTTGCGGGGCTTGGGCTGAGGGGCGGCGATCAGCCACCCCTCCCGCCAGACTGACCCTTCTAAATTGACCGGGGCTGCCAAGAGACCTAGGGTTCGGCTGCCTTAATACCCGTCTCGGAGACAGCATGGCAGACGAATCCAAATCACCCAATAGCGGTGGCCCCCATCCCGACACCGGCGCTGAATCCACTGATCCGGGTGCGGTCAAGGTCATCCAAGACCGGGTCAAGGGCATGGACCATGCTGATCGGCTGCTGCTCTTCGGGTCAGTCGGAGTGTTCTTGCTCGGGTTCTTGCATTGGTATGCGATCAAGACTCCTTTCGCCAGCATGTCCTATCAAGGCTACTCCGGGGGAGTCGGATGGTTGTTTGGTGTGACCAGCCTCTCAACCACCGCACTTCTGCTAGTGCCTTCACTTCGCGAGTCCCTCTTCGGCGGGCTCACCCGCAGGAACACGAAGCAGATTCTCTTCGGTCTCGCTGTAGCCACCCTGGTCTTTGGACCCCTGCGGATGCTGTTCAGCTCTCCGGTCGAAGGCATGCCGGATATGTCCGGCATGCAGGGCGAGATGGCCGAGATGTTCTCCGTCGGCCGCACCCTCTGGTTCTGGTTGGCTTGTATCGCAGGGGGTGTTGCGGTGTACGGCGGGTATCAGGCCTTGAGCGGGGAATCACAGGCGGATTAGGTCGAGAGTCCTGCAAGACATGGATGAGATCCGCTACCACCTGATCGGTATTCTCGTGGCCGCAACTCTGGTCTTTCTCTATCGAAGAGCCCACAAGACGGTCCACTTCGAAGCGACGACTGCGACAGCACTTCTTCGGTACCCATCCTGGTTCAAGATCATCATCTTGCTCTGCCTAATCCTGGCGGCATTCATGCTCGGGGTTGCCTTCACCAGCTCCGACTTGGAGCCACGTGAGTGGGCTATGGTCTTGACAGTGGGGTTGTTCTTCTTGATTGGCGCATTCTCTCTCATGATCGAAGTCAGAAAGAGGATCTATCTGAGCCCGGAAACCATTCGCTCCGAATCTCCATGGACCGGATCCATCGAGTCTGACTGGAACTCGATCAAGTCAGTCAAGTTCTCGTCGGTAAACTCATGGTTCGTCATCGAAACACCAGCCGGCAAGATCCGCGCGACGATCTTCATGGAGGGAAGCAAGTCCCTGGTGGCCTTCTTGAAGACATGCACGAATTCCGATGTGCACAGCAAGGCGATTGCGAGACTCGAGAGCTGTGGATTTGTCAAGCAGGACCCTTCCTAGCCCTAGCATCTGGTACGCCGACCCCAACCCTTAACCCAACATCTCCACCAACTTCCCCACCGTCCGCCAATTACGCGCCGTACTCACCGTCTCCAAGACAGAATCGAAGTACGCATTCGTCAGCTTGCTGCGCGCAGAGCCATTCGGGTAGCTCATATACAGATCCCTGCCCACCAGCTTGAAGCGGTCACCAGGTGAACGTTCCGGATCCAGCTTCTTCGCCTGCGCGGCGCTCGGCTTGTCGGCGAGGAACATGATCCCCAAGGTCTTCTCATCCAGGCCCGGTCCAGCCAGCGGATGCTTCGCTGCCGCCTTGCGAAACTCAGCAGCAGAACGAAGGACCACCGGTACCTGCAATCCCAGCGCCTTCTTGATCGCCGACGCAAGCTTCGCCGGCAGGCCCTTGGCCAATGCGGCCGGAGCTGCAAACACTACATTGCCGCTCTGAATGTAGGTCTTCACCTCAGCACAGCCGAGCTTCTCGAAGATCGCCACCAAGTCCTTCATGGGCAACTTGTTCTTGCCACCCACATTGATGCCCCGCAGGAGGGCCACGTGCTTTCCAGCCATCAACCCGGCTTAGTGCAAGCCGGCATCCTGAGCAAGCCCGGGACTAAGTCTCCCCTGGCTGCTTGCAGAAGCGGTAATGGGAAACAAACCACTCTTCCCCGCCGCGGTAGCCCCAGAGCTCGGCGCAGGCCATGAAGAAGACACGCCAATACACATACATCCGACTGGCCTTGTCCCCATAGGTCTCCGCAAAGAGAGTCCGTATCTCACGGCGGTTGGCATCGAAGTTCTCGAGCCAGGCTTCGGAAGTGCGCGCATAGTGCTCGCCGTTGACGCGCCAGTGTTCGTCAATGGCCAGGTCCTCCTGGAAGTACAGGAGCAGGGCGTCGGAGGGCATCTGCCCACCGGTGAAGAAGTAGCGCCCCATCCAGTTGTCTTCGCCTTCTGTCTCAAAAGGGTAGGCAAAGCGTCCGTGGGTAAAGATATGCACGAAGAGCTTGCCACCATCAACGAGCCAGTTGGAGATGCGCCGCAGAAGCTCGCGGTAGTTGCGCATGTGTTCGAACATCTCCACGGAGACCACTCGGTCAAACTTCTCCTCGGTCTCGAATGCGCGCATGTCCGCGGTGATGATCTGCAAGTTACTCAGACCACGCTGACGAGCCTGGCCTTCGATAAACTCGCGCTGGCTGGCCGAATTGGATACTGCCGTGATCCGACTCTTGGGGAATTTCTCCGCCATGTAAAGGCTCAGAGATCCCCAGCCGCAGCCCAGCTCCAGGACCCTATGGCCGTCCTGAATTTCGGCACGCTGCACGGTCAATGCGAGCATGGCCGCCTCTGCCTCGTTCAGGGAACTCGCTCCCTCATCCCAGAGGCCGGAGCTGTACTTGAGATGTTTGCCCAGCACCCGCTCATAGAACGCAGCCGGAACTTCGTAGTGCTGTTCATTGGCCGCGTCGGTTTCGACGGCGATGGGGCTCTCGCGCAGCTCACGAATCCAATCCATGTGCTCCGAGGAAGCAGCCTCCAGGCCATCACCGGAGTGCATGGAGATGCGCTCGCGAAGGAGCTTGCGTATGCCTACGCGCAGGAGCCAGTCGGGCACGAGATTGCGGTCGAGAAGCCAGGTGAAACTCATGATCTTGAACTTGCTCCGCTAGAAGGAGGCATCGGAAAGAAGCTGGAGGTTACTGCCTGGTACTCGCGATAGTCCTCGCCACGGGTACGGAGGGCCTGCGCCTCGGTGTAAGGAATGCCGGTGAGGCGAGTCAGGAACAGGAACATGACCACCGGCAGCAAGAGCATCCACTCCCCATGCGGGGCGCCGAAGGCGGCCAGAGCGAAGCCGCACCAGATCAACCATTCGCAAAAGTAGTTCGGATGCCGGCTATAGCGCCACATCCCCTGACGACAGGTCTTGCCCTTGTTGGCTGGGTCCGCGCGAAAGCTGGACAACTGCCGATCGGCGATGGATACACCGATGACCGCCAAGGCACAGAGGCCGAGTGCGATAAACTGCAGGCTCGCGAGGCTCTCAGGAGCATGACTCGCGATCAGAAGGAAGGGAATGGCCAGGCCTGCGGCGAGCAGGGCCTGCGCCTGAAAGAACCAGAGCAGATGCGCATCCGCTGATCTTCCCCAGTGGGCGCGGAGATACTGGTAGCGGCCGTCTTCTTCCCCGCGCAGGACCCGATCGAGAAGCAGATGCATGGCCAGTCGGAGGCCCCAGATACCACCAAGGCATCCCCCCAAGATGCGCTGCGCGTCGCTCCCCTCCCCCTGCCAGGCGAAGTAGATCGCCAAGAAGCCGATGCTCGCCGCCCAGCCGAAGTCGACGATGCCCGCATCCCGGGTCCGCAGCTGGATGAGCCAGAGAATGAGCATGAAGGCTGATGCAGCCAGCCAGCCGTAGATGAGCAGGCTCCAATCCACGCTCGCGAGCGCTGCA
>JAJFFD010000107.1 GCA_021776805.1 Planctomycetota bacterium
AGAGGTCATAGTCCCCATCGTTGTCGTAGTCGGCCCAGGCGTTGGTTAGGGACTTGGCTTCGCCGAAGAGGTCGGGTTGGACGAGCTCGAAGTTCGGTGCTTCAGTAACCGCAACGCAGGATGTGAGTGCGAGCAGGCCGATCGATTTGGGGAGGTGCATGCGGATAATCATAGCGCTCCCCTGCGCCTTGCCAGTCAGGTGATTCGTGCCGCGTCACTTCCCCGACCCAGGTTCTCCCTCGTCCAGGATCCCGCTCAACCAGCGCAACACATTCAAACTGAACTGCGCATTCTTTTCCTCGGCGCACATGCGCGCCTCGCCGAGCACGATCACACGCCCCTTACCTAAGCGGCGAGCGGCGGCGCAGAACCATCCTTCGACTTCGAAGACCGGATTCGCCGCCCCGGGGGCGCCCGGAATCGTCCCCGACAGGTCAGCCCAGGCACGGGCACGAGATCCATAGACGAGAAGAGGCAGATAGTCCCGTGATGTCTGAAAGGCCGTGCCGGTCCAGGTGTAGACATGTTCGACTTCTTCGCTGCTGGGGAGCCCGCGGAGAATTGGGTGATCCACCAAGCCACCATCCTCGCGACGAAACTCGTCCGGGAGATCACGCTTGCTGTCATTGCGCGCCTCGCCATTGAACGCCAACACACCAAGCATTGCACACAACTCAGCGCTGGCCCCCGGGATCGGTGCGTGATCGAGGATGAGCAGGAGCGAGCCGCCGGAGCTGATCCAAGGCAACAAGGCTTGCAGCTCTTCAGTGGCGAAGGCCGAGTCATGGGGCCGCCGCCAGTTCTCCACATTTGCATCAGCAACTGCTGTCCCGATTACCAGGATCTCACACTTGGCCAGACTCTCCTTGGTGAACTTCTCCGAGAAGGGCCCAACCCGGTAGCCATCTCCCACAAGCAAGCGCGCGAAGGGCGCATGCCGCTGTTCTATGCTATGAAAGTTGTTGTGGGCCTGATCGATGCGAACTCGCGGACCCTGACCTGACTCAAATGCAGGCTGTGGATTCTCGAACTTCCAGTCCAGTGCTGGATCTTGGCTCCTTGGCTGAGAAGCCAAAGCAAGACCGAGAATGGGGGCAGGACTAGCGGGATCAGCGCCGGGATATTCCGGGGCGCGGACAAATGTTCTCGCAGACCCAGCGCCTGGTCCCCCTTGCTCAGATTCCAGGCATGGCGACAACAAATCTGAACACGGAGCGCACACTAGGGTCTCTTTGCTAGCTCAGGCTTGATCGAGCCTGCCATTGACCACACCCGATCAGAGGACTCCGCATCCATGCCATCCCACAGGTCCCTTGCTCCTATTCTTGCCACCGCGCTCTCCAGCCTGGGTCATGCACCAGCCCAGGAACCCGAGCCCATCCCCAAGTTCATCATCACCACTGTGGCTGGCACCGGTGAACGCGGCTTTACCGGTGACGGTGGTCCGGCCATCGAGGCCCAGATTGCGCGCCCCACTGCGGTCGCTCTCGACAGCAAGGGCAACCTGTACATTGCTGGCGAGCAGAACAACAGAGTGCGGCTGGTCACGCCCGATGGAACCATCAGCACCTACGTGGGCACTGGCAAGACCAAGGCTCAATACGACGACTTGCCAGCCCTCGAGACCAATCTCGCCAACGCCTACGGCATCGCCACCGATTACGAGGACAACCTCTACGTCCTCTGCCGTGGATTCAGCAAGATCCTCCTGGTCGGCGAGGACGGCGTCGCCAGCCACATCATTGGCTCCGGCGATCGAGGCTTTGCCGGTGACGACGATCTGGCCATCGATGCGAAGATCAACTACTCCAACCACATGGTCGCTGATGCGGAGGGCAATCTCTACATCGCCGACACGGGCAATCAGCGCGTGCGAATGGTGACGAGCGAGGGCATCATCACAACGGTCGCCGGCACAGGCAGCCGTGGATTCAGTGGTGACGGCGGCCTGGCAACCAGAGCCGAACTCGGCGTCCCTTCTGCCATCGCCATCGATCGGCATGGCAACCTGTACATCGCCGACTTCGGCAACCACCGCATACGTAAGGTTTCGACCGAGGGCGTCATCACCACCATCGCCGGCAATGGCAACCATGAGTACATCGGCGACGGCAAGCCTGCCACCGAGTGCCAGTTCGGTGAGCCCTGCGGTGTCGCCGTCGATGACGCGGGCTACGTGTACATCGCTGACCAGATCAACAACCGGGTGCATGTGGTCACGCCCAGGGGCATGTTCCACACAGTCGCGGGCACTGGCGTGCGGGGACGGACTGGCGACGGCGGTCCTGCCGAGGATGCGCAGATCTCCAATCCAGACATCATCGCCCTGGATCGGCAGGGCAATCTCTACCTGCCCGACCACATCAACGCGGTGGTTCGAAAGATGACGCGGGTGAAGGGTTCGAACTAGCTAGCTGAGGCAGCAGAGAATTCCTGGCAGACCGGGCACGACTCGGCGAAGAGGCAGGACCAGCCCTCTGTCGAGACCGACCTTCCCATGTCCCAGCAAACTCACACCTCATCCTCTCGAGCCCTTCGCCCACAGCCCACTCAGGCTGTCATTGCCTGCGCTCTGCTTGCGAGCACCCTGTTAGGTCAGCAGGAGAAGCTGATCGCCAAACGGGACGCAAAGCTCGCCAAACCCGTCTTTGCGCAGGCCGACTGGCAGCTCGACTATGACGCGGTGCGTGAGGAGGCCAATCGCAGTGGCAAGCTGATCTTCGCGTACTTCACGCGGAGCTTTGCCTATTGACCACCCTGTGCCGCCCTGGAGAGCGGTCCGCTCTCCTCCTCCGCATTCGCCGGCTTCGCCGACCAGACAGTCCTGTTCTTGCACAACAGCTCGAGGGTCGAGGGCGAGCCCTATCCGACTCTCATGGCGGACAAGGGCTTTCAAGGCTTCCCTTCCCTGGCCTTCATGGACGAGCACGGCGAGGTATTGGCTTCCGATCCCGAGAGAAGCGTCGCCGGATTCGCCGAGATGCTGCGCCTCGCTGAACAGTATGTGGACCTGAGGAATCGGGTTCAGGCCGGCGATGATTCGGCAACGAATGCTCTATTCATGACCGAACTCGCACTCAATAAGCTCGACCACGATCAAGCGGCAGAGCGTTTCGCCAGTCTGAACGAGTTCTCGATCGAGCAAGAGCTACAGGTCGAGGCTCATCTCCTCCGGCTCGCGGTGGATGAACAACTCCTTGCGGCGAAGAGAGCCGGTCGGAAGAAGAGCTTTGCGAGAGCGGAGGCGATCTACCGCGAGATCATCGCGCAGGACCCGAAGCACTGGCAGGCTTGGTCCTTACTGGGGGCAGTCTTGCTGACTTCCAAGCAATACGATGCCGCCATCGAGGTCAATCAGGAGCTCGCCAATCAGAAGAGTCCAGAGCAGGGCAATGCTTGCTACGCCGTCGCCTGCGCCTATGCCTTGAAGGCCGACAAGGATCGGGCCTTTGACTGGCTGCATCGCTCAATTGCTGCTGGTTATGTCAATGCCCCCTGGGTCGAAAGGGATCCCGACTTGCAGAGTTTGCATGGGGATCCCAGATTCTCTGACGTGATCGAGGCCATGAGCAAGCTCATGAAGATGGGGAAGTGAGCTGCCCTGGCATCTAGCTCTCTTGGCTACCGGACTCACGCACAAACATCGCCCGGCTATACAGCAACTCGAAACCACGACGCTGCAAGTTCTCATGGGACTTGGAGCCGGGCATGGTCGCCACCACCGCCAACTCACAGCCTGCACGCCCCGCATCCGCAAGTCTCCTGCGAAGCAGGGCTGTCTGCACTCCTCGACGCCGGAACTCGGGCACGGTGGCCGCACCACAGAGTTGGGCCAGGCCCGCGTGCAAGCGGATACTCCCCCCGCCAACAGGGCGGCCATCTCCCGAGCTGCTCACTGTGTAGCGGGCGAAGCCCTCGATCTCGACCAGGTCGCGAATCGCCGGCTCGATCGCCTCGCGGGGAAAGGACTCGTGCGAAGCGACACCCTGGGTGTCCGGAGCGGCAAAGCCGGTGACCACCGTATCGACCCAGGAATCGAGATCGGCGGAATCGCTGACCTCGATTTCGAAGCCGTCCAGATGCCCGTCCTCCATCTCTGTGCTGAGTCTGCAGCCCAGGATGTTTTCGAATCCCTGTAGGACATAGCCACGCTTGCTCAGCAGACGCGCCACAGATGGTTCCGCCAGACTTGTGACCTCCACCTGCAGATCCGCTTTCCGTAGCCCGAACTCCTTCTCAACTTCTTCGAGGAGAGCTTCGTCCACAGCGCCTTCGAAGCCCAATCCCGCCAACTTGTTCAAGGGCGAACCGGGATTGGTGAAGACCGCCAATCCACCGGCAATGGGCTGGATATAGACCGGCGCTTCCGGTCGGCGATTCGCCATCGATTGCGCAACATCCTGCAGGAGTTGGCAATCCGCACGCTCGAGGCGCGCGGCGAGCTCGGTGCTGGCGAAGATCATGATTCCGCCTCCGCCCAGGCTCGCACTTCACCGCCGGTAAACTCGACCTGGATCAGATTTGGGGAACAGCACACCGGGCAGTCCTCGACGTATTCCTGGCGAACTCCAGCGGATGGATCGACCGGGATCACGATTTCTTCGCCACAGTGGTCACAGGTATAGGCAGCCTCGTTCAAGTCAACGCCCTGTTGGCCATGGAAGGATTCGGACGCCATCAGCAATTGCGGTACTTGTCGTGGAGTCCCACTCCCGACTGGATCATGGGCAGGATCTTGCTGAGTCGCGTCTGCTTGGTCTCCTCACGTTTGGCGGCGGAGATGTGCTCGGCATACTCACGCTGCTTGCCCTTGGTCATGGTTTCGAAGGCCTGCTTTACCTTGGGCTTCTTGGCCAGAGCCGACTTCAGCTCGGCAGGGATGATCACCGGCTTGCTGCGATCCGCCTTGATCTCCTTGCCCTGCTCTTGATTGGCGATGGCCTCCTTGAGGTAGGCCTTGACCTTGGTGACCTTGATCTCGGTGGCACTGGCGAAGCGCCACTGGCGCAGGGCCTTGGTCTTGCCTTCCTGGGCATTGATGAGGACCTTTTCCGGGTCCCTGAGTAGGGCGCCCTGGTGGAACCAGAGGCCGACGTATTCTTTGAAGGCCGCGACGCCGACGATGTTCTTGCCGTCGAGGGTGTAGCAGGGGGCGCCCCACTTGATGGTCTCCTCGAGTTGGGTGTCGTTGAGGATCTTGCGCAGCTTGGTGAGGGCTGCCTGCCATTGCGGGTGCTTCTTGATGTACTCGTTGACGTTCTTGGCGCGTTGCATGGGGGGCTCCTGGTACTGGGTTTTATAGCATGCCTGACGGTTGATCTTGAGGGCCTAACCTCCCCTCACCCAATCTCCCCCGCGCGCCGATCCAACTCCCCCCGAATCTGCTGCACCTCCTTCCCAGGCACCCCCCGCTCCGCCGCGAACTCTTCCCATCTCCCCAGCGCCGCCAAGGCCGTATCCACCTCCCCCCTTGGATCGTTGATCCCGAACTCCGCTCCCAACGAAATCAGATCCTCCCGGGTGAACCCCTCCATCTTGTCCCGCAAGCGCATCTGGTGCCGCGCGGTGAAGCCCTCCCCCTTGGCAAAGGTGATGTCGTAGGCCGGCGTCAGCCGCCACTTCCCATCCGGGTCCATGTGGAAGGATTGGTTCTTCACGTGGTCGTCCTGATTCACCGCCAGGATGTTGAACACGGCCCGCCGGTACCCTTCGGCAACGCTCGCATAGGGCATTCCCAGCCGCAACACCGCGCGAAAGAACTCCTCGTAGCTGCTCGCCCCCGGGTCGTTGTAGTCCACATGCAAGAGTCCACCCAGAGTGTGCTGGTGCATGCGCAGTTCCCCTGACATGTCGAAGCGATGCACCAGCAAGTGCGCGTAGCCACCGGTCTCCAACAGATCCACGTCCGCTGTCTCGATGCCTGCCGCCCGGGCCATTCTCATGTACGCGGCCTCTATGCGATGAAAGGGCTGCGCCCTCCCCATGCCATCCTCTGTGGCGCCTTCCCCCACACCATCGAACTTGAGAATGCAGCGCACTTCACCCTCTTCCAAGGGCGCGTAACCGGAGCGAATGTGCTCGCTGGCTGCGGCGAAGTTCACCAAGGCCTTGGGTCGCATGCCTCCCGCCGAAGCGCCGATGCGATAGATCTCCGGCACGGCGACTTCCGCTGACCCGGCGATGATGCGCCGAGCGTCGCGCACCAGACTCTGAATCTCCAGGGACTCGAGCTCCGCCGGACGCACTCGGATCTTTTGCTCCGGATGAAAGGTCAGGGCACCGAGAGCACGGTCGCCCACGTAGAGCAGGCGCTGCACCGGACTCATGGCTCGTTCGCTTTCCCCACGGGCTGCAAAGTATGCGCGGATGACCCGATTACCGAAGGCGTCCGGGAGAGCATCGGCGAGCACACCGGGGAGCCCCGCGAAGGCAGGACTGCGTTGCAGGGCATCGAAGCTGATCGGACCCTGCAAGCTGGTCGGCAAGTGGATGGGCGAGATCTCGAGACCGCGACCACGAAAGGCGTCGGCGTATTCGAATAGAATGCGCCCGTTGTCGAGCTCGGCGACCGCGCCGACGGTCTCACCCCAAAGGCGCACTTCACAGTGGGCGAGGACTTCAGCCACGGCTGCGGCTCCGCTTCTTTTCGATGAGCGACATGGGCGAGATCTCCGCTTCGGGAATGAAGGCGCTCAACTCTTCGATGCTGCCGTAGAGGCGCAGCAGGCGAACGATGGTCTGCAGGGTCGGGTTGTCGCCCTGCTCCGCCGAGTAGATGGTGCGTCGGGAGAGGCCGGTCTGTTCGGCGGCGGCGACGGCGGTGATGCGTCGAGCCTTGCGCAGGGCGCGGAGGCGTTGACCGAGGAAGTGCATGACTTCCGTATCCGTGGCCTGAGTGAGAGTTTTAGTGCGCATTTACCATCTTATCGGACTTGTTGAGCACTTTACTATACACTACTCGGGATCAAGCTCAAGAGCTCCTTCTGGGTATTATATAACTCAATACAGGGAAATACTGGTCAATATGGGCTCTATATTGCTCATATCAGTACCCTACCGCCATCCCATCCTTCCGCGACTCGGTCGCTCCGGACAAAACCCCGGTCACCGGATCCCTCGCGATCGCCTGGTAACCCCCAAACGAACCTCCGACTCGCACCCGATGCCCCAAGGCCTCGAGTCCCTGGCGGATCGACTCGGAGATCATCGCCTCCACCCGCACGGACCCCCCATCGGTCATCACCGAACCCATGGGCTGTGACGAGCCCATGTGGCGAAAACGCGCCGCATCCCCCGCCTGCTGCAGATCCATGCCGAAGTCGAGCAGGTTCACCATCACCTGCGCATGACCCTGGGGCTGCATGGCACCGCCCATCAAACCGAAGGACAGCCAAGGCTCGCCGTCCTTCATGGCGAAGGCCGGAATGATCGTGTGGAAGGGTCGCTTGCCCGGGGCCAAGACATTCGGCGAATCCGGATCCAGACTGAACAGGGCACCCCGGTTCTGCATGGCGAAGCCACCCACCGTGTAACCGGAACCGAATTCCCAGTACACGCTCTGGATGAGGGAGACCATGTTGCCCTCCCCATCGACCGCGGTGAGGTAGATCGTGTCACCGTTCTCCAAGACCAGATCCACCGGATCGATGCTCTGCGCAGCAGACTTCGGATCGATCTTCGCCGCCTGTCGCCGGGCGTATTCCTTGCTGAGCAGTTCATCCATGGGGATCGCCGCGAAGGCCGGGTCCGCGTAGTAGCGCGCCCGATCCTCGTAGGCGAGCTTCTTGGCCTCGATCATCGTGTGCCAAAACTCCACTGAGTCGCGACCCATGGCGGCCAGGTCGAAATTCTCCAGGATGTTGAGCATCTGCAGAGCGGCGAGCCCCTGAGAGTTTGGCGGCAGCTCGTAAACATCGACGCCGCGATAGCTGCTGGCGATAGGTTCGACCCATTCGGAGCGGAAGGAACGCAGGTCTTCGCGAGAGAGCAGACCACCGTTCGCTTCCGAAAAGCGGACGATCGCATCGGCGATCGCGCCTTCGTAGAAGGCATCGCGACCGCCAGCAGCCAGCTGCTCATAAGTACGGGCCAAGGCCGGGTTGCTGAAGATCTCTCCCTCCTGTAGGGGTCGACCCTTCGGCAGGTAGGTGCTGGCAAAGCCCGGCGTCTCCGCGTGGCGCATGGCCTCGGTCTGCCAGTAGTTGGCGATCACCCGGGGCACCGGCTCGCCTTCCCGGGCAGCGCGAATCGAGGGCTCGAGGAGCCGCGGCCAGGAAAGCTTGCCGAAGCGCTCGTGCAGCGTGGACCAGCCGTCGACGCAACCGGGAACCGACCAAGAATGCGCGCTGAAGAGTGGGATCTCGTTGTCCTGGTCTCGCTCTATGTTCGCGAGGGTGGCGCCTGCAGGGGCGGGACCAGAAGCATTCAAGCCGTACAACTTGCGATCCTTGGCATCCCAGACGATGGCGAAGAGATCGCCACCGATGCCACAGGCGTGGGGCTCGAGAACTCCGAGAGCGGCATTGGTGGCGATGGCTGCGTCCACAGCGCTGCCGCCATCACGGAGAACTTGCAGGCCAATCTCCGCGGCCAGGGGATGGGAGGCGGCGACCATGCCCTGGCGGGCATGGACGACGGAGCGGCGGAGAGGATTCTGATCGGTCATGGCCGGATCTCGGTCGACGCCCGTACATGCGAAGAGGAGAAGGATGGAGCAGGTGCAAAAGAGGCGCATGGGCGATGAGCATAGTCCTTCTTCCCTGCAGATTCTCAGCCGGGGCATGGGCGACTAAGATCCTTGGCTGAGAGAGCCCTGACATCTTGCCAAGTTCACAAGCATCCCCAGTCCGAGCCATCACCTACCTCTCGCCGAGTATCCCGGAGGATCTCTTCCGAATCGTGGTGGATCACCTGGCACAGGCGCTCGACCTCCCGGTCCTCTTGGAAGTGGAGAGTCGAGTCTCCGGCCCCATGCGCACAGAGCAGGACCCCTTCGCGATGGATCGGGCGGACCTGGGGTTCTTGTGCGCTCCTTCCTATCTCTATCTTGAATCGCTGGCCGAACCTTCGATCGAACTGGTACCCGCCGGCTTCGTGTTTGCCGATCCACGCTACGAGCGGCAGGCGGTGTACTACTCGGACGTGGTCGTCGCACGGGACCACTCGGCATCGAGCTTCGAAGAGCTGGCTGGTTGTTCCTGGGGATACAACGACGAGTGCTCTCTCTCCGGCTACTTCTCGGCCTTGCAGCGACTGAACGAGCTCGAACTCAACCGCAAGTTCTTCTCCGATCTCGTGCGCACGGGATCTCACCTGAGTTCACTGGCCGCGGTCGTCAAAGGCGATATCGATGCTGCCGCCATCGATTCCAACGTGCTCGCCATGCAACGGAGAGCCGACCCGGAGATGTTCGGCAAACTGCAGGTGCTCGAGTCTTGGGGCCCTTTTCCCATTCAACCGATCGTGGCAAGCCGCCGACTCGGCGACGAGCTTCGCGAGCGCATCAGCAGCGCACTGTTGACCATGTCCGAGGATCGGGCCTTGATGAAGGATCTCGCCCGATTCGGCTTGATCGGTTTCAAGCCGATCGACGAGGAGGCCTATGAGGCAGAGCGAAAGGCCCTGCGATCATTGGGAGAAATCTGAACCCTTCCTGGGAAACGAATTCCTTAGCGACCGCCGGGAGTCCGCAACAGTTTCCCTTGGCCCAGAGGACACATCTGCGGAGCCAGAATGCCCGGCAAGCCGCCTCTTCAAACCCGTACCTCAGTTCCTGCCATGATTCGAACTCTCCTCCCTCTTCTGGCTGTTCTCACCTCCTCCCTCAGCGCCCAGGACTACGAGGCCATCGCCGACGAGAAGCTCGCCAAGTTCAGCCGCGAGGATCAGCCGGGAGTCATAGTCTCTGCCTTCCGCGACGGCGAAACGCTTTTTGCCAAAGCCTACGGCATGGCTGACCTCACCTATGGCCTGCCCATGGATGTGGATACGCCGTCTAACATCGGCTCCACCTCCAAGCAGTTCACCTGCTTCGCAATCATGTTGCTGGCCGAGGATGGCAAACTCTCCCTGGATGACGAAGTACGCAAACACATTCCCGAGGTACCCGACCTGGGTCAGAAGGTAACGATCCGTCACATCCTCACCCACACATCCGGCTACCGGGACTTCCTCAGCTTTCTTGCATTGGCTGGACGCCGCTCCGACATGGGTGACTATGTCGACCGACGCGAAGTCCTCCTGGTCAGCCAAGGGCAGACCGAGTTCCAAAACGATCCTGGCGCCGAGTTCAACTACAACAACAGCGGCTATGCATTGGCAGCAATCATTGTCGAGCGCGTTTCAGGGCAGAGCTTTCATGAGTTCATGACCGACCGAGTCTTCGCACCTCTAGATATGGAGCGATCGATGGTCCGGCCAAGCCCCGAGCACGTAGTTCCGGAACGATCCCGTGGATATGCGAAGAACGACGATGGAGTCTTCGTCGAGAAGCGCGATCTTGGCGCGGCCATCGGTGCCGGTGGCATCTACGCCAGCGTGCTCGATCTGCAGAAGTGGGTGGAGAACATGGCGGACCCAAGGGTCGGGACTGCGGAGATCTTCGCCGAGATGATGACCCCCTATGTGCTCAGCGATGGCAAGCCCACCACCTACGGACTCGGCCTGATGATCGATGAGCAGAATGGCCTCAAGCGCATCCACCACGGCGGGGCGGACATCGCCCATCGTTCCATGCTCGTCTATTACCCGGAAATCAACGCGGGGGTCACGACCCAAAGCAACCGGGCCGACTTCAATTCGAATCTGGCCTTCGCCCTGGCCGCTGAATTCTTCGCCGCCGACATGGATATGGAAACCGAGGAGGCCATGGTGAGCGAAGCGAGCGCGGATTCAGTGCTCGTCTCCGCTGAGGAATTCGAGGAGTACGCCGGGCGCTACGAGATGGATGAGCGCAAAGGCTTCATCCTCACCCTCTCCCGCGAAGAGGAGGAGTACTTCGTGCAGGCCACCGGCCAGGCTCGCATTCCCATCAATGCGAGGACTGCGACGAAGTTTGAGCTAGAGGGGGTGGAGGCCAGCATCGAGATTCAGCGCAACGACGCGGGAGAGGTAGATGCTCTGATCCTGCACCAGGGCGCCAAGCATCGGGCAACGCGGCTGCTCGGTGACGCAGCAGACACGACTAGCGCCAACCTCGATCTCCCCAAACTCGTCGGGCGCTACTTCAGCGAGGAGATGAAGACCTTCTTCGAACTGAAAGTCGAGAAAACAAAACTGGTGCTCGTGCACTGGCGACGCGGGGACGTGCCCCTGCAGCATGCTGAGGGCGACAAGTTCACCGGCCCGGAAGGAATGCAGCTCGACTTCGAGCGTGATGATGAAGGTCAGATCACGGGCTTTCGCCTGCAGGGCGGTCGGACCAGGGGCGTGCTGGTTGAGCGGATGCTCTGAAAGGACTCGAAAGTTGCGGTTGCAGCGGGCGTTATCCCGGTGTAGCTGCTTCGCAACCCGGTCCTAATCATGGCATCCATTGCATCCCTAGCAGAGTTCTTCGGCTGGTGCACAGTCATCAACTTCGGGCTCCTGATGATCTCCTTTCTCTTCGTAGCTGCGGCACGATCCTGGGTCACTGGCCTGCACAGCAAGCTGTTTGGGGTGCCCGAGGCCGAACTGCCCATGGTCTACTTCCGATACCTGGCCTGGTACAAGATCGGCATTCTTCTCTTCAATCTCGTTCCCTGGGTCGCGCTGAAGATCATGAGCTAGAACGCATCTGCTATCTCCTGCCAGGGTGCACCGCACCCCGGATGGGCCTATCTGGCATCGATCCGGCTCCGCCAGTGCTCGTTGGCCGGATGCCCCGGGTCTGGCCAGCGCTGCGGTACCCGCCGGAGGTCCTTGGTCTCATAGCCCTGCGCCTCCAGCTCCGCACGCAACTCGGCGAAGCGCTCTTCACTGAACTCGGGCTCGCGGGTCATGATCCAGGCATAGTCTCGAGCCGTCCTGGCGATAATGGTGGTCGAGTAGTCTTCGTCCAGGTAGGTGATCAGGTACTCGAAACGGAAGGGCCAGATGAATTGCATGCCCCAGGTCGCGTTCGTCTCTCGGTCCTCGACCACAGCACTCGGCTCGAGTACCTCGAGATCCCCATCGAAGCCCCCATCGCGAAAGGCATAGGTGGTGGCGATGCTGCCATCCTCCTCCAGCTGGTAAGTCTCTACCCCGTTGTACGCCTCCTCCTCGCCCCAGCCCGGGATGTGGGCCACCACGTACCAGTCACCCATGAAGCGCTCCAGGTCCACCGACTCGACTGTGGGGAGAGGTGGCGGGCTGCTGCAGCCTGCGATTGGCGCGAGCAGCACAGAAGCGATGGATATGAGAATCAGGACAGCGAACCATCTCATCATGGCTGAACTCCCATCAGTCCCCGGCGCAGCGCCACGGTCGGCGGCTTGTCGCCGAGGTAGAGTTTCACGAAGAGCTTGCGGAAGGCCTCGTCCTCGATGATTGCAGAGGTCGCACCCCCGCGTTGTACTATGAGGCCGCGTTTCGGGTCGGAGATGAAGCTGTAGCTCTCCCCCGCTCGCACATCACGCATGCTCGCCAGCAACTGCTTCAGTCCGGGTTCAAGACGCTCCCGGTCTGTGCCGCTGTTCTCCTTGACCGAGGCGGTGAAGGCATCGCTCAGCTGCTTGGCGCTCAGCCCCAGGACGAAGTCCAGGTGAATGACCATGATCTGATCCGCAGCGAGGGCTTCGGACATGCTCTCGAGCGGACGCTCCACGTAGAGGGCGGCCTGGTACAGATCGAGGCCGAAGATCCCCCATTCGCAAAGGCCGGAACCATTCAGAACTAGCGGCTTCCCGCGATAGCGGAGGGCATGGTCGAACCTCCCATCCGCTCGCTTCTGCACCGCCACGAGCGACGAGTCCTCCGAAGCGGTGGTGGACTTCGAGAAGGGCGTGGTCTCAGGTCCTGGTTTGGCGCTCCGCCCACAGCTGATCCCACAGCCCATGGACAGGACAGCCACCGCAAGAAGGAGCGGGGTAGATCGGGCCATGATGCGTTCCATGGCCGCCTATTCGGCCGCTCGGGAGCTACGGATTCACAGACTTTACGCATGAGAAAACCTGCCTGCATCTGCTACACCCTGGCCCGCGAAGACCCCTTCAGAGCGAAGACATGAGCAACAGCGATTCCCCATTCTCCCTCCCGGATCTCCCCTATTCGACGGATGCCCTGGCCCCCCACATCTCAGCGGAGACCCTCTCCTTCCACCACGGCAAGCATCACCGGGCCTACTTCGACAAGCTGAATGAGCTGGTTCGCGGAACTCCCCAGGCGGAAATGTCCCTGGAGGAGATCATCCGTAACTCAGAGGGCGCTCTCTTCAACAATGCAGCCCAGGCCTGGAATCACAGCTTCTACTGGCAGAGCCTGTCGCCCGAGGGCGGTGGCGATCCCGATGGCAAGATCGGCGCAGCGATCACCGCGCGCTGGGGCTCGATTGCCGCCTTCCGGGACGAGTTCACCGCCGCGGCCCTGGGACAGTTCGGCAGCGGCTGGGCCTGGTTGGTGCAGACCGACGGCGGGTCCTTGGAACTCATGAGCACGGGCAACGCGGACAACCCGCTGACGGAGGCGGGAATGAATCCCCTGCTCACCTGCGATGTCTGGGAGCACGCCTACTACATCGATTACCGCAACGCGCGAGCGAAGTACCTGGAAGGCTGGTGGGCGCTGGTGAATTGGGACTTTGCCAACCGCAATCTGCGCTGAGGCCCGAGCTGCACGCAAGGTCCTCGGATGATCTAGAATCTCGAGAATGCGAATTCTATCCTGCGCACTTACCTCGCTCGGACTGCTCTCATGCCAGCAGGTACAATCTCCTCTGCCTGACCACCCCGTTGTCAAGAAACTCGCGGGCGGCATGAGCTTCACCGAAGGCCCGGTCTGGCTGCCGAAGGAAGAAACCCTCGTCTTCAGCGACATCCCCAATTCGAAGCTCATGCAGTGGAGCGAGTCCGGAGGCCTGAGCACCTACGCCGAACGGGAGAATCCCAACGGCAATATGCTGGACTCGCAGGGGCGCTTGCTCACCTGCCAACACGGAGCGCGCAACATCGTACGAAGCGAGGCCGATGGCTCCCTCACCGTGATCGCCGATCACTTCGAGGGCAAGCGCTTCAATTCACCGAATGACTTGGCCCTGCAATCCGACGGAACAATCTGGTTCACCGACCCGCCCTGGGGATTGGAGAACCAGACAGAAGGTCGGGAACTGGACGGTCACTGGGTCTTTCATCTGGATCCGAGCAGCGGAAAGAGCAGAGTCGTCATCCGCGACCTGGTCATGCCCAACGGCATCGCGCTGTCGCCGGATGAGAAGGCCTTGTACGTGGCAGACACGGGTGGACACCCCACCCATCCGGATCCGAGTTATCGGGATCGCCCGGCAACTCTGTCGGCCTATTCGATCGGTCCCGCTGGTGAGCTCAGTCTGACCTGGCGTGTCGAGACCGTCTGCGACGGCATGTGCCTGGACGAGCAGGGCAACATCTACGCGACTGGGACCGCAGTCACGGTCTGGCGCCCGGATGGCACTCAGCTCGGTTCGATCGAAGTGCCGGAACAGCCGGCCAATGTCTGCTTTGGTGGCGAGGACGGACGGACTCTGTTCATCACAGCGCGGACTTCGCTGTATGCGGTGAAGTTGAAGGTCGCTGGTCTCAAATAGTCCAGGCCGAGAACAGGCTTCCTAGGCAGGGAATTCTCCAAAATCCTGGGGTCGATTCCCTGTCGGCAGGGCACCTTGCCTGTAACCGCGAGGCAAACTGCGCAAGACCAAGAGCATGTCGACACCTTCGAGTGACCAGATCCTGAGCCAGGGCGCAGCCCTCAGAGAACTGGCTCACAGCCTGCTACAGGACAGGGACCTGGCGGAGGAAGCAACGCAACGCACTCAGGTGGCGATCTGGGCAAAGGGTAAGGGCACAGAAACAGTCCCTTACCTGCGGGGCACCCTCCGCAAGATCGCCGCGCATCTTCGTCGCGATGAGATCCGCCGCCGGACTCGCGAAACGGATGCCTCTCGCCTCCGGCTCTCGACATCTCCCGCCAGTGATCAGGTCGTCGCCCGCCACGAGGTCGTGCAGCAACTTGCCGACGCGGTGGCCGCCCTGCGCGAACCCTTTCGCGCAGCGATCAC
>JAJFFD010000108.1 GCA_021776805.1 Planctomycetota bacterium
ATATAAGTACAAGCGGGTGGCGGTTGCTGGTGCCGAGAAGTATCGCGATGAGCCAGACAAGGGTAAATTCTCACACGTTGCGGATGCGGAACAGTATATGATGGTTGGTGCGGGCGAGGGCGCGCAGTTGATCAAGAGGCCCGGCAAGGTCCGCAAACTGAAGTACGACAACCGAGGAAGAGTTTGATGAGCAATGCGTTTGCCCTGCAGTTGAACGGACGGTTATTCGAGGTCTTCATGGAAATGTGCGCAGTGCCGGCAGACGCGGATAACAGGGCGGCGCTCCTGACCCATTGCGGCGGTAAGCTGCAGGCTCTGCTTGAGTTGCAGGAAGATGTGTTGAAGACGATGCAGGCGGAAAGAATGGGTATGGAATACACAACATCGCAGCGTGAGTTTAACCGGCGCTCGCTGGCGGCTATGACCGACAACGCTGTAGTCGTGCCTGGCCGTGACAAGAGACTAGAAACACAAGAGGACGCAGCCTGATGGCAACCCTATTCATCACCGAGTACGAATCCCTAGCGCCCATCGATAACCGCATCTATGCGCAGTGCGGCATGGAAGACGGCGGGGTGACGCGCCAGACGGTGACCTACACCACATCAACGGCATCCAGCGCCTTTGCACAGGGCACGCATTTCATTCGCGTCATGGCCGATGCGTACGCCACGCTGGAGTTCGGCACGGCGCCAACGGCCACGGCGACGACGCATCCGATCCAGGCCAACGTGGAATACTGGTTCGGGGTGTGCGAGGGCGATAAGGTCGCGGCTTACGACGGGTCAAGCTAATGATGGGCTCCAGCCTTGGGCTGGCGATACCGACGAGCGCGGGCGGTGGCAATGTGGCGCTGTCCATCGCGGGCGGGCCGGCTGTCTACTACGACGCTTCCGTGCCCACCACGATCTCAATCGACACCGGCGTTGATGCCTGGACAGACTTGAGCGGCAACGGCAACCACATCGTCAATACGACCGACGCCGAACAGCCCACCTATGCCAATGGTGTGGTGAGCTTTGACGGCACAGACGACGTTCTTACCGCGCCTGGGGCTGCGAGCCTCACGGACATCATGGCCGGCGGCGGGTACATCATCTTTGTCAGCAAGCTGCCGGCGGGTGCGGTGAACGCCCCGTTCATCGATAAGGCGCTGGGCACAGGCGGGTGGCGCCTGACCACGACAAGCACGAGTGGCGTTGGCGCGTTGGTGGATCTGCGCACGGGGCACGCCACGACCGACGGGCGCTGGATTTCCGACACCAGGATCATGAGCAAGTCGGCGTACTCGATCATCGAGGTCTACCACGACACCGATGATGTAGCGAATAACCCGACGATGACGAACAACGGCGTGGCCGATACCGTCACGGAGAACACGACGCCGGTTGGCTCCCCAACGTCCGACAGTTCGGGGAATTTGGACGTAGGCGGCAACCCTGGTAGCGGGCATCAAGAGATCGATATGAAGGCCCTGGCCATTTATAGGACCATACCGACAGCAACAGAACGTGCCAGTCTTCGCCAGGACTTCGGCCGCAAATACGGGGTTGCCACAGTATGACGAGCATTCTTGTTCCTCTCGCCCCGACTGATATTCCCGTCATAGCTGGCGGTGGCGTTGATGAGGCGTCAGCGGTCAACATCACGACCGATCTTGTCACCAAGCTTGCCGTGCACGATCAGGTCTACATTGGTCCGGGCTGGTTTGAGATCGATCCCGACGCAGTGGCCTGGACAACGACCAAGCATGTCATCGGCGCCGGTTCATGGCTGACGAGTATCAAGTTTCAGGGCGCTGGCAGATGCTTCGACAGCGCCGGCCCTGGCAGTCTCGTCAAGGGAATGACCATTTGGGATTCGACCGTCGGTAAGGTGGGAACGGGTGTCTATGTAGATGCCCCGGCATTGACTGAGCGCCAACAGATCGTTGAGGACGTGCTGACTTACGGCCTTGCCGCCGGGGTTCACTTGCACGGTAACAAGGCGTACTACTGGCGGCTGTCGGACTGTGCCCTTCGAAACGGCACTGTTGGACTTCTGACAACCGACGACCTGGCCACAGAAGGCCCGAACCGTGGCTTGGCCTTCAATCTCCTGGTTGAAGACAATGACATCGGTGCTGATTTCCAGGGCGGTAACACCATAGAGCTGTATGGGTTTCGCTCGGCTGACGAGGGCACAGGCATCCGCTCGGCAGTGGACTTTCTGCGCTGCATCGGGGGCACCTTCGAGAACTACACCGCCAACGCAATCGAGGTTGTCGCCGGAGCCAAGCGCAACGAATTTCTCAACTTCTCGAAGAACGATGCGGCGACCATCCTTGACGCAGGCACCGATTCCGTCTTTACACCCACACGCGGCGCCCGAACCTACAACGGCCGGCTGATGCTTGATCAGGATACCACGTCGCAATCGACGGTCTATGAGAGTTGGGTTCCCGGCAACGCCCTGCCAAGATACAAGCGGCTTATCAGCGGTAGGCAGGAGTGGAACAACGGCACATTCGCGGCCGCCGTGCTTGACCAGCTAAACCTGGAAATGTCGGGCTCGTCGCGGTGGAACCTGAATCAGATGCAGGCGGGCCAGCAGACGGTAACGCCAGTCGCCGGAGCCATCACGCCGGACCTCGACCGCCTTTTGGGGCAGGAGCTAAAGGTTGACGTGCTGACGGCGAACCTAACGATCAACAACCCGGTGAATTGGCCCGATGGGCTGGAGGTCAAGCTTTACCTGGAGGCAGACGCTGGCGGCTCCGCTTACCAGCTAACATGGGGCTCGCAATACAACGGTTGCCCAGGCGTGGTATATCCTGAGAATTGCGGGTGGCTCACATTGAAACGCCGCAGTGCCACCAGAATTGACTGCATCGGTGGCAACCTGGATTTGAACGTCTGATGTCAACCTACGAATACATCAAGACCGACGACGAGCTAAAGGCGGTGCTCGGCCGTGAGCTGCGCAATTCGCTCGGCTACATCGGCGGCGATCTCACCGAATCCCGACGCGAGGCCCACGAGTACTATATGGGCGAACCTTTCGGCGATGAGGTGGAAGGGCGCTCGCAGGTGGTCTCCACGGACGTTGCCGACGTCATCGAGTGGATCATGCCGGCGCTGCTGCGGATTTTCACAGCGGGCGACAAGATCGGCAAGTTTGCTCCGGAAGGCCCCGAGGATATTGAAGCCGCACAGCAGGCAACCGAATACATTCATTGGATCTTCGACCGGGACAACCCCGGCTTTCTCATTCTCTACACCTGGTTCAAGGACGCCTTGCTGAGCAAGAACGGCGTGGTCAAGGTCTATTGGGACGAATCCGAAGAGACCGAGATGCACACGTTTACGCAGTTGGACGACGCGCAGTACTACGAAATCGCCAGTAAGGACGACATTGAGATCCTGGAGCATGACGAATATCCGCAGCCCGGCGTTGAAGAGCGGATTGCCATGCTTCAGCATGAAGCCATGATGCGCGGCTATCCCATGCCGGACATTCCGATGCCGATGTTTCACGATGTCACGTTGTCCAAGACAACGACGGAAGGCCGGGTGCAGATTGACAACGTGCCACCCGAGGAATTCCTGATTGAGCGGCGGGCCAAGTCAATCGAGACGGCTAATTTCTGCTGCCATCGAACGCAGAAAACCCGATCTCAACTGATAGAGATGGGCTTTGACCGAGAGGTGGTTGACCAACTGCCCATTTTCAATTCAGACGTTTGGAATGAGGAGAAGGTGCAGCGTCACAGCGATACCGAAGACTGGATCGAGGACA